>JAKJFO010000135.1:10598-10994 GCA_022704885.1 Candidatus Rifleibacteriota bacterium | reverse complement strand
TGTATTGCGTTCTCTGGCAGAAATTTGAAAACAGATCTTGTCATCTCTGACTTTGGAAAAGTCAGAGCACCTCCGATCGAAAAATGGAACCCCATGTCAACTGCCCGGCGGGCGATGTCCAGGTCTCCCGAAAAACAGTGCAGCATTACCTCAGGCGGGCAGGGCAAGTCTCTGATCGCCGTAAAAAACTCATCGAAAGCCTCTCTGACATGTATTACCGCCGGCATGTTAAGTTCGGCTGCCAGCTGCCAGAGGCTTTTGAAAACCGCTACCTGCACTTCAGGCGGCGAAAAATTGTAATGAAAATCAAGACCGATTTCGCCGATGCCGACAACTTCAGGCTGCTCAGCAAGTTTTCGCAGTTCTTCGGTTGTGGTTGACTTTGCTCCTGAAGCG
>JAKJFO010000135.1:346-10588 GCA_022704885.1 Candidatus Rifleibacteriota bacterium | reverse complement strand
TGTACGCCAACCAGAGCCGAGCAGCTCGAATGCTTCCTGGCAATGTCGATAGCCTGTTTTGATGTCTCGATACAGGTGCCGGCGTTAATTATACGCGCAACACCTGCTTCTGCAGCTCGTTTAACCAGCTCGTCACATTCCGGAAACAGTTTTTCATCCTGCAGGTGGGCGTGCACGTCCACCAGAAAAATGTTGCCCATTATTTTACCCGGACACCTGTCTGGGCAGGCTTGTCAGGCGAAACCAGCGCCAGTCCACCGTCTTCCGTGGGTGCCGCCAGAATCATGCCATGCGACAGTATTCCGCGTATCTTGGCAGGTTTGAGGTTTTTGACCATGACGACCTGTTTGCCGATTATCTCCTCGGGTTTGTAGAAGGCAGCTATGCCGGCGACGAGGGTTCTGGTCTCGCTGCCGATGTTGACTGTCAGCTTGAGCAGCTTGTCTGCATTTTCGACCTTTTCGGCAGTTTCGATGCGGGCGATACACAGCTCTGTCTTCATAAAGTCGTCAAAACTGACGAGGCCTTCTGCGCTGGTTTCTGCTTTTGCTGCCGGAGCAGCTGCATTTTCCTTTTTCCCGGGGGCTTCAGATGGTTTGCTGCCCTTTTTCAAGTTTTGAATACGTTCTGTTTCGAGTCTCGGAAACAAAGGTGCCGGTTCTGTGCACGCAGTGCCGTCGGCAAGCTGTCCCCATTCAAGTTCATTGATCTTTACGCGTTTTTGAGTGCAGCCGATCTGCTTGAGAAATTCAGGTGCGAGATGTGGCATGAATGGTTCGACCATGATGCTGCAGAATCTGATTCCTTCCCCGATGGTATAAAAAACTTCGTCGAGCAGTTCGAAATTCTGTTCTTTGGCAAGTCGCCATGGAGCTGTTTCGTCAACATATTTATTCAATCTCTGTACCAGGGTCCATATGTGCTTCAACGCATCATGGAACAGAAAATTATCCATTGCTTCGACATAACCAGTCTTCACCTGGCCAGCCAGCTCGACAATCTCACGACTTTGCGCCAGCGTCGGCTGCTTTTTCCGGAAAATGCCTTCGCGGTTTTTGATCAGCATCGGCAGGGTGCGCTGGCAAAGGTTGCCGTAATCATTGGCGAGATCGGCGTTGTAACGTAGTATGAAATTTTCTTCGGTGTAGGTGGCGTCCATTCCGAACACCATTTCGCGGAAAAGATAGAACCTGAACGGATCGAGCCCGTAGCGGGCAACCAGTTCGCGCGGATTGATGATATTGCCGACCGATTTAGACATTTTGCCTTCGCCGGTGACCCACCAGCCGTGCGCGAATATGCACTCAGGCAGGCTCAGGCCAAGCGCCATCAGCATTGTGCTCCAGTAGACAGCGTGGGTGGTAAGAATATCTTTGCCGATCAGATGACAGGAAGCCGGCCACAGGCGGTTGAATTTTTCCATGTCGAATGGGTAACCGACGGCCGAAATGTAGTTGGTCAGCGCATCGAACCAGACGTAGGTCACGTAGTCAGGCGCAAAAGGCAGTTCGATACCCCATGAAAGACGGGCTTTCGGGCGGCTTATGCAGAGGTCGCCAAGTGGCTGTCGAAGGAATCCGAGAACCTCGTTTTTGCGATTCTCAGGTCGTATGAAGCTGGGATGACTGTTTATGTGATCGATCAGTCGCTGCTGGTAGGCAGACATTTTGAAAAAGTAATTCTTCTCAGAGATTTCCTGAACAGCACGTTTGCAGTCCGGGCAGAGCTTATCGGGAACTTCTTTTTCAGTCCAGAAGCGTTCGCAGGGGGTGCAATACCACCCGCTGTATTCTGCCTCATAGATGTCGCCCTTTTCCCAGAGTTTGTTCAGCGCATAGGCTACCACTTTTTTATGGCGGTCTTCGGTCGTTCTGATGAAGTCATCATAGGTGATATCGAGCATTTCCCACAAAGATTTGAAACGCTCGACGAGCTTGTCGGTATGTTCCTGCGGGCTGAGGCCGCGGGCTTTGGCCGCCTGTTCGACCTTCTGGCCATGCTCGTCAGAGCCGGTGAGAAAGTGAACATCCTGCCCCATGGCGCGATGATAACGGCTGAGAATGTCGGCTGCCAGAGTCGAAAAGGCGTGGCCGATGTGCAGTTCGTCGTTGGCGTAGTAGAGTGGGGTGGTTACGTAGAATGATTTTTTTTCAGACATGATGAACCTCGTTTAAAGGGTTATTTACCGGAGTTGTGAATGACTGCACGATTGCCGCCGGCTTCGCGGGCCTGTGCGAGAGCGCTTAATCCTGATTTCATGAGGCCTTTGGGATCCTGCATGGTTTCGGGATAACATGCAATACCAGCTGATACCGTGGCCGAATAGGTTTTGCCGTCGAACGTGAAAGCTGTTTTTTCGATGTTTTCCTTGACCCGCCCAGCAAGAAAAACAGCGCCCGCAACGTCGGTGTTGGGGAGCAACATGAAAAATCTCTCCTGCATCGATGACGCGGTATCAGTATCACGTAAAGCACGGGCAACGATTTCGCCGCAGGCACTGATGATTTCCATGCCAAAGTCAGCATTGCTGCTGTCGACAATCTTTTTGAACCCATCGATTTCGAGAATCACCAGGCTGAGCTGCTGTGCATACCTGAGCGCCCGGGCTGATTCTTCGATGAGAAAGCCTTTCCAGACATTATGGGCGGTGAGTCCGGTAGCTTCGTCCTGAAACAGATTGTGATACAGCTTGTGCCGCTCGATGACCAGCGCCGCCAGTGTGCACAGATCATGAGTATATGGCAGGTCTTCGTTACGGAAAACCGGCGGGGAAATTCGGTTGATGAAGTTCATGACGCCCAGAACATTGCCATCGTTACCGACTATCGGTGCGCACAGAAGGCTGGCGACTTTCTCGTCCTTGCTGCGAAATTCACTGAACATTTTGAATCTGGGATCTTTGAAACCTTTATTAGCTATAAGTGGCAGGCCGTCTTTGATAACCTGGCCGGCCAGACCTTCATGCGGCTTAAGTCTGATTGCAGGGTATTCTTCATCAGTAAGGTCGTCAAGCAGGCTTTTTTCGACGCCACGCATGCAGGCGACGGTCATTTCGTGTTTCTCACGATTAATCAGCAGTATCGAAGCCCACTGCACATTCATTGTCAGTATTGCTTCGTCTAGAATCGCCTTGAGGTTATTCTGAAAGTCGAAGGTAGTATTGAGAGTCTGGGCTACTTTCAGCAGCGAGCGGGTAAGATCGAGCTGCTTCTCTGACATACTGATCTGAATTTCATTTTGTTCAGCCTGCTTTTCCTGTTGAAACTGCTTTTTGCCAAGGCTGACTATGTCCTGGTTCCAGGTGGTGA
The DNA here is from genome assembly GCA_022704885.1 of Candidatus Rifleibacteriota bacterium. The sequence goes on along the minus strand of JAKJFO010000135.1, from coordinate 7,280 downwards.
AAACCCGGTTGAGTTCAGAAGAAATCTCGGCCAGCTCGTCAGAGGCATTGTCGGAAATAGTCGCTGCCGACTTTCTGGTCTGAAAAGCCTGCAGGGCGGCGATGATTTTATCGATCGGTGAACGCAGTGAACCGGTTACCAGAATTGAGGCGATCAGCCCGTTCAGAAGAGCCAGAATGCCCACGAATATGGCAGTCGCTTCACTTATCTGTATTTTGGCCAACACCACATAAAGGAAGATGACTACCGGAAAAAGCGCAACCAGCAGAAAAGTTACAAAAAGCCTGGTTGCAATCGAAAAATTTCTGAAAAGATTCACTGTCTGTGTACCCCGTTGAGTTATCAGGATTCTATTGTAAGCCCGTATCTAAGTCAATACCGTTAATTTTGAGATGTACGCAGAAGTTTTGCGTAGACACTTTCCATTACCGCGCCGAATTTATCGAGCGAAAAGTTGTCGAGAACTTTCTTTCGTGCAGCTTTGCCCATGTTAATGCGCAACACCGGGTTGGCAACGAGCTTTTCCATGGCTCTGCCCATCTGCTCGATGTCGCATGGCGGAACGATAAGGCCCTGTTCCTGATTCTGGATAATTTCCGGGATCACGCCAACGCTGGTTGAAATAACCGGCTTGCCGCAGGCCATGAATTCTAGGGCTGCCCGAGAGTTTGCCTCGGACCCGACAGAGGATATCAGCCCGATATCGAGAGCGCCGAGAACTTCGGGCAGGTCGTTCCGATAGCCGGCACAATAAATGCGGTTCTGTACGCCAAGAGCAGTAGCTTGTTCTTTCAGCCATGCGTATGTTCTTTCAGCTTCGTAACCTATTATCACCAGTCGGAACGGAGCTGGAAGACTGCTGATGCGGCTGAGCGCCTCAAGTGCGAATTCGTGCCCCTTTACCGGGTCAAGGCGCGCCAGTAGTCCGATGAGAACTTCGTTCGCAGTCGCGCCAATCTCATTGCGAAAATTGCTGGTCTGACGCAGGCCTGGATTATACAGACCGGCATCGACGCCGCCATAGACCACACTTATTTTTTCTGGCTGATAGTCGAGGATTTCTTCACAAAGACGTTTATGCAGCTGCGAGCCAACGACCAGATGGTCGATCCAGGCATGATGCACGTAGCGGTTGATGAAGTGCTTTTTAGGTGGGTCGTATTCGGTTCTGATTCGTGCTATTACCGCATCCGGCCAGGCTTTTCGCGCTATCATGCCGGGCAGCCAGGCGGCTTCATTCATGTGTGGTGAGATGATGTCAGGCTTGAAACTGCGAAAGATGCGTTTCATTCTTTTAATTGCATCAACGAACAGCAGCGGATTGCGGTGATTCAGGCGTATGCTGTCGTCGAACCTTATGCCCGCTTCCTTTGCTTTTTCAAGTGCTTTTCCGGGTTCAGTCAGAAGAAGCACGTCATGACCACGCTTTATCAGTTCGCGGGTTATGGTAATACAGTAATTTGCTGCAGCACTCCAGTGGTGGGTATTTAGAATCTGAATGATCTTCAACTGGCAGGCTCCTCGGTTCATTTCCGTGCATTATCCCAGAACTGTCAGACAATTTCAAGCGATTTACCCATTTAAACGATCACAAGCCATTTATCGCCGTTTCGGACAGCGTATGGCATACTGATGAAATTTCAGCTGATTGGGGGTGGCTATTCGGGCACGAATCTGGTAACATCTGTTAAATTTTGCAGCACAACAGCTGCTTTCTCAAGTTCCCTGCAGGAGGTCATGCCATTGCTTTCGGCAGTCCTGATTACCAGAAATGAAGAGCACAATATCAAGTGCTGTGTAGATCATCTCATCGAATGGGTTGATGAGATCATCGTATTTGACAGTTTCAGCACAGACAGAACTGTCGATTTGCTCAAAGAATACCGTTCTGAAAAGATAAAAGTTACACAACTGGAATGGCAGGGATTTGCCAGAACTAAAAATCTTGCTGTCGAAGCTGCCAGCGGCGACTGGATCTTGAGTGTCGATGCCGATGAAATCATAACTCCTGCATTGCGTGACGAGATTCAGCAACTGGTTGGTCATGCAGAACTTGACGGTTACCTTGTTCCGCGTCTGCTTTTCTTCTGTAACCGGCCAGTGCGCTATGGTGGCGCTTACCCTGATCTGCAACTGCGCCTGTTCAGAAAAAGCGCTGGCCGCTTTGAAGAAACGCCGGTTCATGAATTTGTCAAGCTCAGCAGCAGGCCGGGGCGGCTCAAGAATCATATGCTGCATTACAGCTATCGCACGATGTTCGATTACTGGTCGCGGCTGAACCGTTACACCGAACTCGATGCCGAAAAAAAATTCCAGCAGGGCAAACGTTTCAGGTTTTATCGAGTTTTTGTGCTGCAGCTCGAAATTGTTAAGCGGCTTTTTTTGCGTCTGGGTGTTCTCGATGGGTTTCCCGGTATCTTTTACCACATCTTTTCGGCGGTATCCAGCCTGGTCAAATACGCTAAACTATGGGAATATCAGGAAAAAAATAAACCCTGACCGGGAACTTTCTGCCGTCATGCGAGTCTAATCGAATATAGAATTCTGCTCCACCGGAAGGAGATACGTGCATTGTGATCGAAATGCAGAACATAACCAAATATTATGACAACTTCAGGGCGCTTAATAACTTGAACCTGAAAGTTGAAAAGGGCGAAATACTCGGTCTGCTCGGCCCCAATGGCGCCGGCAAGACCACCGCCATGCGCATTCTTACCTGCTTCCTGCCGGCAACTTCAGGCACCGCATCGGTTGCCGGTTACGATGTGTTTGAAGACTCTCTTGAAGTGCGGCGTCGCCTCGGTTACCTGCCGGAAACCCCGCCTCTCTATCACGAAATGACCGTGCGTTCCTACCTTAATTTTATCGGTGAGATCAGGGAACTGCCATCGCGGATGCGCGAAGAGCGCATCGGTTATGTTGCCGAGCGCATCGGCCTGACCGAAAGCCTCGGGCGTGTGATCGGAACTCTGTCGAAAGGTTACCGGCAGCGTGTTGGCCTTGCCCAGTCTCTGCTGCACAACCCCGAAGTGCTTATTCTCGACGAACCCACGGTCGGTCTCGACCCGAACCAGATCATTGAAATACGCGGCCTGATCAAGGATCTGGCCCGCGACCATACAATCATTCTGTCTACCCACATTCTGCCGGAGGTCAGTATGACCTGTGGCAGAGTAGTCATCATCAGCGAAGGCGAGATCGTAGCTGTCGACTCGGTAGCCAACCTGGAAAAGAGTGCTCAGGCAGCGCCGGCCTGGAAGATCGTTCTCAAACCGGCAAAAAATCAAAGCTGGCGCGAAACTATCGATAACTTTTCCGGCGCCAGAATCAGCGAAGTCAAAGAACACTCAGATTCATACGAGTTCAGGCTCGAACTCCCACGCAACGATGATTTTGATGAGCTGTTCGGCAGTTTGAGCCAGAAAGGCGCAGTTTTTAGAGAAATTTCGCCGGTTCGCGCCACTCTCGAAGATGTTTTTCTCAGGCTCACCAGCGTTGAAGAAAGGAAAGAAGCGGCATGAAGATATTCGCCATAATGAAAAAAGAGCTGCAGTCATTCTTCTTTTCGCCGATTGCCTATATTGTGTTTGCTTCTTTTCTGTCGATTGTTGGTTACCTGTTCTGGGTAATTCTGATGACCAGCAAGATTGCTACGCTCGAGCCGATGCTCTATAACGCTGCTTTCATATTGATGCTGGCTTCACCTGTTCTGACCATGCGTCTGGTCAGCGAAGAGAAAAAGAGCAAGACGATCGAACTACTTCTGACTTCGCCAATTTCGCCGTTTGAGATCATCGCCGGCAAGTTTCTTGCCTGTTTTGTTCTTTATCTTGTGCTGATGATTCTGACCCTGCAATACCCGCTGATTCTCGCCCATTATTCGCAGGATTTCGATCTCGGTCCAATCTACAGTGGATATCTTGGCCTCGTTCTTCTCGGTGCGGCCTATATTTCGCTGGGACTTTTCGCCAGCACGCTTACTGAAAACCAGATCATCGCTGCCATGGTAAGTTTTGGCGGTCTTGTCCTGTTCTGGATCTTCGGCTGGGCCCGTCATGCTTTCGAAAATGATTTTGGCGAACTGCTCGGCAATCTGTCGCTGTTCGACCGCTATGCCGAATTTCTGCGCGGTATAGTCGATTCAGGCAACGTCATATTTTTTGTCGTGTTCACCACGGTCTGGCTGTTTCTGGCCATGCGTGTGCTTGAATCAGACAGGTGGAGGTAAAACCATGCAGGACAAACGTCGCATTCAGATTCCGGTTTATCCTTACATTCTACTGATACTGGCACTTCTGGTGTTTCTGGCTGCCGGTATGGTCTATGTCAACTTTCCGAGCCGTCATGATATTTCGGCCGGCATTGCAATTTTGGGGCTCGTTCTGGTCATAGTCGCATTTGCCGTGCGACCAGTAATGTTCAACGAGTTGTTGACCAGCCGCAAAACCTTGCTCTGGATCAACGATGCCGTGTTGATTCTGCTGATCATTGGCATCGGGGTAGTGCTTTCTTACATCGGCTTCAGGCGCAACGTGCGCTATGATTTTACACAGAATCAGCTTTTTTCGATTTCCGAGATGACGATTCAGACTGTGCGAAATCTCGACAAAGATGTCCTGATAACCGCGTTCTATCCACGCGGCACCCCGGAAGAGGGCATGATTACCGATCTGCTTACCGAATATAAGCGCCACAGCGACCGCTTGAGCTTCAAACTGGTTGATCCCATGCGCGATCCAGTGACCACCAGGGCAATGAATATCAGTAATGTCGGAACAATCGTCGTGCAGTGCGATAACAGTCGCCAGGATGTCGCGCGCGATGCGATGTTCGATATTCCCGACGCATACGGCTCTCCCGACGCCAAGCCAAAGTTCACCGGCGAACAGGCGATCACTTCTGCCATACTCAATGTGACCAGCGGTATCAAAAGACTTATTACTTTTGTCAAAGGTCACGGCGAAGCTTCTATTACAGGCTACCAGCCGCGCGATATCGCCGGGCTGCATGAACTGCTGACCCGCGAGAACTATGATGTCGATGAAATCGTTCTGTTAGAAAATGACATCGATCCACGCACTTCAGTGCTCGCGATAATAGCACCGCAGCAGGACTTTCTCGATAACGAAATCGACAGGTTGCGTAACTATATTCAGGGCAACAGAGGACATCTGCTGATAGCTCTCGACCCGGGAAAGAGCCTTGAAAAACTGGAACAGCTTATTTTGCAGCAGTATGGCGTATTATACAATGATGATATCATCGTTGATCCGCGCGGCATTCAGCGCAATTACTGGACAGTTGCGCCTGCACTTGAAGAGCATCCGATTACCGCGCCGATAATCGAAAAAGAGATGCTCGGGCTGATGTTCCACTGCCGAAGTCTGACCGTAGAAGCCAGAGAAGGCAATCGAGTCGACCCGATCATGAAAACGATCGACAAAGCCTGGGCCAAGCGCATGGTCAAGCCTGGCGAATCCATTGAAATCGAGTTCGAAGAAGGTAGAGATGCGCAGGGACCTCTCAATATGGGGGTTGTTGCCGAAAGAACCGGTGCTGGAACTGCTTCGGCTACCAGAGCGATGCTGCTCGGCGATTCAGATTTCTTCTCGAATGGTTATATCGGGGCTCTGGCCAATCGTGACCTTCTCATTAATGGCGTGAACTGGATGGTCGGCCAGTATCAGATGATAACCCTGCGCCCGCGCGTGCTCGAAATGCCGCGTATCGTATTTGAAGAAAGCGATACCGGTAAGATTTTCACTCTCTGCGTCCTTGCAATGCCACTTCTGATTGTTCTGGCCGGTGGCATCGTCTATATGGCGCGAAGGAGGGTCTGACATGAAAAAGCGTTTAATGCCTACTGCCGTCGCTTTTGTAGTTCTGATCCTGCTGCTGGTTTATGCCAATTACTTTGAAACCGCCGAACAACTTCCGCCCGGAGCTCAGAAACCAGAATCGATAATGGGTTGCCAGGCTGCCGACATCACCTCTATTGCCTGGAAGTCTGCAGGTGAGATCCTTTTTAAGCTGGAAATCGCTTCCGGTAGCAGTCGCATTGTGTTGCCGCGTGAGCTGGATGCTGATCTGAACGAGGCTGAAGGCGTGGCGCTGCATTTTGCCGAACTGAAATACGAAATGATCGTGGCAGAAAACGCTACCGATACCGCCGGATACGGCATAGATGAAAATGCGCCGACCGTGCTGATAGAGGCCGGTAATCGCAGCTGGGAGCTCGTTCTTGGTAGCAAAACCGAGATCGCCGGTTCTTACTACCTGGCGAAAAAGGGTGACAGTCGGGTGTTTATGGTGCCGGGCTATATTCGCGGTGATTTTAACAAAAGTTTCGATGATTTGCGTGATCGGCGTTGGTTCAGAGAAGATTTCGGGCAGATAAGGCAGATCAGCATCGGTATGCCGCAGTCGTCGGTCGAATTGCGACTGGGTGACTCTTACAGCGAATGGTTTATCGATCAGCCTGCTTCATATTCTGCTGATGGTGTTGCTGTCGCCGAACTGATAGAGCGTCTGCGTAATCTACGCATTTCGAATTTTGTAACTGACGAGCCCGAAGAAGATGCAGACTATGGCTTTGGCCAGCCGAGTCTAACCATTTCCGTAGTCGGCAACGATGGCAGATCTTTTACTCTCGAAGCTGGTGAAACGGCCGGTACCGAAGTCTACGTGCGGCGAACAGGACAGAAAGCTGTTCACGCTTCTCTGGTTTCGGCAGTGAATGAGTTGAAGCGCGATGTTAATGCTTTTCGCGACAAATATCTCGCTCTGCCGGCACAAAACAACCTTACCGAGATAACTGCAGCCGATGCTTCGGGCTCGATAACCATCGAGCACAAAGACAGCCGCTGGCTGATCGGTGATCAGGTCGTCGCTGACGCCGACATCAAGGCGTTTCTCAGCTCTCTTGGCAAGTCAC
>JAKJFO010000135.1:0-336 GCA_022704885.1 Candidatus Rifleibacteriota bacterium | reverse complement strand
ACGGTCTGCATGACAAGAATTCATGCCGCTACATCGACATAAGAGAATCTGACAATCGGGTTACTTTATGGTTGGGAGCGCGCCAGGGCATGAATCTGAGCGTCATGAGCAGGACTGAACTGATGCTGATAAGCGCTGAGGCCGAAGATGCTCTCAAAATGCTGATGTATCGCATTCGTCGCGATCAGGAGGCCAGATTAGTTACAACCACTGAATCACCGCAGGCGGCATCTACCACATCAGACAGCGCTACCCCTTAGCCCCGGCAAGATTTTCTATAAGCCCCGGCAGGTGATGTAGCTCGTTGCCCGGGCTTTTTTTATATTGGCTGCGGTT
>JAKJFO010000134.1 GCA_022704885.1 Candidatus Rifleibacteriota bacterium | reverse complement strand
ACCCGCCACGCAGTATCGAGACGATACTCGAGCTCGAAGAGAACGGCCGACCACCTGAAACCGTTACCGTCGAACGCAAGAAAAAAGAAGTGGTAGTCACCCGTGAGCGTGAGCGCCAGAACCGGCCTGACAGCCGTAAAGACAACCGGCCCCGCGCAACCTTCAATCGCTCGCTTACTCCGCCGCCGTCAGGTTCCCGCGGTCCATTCAAAGTTTTTCACTGACTTTTTACGCGCCGTGAACCTTGAAGCCGATAGGTTTGCTTTCCTCGCCAGGCGACTGCAGAAAGTTCGAAAGACGACCGAGAAGATTTTTGCGTGCCACTTCGAACAGATGATCGCAGAAATCGTTTATGCCTTCGTTGCTGTTGACGAATTCATGTTCGTCATCGATGCTGAACCGGATCTTAGAGCCAGTCTTCTTGAAAATGACCATGAACGTGAAGAACTTTTCTTCAAGATCCTCGCCGTTGACATTTATGGCAAAGCCTATCGCAGCAGTGCCGTTTTCGCCAAATTCGGTGTCGAGAGCATCTCCCTGAATCATCTGGCTTTTGTAGACAAAGCCGCTGCTGGGCGGGAACATAAACACCTTGGTCTCGACGCAGTTCAGGCTCTCGATTATTGAATTGCGCAGTTCATGGACAAATTCGTGGCATTCGCGGCGATACTGGTCGCATTCGGCGACTCCGCGGTCGTAAGCCTCGCACAGCTGTTTATATCTGTTCCGTCTGGGCATCGTTTTCTCCTTGATTGGCTTGTCGTTTGCCCTGATTATGTCACTGCCCGACGATTTTAACAAGCCCTCAAATGTGCAAATTTGCGCCAAATATGTTTGGCAGTTCACCTGTTTTTGAGTATAATCAATAAATAAAGATGTACACAGGCGGGTGGTTGAGGAGTGATGCATGCCAGAAGTAAAGTCGTGCCCTGATTGCGGAAAACTTTATATCAACTTCTCGGGGCGGGTTTGCCCTGGATGTCGCTTGCGCAGACAACAGCAGCTTAATGAAGCTATCGGCCTGGTAAAGGCCAGACCGGGTCTGTCGCTCAGTGAAATAGGCCGACTTTGCCATGTGCCCGAGAACGTGCTGCTCGACTTTGCCGAAGAAGGCACTTTTCGCCGTCTCGATCTGTCGATTCTCTATCCATGCCGCTTCTGCTCGGCTCCGATCGATAATGGCACAGTCTGCTCCCGCTGTAACGAAGAACTCACCCGCCACATCATCGATCTGCAGAGTAAGCTCGAAAAAGAATATGGCACCTGGCGTCCGGTACAGGTCAGTGGTCGCTACGCAAGCGCGCATGAGCCGGTGCATGAAAATGATGCTGCCAGCCGCAAAGAATCGCTCATGGAAGTCTTATCACATCGCATGAAGAGCCGCAAATCGCATCGTCGCAACGGTATAATTCGCTGATCAAATCAGCGCATCGAGCTCAGCTGCCAGAATCGCATACTGCATTGCGTATTTTTCTTTTTCGGCCTCTTCGGCAGTTTCAATTACCAGCGATAACTCGCGCATCTGCGCTTCAATTTCAGCCTTGCGCTTGAGTCTTTCTGGTGGCAGATCGGCAGTAGCCGGCCCTGATAACCTCTCTGGCGTTTCCTTGAGCAAACCAATATCGGCAGCTCTACTGCCCGAAACCTGTAACGTTGGCTCAAAGGTCTCTTTCAGCATGGCGACACCAGGCATGCCTTTGCCGGAACTGGCTCCTTCTTTCTTCAGGCCGGTTTCCACGAGATCGGCGGCCAGGGACTCCAGCTTTTTTCCTGCCTGCAACGCCTTCTCTTCAAGCTTGCGGATAGTTTCTTCGTTGAGTTCAATTGTCACCTGTTTGATTTCCATATCTTCAATTTAGCAGAACTCTGTCGAAAAAAGAACTAAAACAAATATGGCACCAATGGCGGCTTTAAGGTAAACTGTTGTCAGGTTGGCAGATAAATTCTGGTGAATTTTGCGGGTAGTATTGCAAATGCAGCATATCAAACAGGATCTTGCAACATTATGAGCGCAGCTGAAGACAGCATACAGGCTTTAAAAACCTTGCGCCTGCGCTATCTTCTATCTTATGCGTTTCTGCTGGCTCTGCGTCTGCTGACTGTCTGCAATTTCGTCGCCGGGTTTCTTTTTTTGCTTCTGCGCCAGCTGCGACTGGTCAGTATTGACTTTGTTGGCTTCAGTCTGGCCTTGATTCCTGTTTGCCTGCTGACTGCGCTTGCTGTTGCCTGCCGTCGTCAGCTGGCCGAAGAACGCGCAATGGCTTTGCTGGACAGTCATAATCGCAGTGGCGGCCTGTTGCTCGCCGAATTTGAAACCGGCGACCAATCCTGGAAAAAACGCCAGGGTTCGCTTACTTCGCCCCGACTGCGGCTGAACCTGAACCGGCGACTGCCGGCTCTGCTGGTGTCTCTTCTATTTATCGTCCTCAGCATCATTATGCCAGTGCGCCAGGCAACCGGTGACCGCGACCCACGCCTGGATCTCAAGGAAATTCAGGAAAGCGCAGCAGCTCAGGTTGAGGCGCTGCATGAGGCCGGCCTGATCGATGAGAAAAAGGCTGAAGAACTCAAAGAAACGATCGAACAGATTTCCAGAGCCTCAGATCGCAACGATCCGTCAAAGACTTTCGAAGCTTTCGATCAGCTGCAGGAAAAAATGCGCAAGGAAAGCGCCAGCGGCGCCGAAAAAATGCTCTCGGAGCAGGAGAATCTGCAGACTCTTCAGAGCCTTGCTGACCAGCTCAAGAATGCCGAAAGCCCCGAAAAAATGAGCCAGGCTCTCGATGCCCTGCGCGAGAAGCTTGAACAGTGTGGAATGGATGCCGCCAGCATGAAGTCGGGCAGTGGCGATTCTCTAGAACAGAAGATGCAGCAGGCAGGTGAGGGAGGCGCTGATTCGTCAGAGGCTGCTCAGGAAGCGGCGCAACAATTGCAGGATTACATTCAGCAGCGGGCCGAAGAAATGCGTGCTGCTGCCGAAAAACTGGTCAAGGCTCGCCTGCTCGATCGCAAAACCTACGAAAAACTCAAGCAGGAAGGGCGTTTGCGCCCGGCCACTGAGGCCGATCTTGCCCCGGGTTCTGGTGCCGACCTGGTTATTGCGCCGGAAGATGCCGAAAGTGGCGAGGGCGAAGGCCAGTCTGGCGGGCAGTCTGGTGAAGGTGAACCCGGGTCTGATTCGGGTATAATGGTGGTAGATCCGCAATCAGGTTCCCCTGGTGGCCAGGCAGGTCGCGATGGTGGCACTGCGCCTTTGAACTTCAGTCGGGAGAGTTCCGAACACAGCCTCAAATTCAAGGATGAGGCTCTGCCGAGCCCGGCTTCGACAGATCTTGAAGATTCAGTAGCTATTGGCATGGCCATCTCGGCACCACAGATCGAATCGTCTGATGGGCAGCAGCTCAGTGGGCCGGTCGACTGGCAGAAATCAGACAAGAGTGGCGGTGAATCAGACGTGATTCTGCCCAGACACCGCAGTGCCGTAAAAAGATACTTTGAACGAAATGTTCCAAACGAGCGGAGACAGAAATGAAGCAGCAAACACTGGTATCTCAGACTGAACTGGCGGCGGCCAGCGCCAAGGCCCACAAAATTCTCAAGGAACTCGACCGCATTCTGATCGGTCGCACCGACCTGCATCGCATGGTGCTCATCGGCATATTGAGCCGTGGCCACATTCTGCTCGAAGGCCTGCCGGGTGTCGGTAAAACCGCCCTGATCAGAACGCTTGGCGAACTGCTCAGCCTCAAATTCAGCCGCGTTCAATTCACCCCCGATCTGATGCCGGGCGACATTCTTGGCGCTCACATTCTGCAGCAGAATGAGTCTGGTCAGCGCGAAATGGTTTTTCAGCCCGGCCCGATCTTCACCAACATTCTCCTGGCCGACGAAATAAATCGTGCTTCGCCGAAAACACAGTCTGCGCTGCTTGAAGCCATGCAGGAAAGATCGGTGACACTGCTTGGCACCACCCGCAAGCTGCCTGCGCCGTTTTTTGTGCTGGCCTCGCAAAATCCCATTGAACTCGAAGGCACTTACCCGCTGCCAGAAGCTCAGCTCGACCGCTTCGTTTTTAAACTTGAAGTAAAGTCTGCCGATGTTGCTACCCTGCGTGAAATCATTTTTTCGCGTCGGCACGGTGAACCGCCGGCAGCCTCGTTCAATGTTTCAGCCGAAGAGCTCGAAAGTCTGTTCGATGTGATGAATCGCATATATCTGCCCGGGCCGGTGGCTGAGTATATCGCCCGCCTGGTAAGTGCTACCAGTCCTGGCTCTGGCACAGCAGCCAGTCGCCAGGTTCAGGAATTTGTGCAGTATGGCGCTTCGCCTCGTGCTGCCATCGCAGTCGCAGAAACCGCACGTGGTGTGGCCTTGCTGGCCGGTCGTCCTTCTGTCGGTTTTGAAGACGTACGCGAGGTGCTGATTCCGGCGCTTAATCATCGTGTTCTTCTCAACTACAAGGCACGCTTCGAGGGACTCACCACGGCGACGCTTCTCGACGAAATACGCAAATCCGTTAAAGAAACCGATCTTGGCCTTGCCGATGAGCTGATAGTGGAGTCCGGCAAGTGATCAGAACTTTTCAATTCATTCTGTTCGTTGTGCTGGTTATAATGCTTTCCGCTTCGGGTGCGCAGGCACAGACGATAGATTACGATGGCGTTCGTATTACGGCTATGCCCGATCTGGCGCCGAAGAGCTTTTTCGGCTACGCTTTCTGCCGGGTAATCATTACCAACAGTTCTAACCGCGAGCGTGATGTCAGGCTGACCATGCGTGCGCAGCATTCAAGGGCTCTCGAAGAGGTCTCTCGCGGCTTCAGGATCGCCGGTGGTGAAGTTCGCGAAGAAGCGCTGATGATACCGATCATGGACTTTTACTCGGCCGGCATGCGTGTCGAACTCGATGGCATGCAGTTGCGCGAGCAGAGTTTGCATCGTGACTTTCGTTGTTACCGGGGCTATTACAATCGCAAGCAGATTCTTGTCGATTCACGCGTATCGCGAACTGATTTCGAGGCTGCTTTCAGCGGCAGCGGTGCCGGAAATTCTCTTAACGTCGAGATGAACCAGTTCGAAGGCAGTCTCTCACAGCTTTACCAAAACTGGCTTGGCTATTCGCAGTTCCACATGCTGGTTTTTTATGCCGGCAGTATCAACGAAATGCCAGAAATGGTGCGGCAGGCGGTATTCGACTACGTCCGTGCCGGCGGCAGTCTGCTGACGATTGGTTCTGTCGAGTTACCACAAGACTTTACCGCACTTGCCCAGTCAGGCCAGGATAAATCGTTCGATCTCAGAGTTTACGAAGGCGGTTTTGGCAGGGTAATTGAGAGCGGCCCCAATCTGATCAGAGAAATGGCCGACACCTCCGGCAGGGTGTTTCCGAATTATCTGAGCGATATCTTTTCGGATTATGAATTCAGAGGTGACTCACCGCTGAAATTTGCTGCCGATGAAACCGAAACGCTTTCTACCCGCTGGCTTATGGTTATCGTCTATATATTTGCTTTTCTCATCGGGCCGGTGAATGTCTTCGTGCTGCACCGCCTCGGTCGCAAAATTCTGGTGTTTCTGACCGTTCCGGCGGCTTCAGCGGTCTGCTGCCTGTTCATATACGGCTATTACCTGGCTTTTGAAAGTTCGACGCTGCGAGTAAAAAGACATTCGCTGACACTGCTTGACGAGCGCTACAATCGCGCGATAACGCTGGCTAATTACTCGCTGTTTTCGTCGTCTTCCCGCCCGGAAGGTCTGCGTTTCGACACTCAGACCGAAGTTTATGCCTATGGCAGCGATTATGGTCGCAATGTCGACAGTGGGCGGTTTATCTTGCTCGATGAAGATCAGAACCTGGCGACCGGCTGGATCAAGCCCAAGGTGCCGCGCAGCCTGCATCTGCGCGCGTTGCAGACGCGGCGTGAGCGCATCGAGTTAAGCTGGCAGGATAACTACCTGCAGCTGCTCAACGGGCTTGGTTCAGATATCGACAAAATAACGCTGGTGACTGCCGATGGCACTGTTTATACTGGTTCAAATATTTCAGCCGGCAATAAAGCGGTGCTGATTGCGACTGGTCGCACTGTTGGTTACCATAGAAGATCGCTGGCCGATCTGTTTCACGGCCCCTGGTTCAAGGTTATGCCCGATCTGATCAAGAGCCCTGAGCGCTTTCTGACGCCAGGCAGCTACATAGCGCAGATCAAGACCTCGCCTTTTCTGGTGCAGGCAATCGACAGTTCGGCCGAGAAAACTGAACAGTCGATTGTGCTTGGCATGCTCAAGGGGGATACACAGCCATGATTCTCAGTATCAAAAACCTCAGCAAGAATTTCGGTGATACACATGCTGTAAAGCGACTTAATTTTCAGCTGACCGGCGGTGATATCACCGGTTTTGTCGGCCCTAATGGCGCCGGCAAAACTACGACCCTGCGTATGCTGGCCAGCATCGAAGAGCCGAGCTCAGGCAGCATCGAGCTTGATGGTCACTCGATCATCAGTCATCCGGAAATGGCGCGCGAGAAGATTGGTTTTGTGCCAGACACTCTGCCGACGCAGGACGACATGACCGTATTCGAATACATCGACTTTTTTGCCAGGGCCTATGGTATAAACCCGACGCGACGACGGGTGCTGGTAAATGATCTGATGGAATTCACCAATCTCATCGGGATTCGTGAAAAGCTGCTTTCTGCGCTGTCGAAGGGTATGAAACAGCGGGTAAGTATCGCCCGTGCTCTGATTCATGATCCCGCTTTCATCCTGATGGATGAGCCGGCTGCCGGCCTCGATCCGCGCGCCCGCATCGAGTTGCGCGAACTGCTGCGAGTGCTGAGCCGGCAGGGCAAGGGAATTTTGATCAGCTCACACATTCTCAGCGAGCTTTCCGAAATCTGCTCATCGACCTTGATTATCGAGCAGGGCGCGATGCTCAAGTTCGGTTCTATAGAGGAAATTACCGAGGCCGAGGTCTCGCACCGCCGCCTGATTATCAGGCCAATAGACGGTCTCGAAGAATTTTCCAATTACATGATTCTGCTGCCGGGTGTTGAAAACCTTGTGGTTAATGGCAAATGCGTTGAGTTCGACTATGCCGGTAGCGACGAAGAAGCTTTTGCTCTCTTGAAAGAGATTGTGTCTGCCGGCAAAAGAATCATCGAATTCAGGTTCCGTCAGCAGAATCTCGAATCTGTATTCATGAACATTACCAGAGGTGAGGTACAATGACGGATATGACCAGTATTTTCGACCGGTTCGACGGCTGGGTAAACCCGATCATCGTCAAAGAACTGCGCCAGATCGTGCGCGGCAAGTTCTTCTGGGGGGTGCTCATTCTCTTTCTTGCCTTTCAGTGCGTGGTTCTCAGTCTTTCTCTCGCTGACAACCATTCGCGTTACAGCAGTGCCGGTCAGGAAACCCTGATGTTTCTTTACGGCGTGCTTTTTCTCGCCAGTTTCGCGATCATACCGATCTATTCGGGGTTCAGATTTTCTCGCGAACGCAGCGAAGGCAGCGATGAGCTGCTGTTCATAACGACGATCACTCCGCAGGCGATTATTCGTGGCAAGTTCGCTGCGGCTTTTCTGATAATTCTTTTGATCAACAGCGCTTTTGCTCCGTTCATGTCGATGACTTTCTTTCTGAGTGGCGTAGATCTCTGGGCCACCTTTATTCTGATCTGTCTTGGCCTGTTTGTCAGTGCGGCCGGAACGATGTTTCAGATCTGTGTTGGCAGTCTTTCGCGCGAGGGCGGCAGCATGTACATTTTTCGTGGCGCCGGCCTGCTTTTTCAGGTTGTCATGTTCTTCAGCCTGTTGGGCATAGGCGGCGAAATGATCAGATACGGCCTTGACCGCACTTTTGGCTCTGGATATCTTTTTTCTTCTCTTTTAACGTTTGCCACTTTTATGGTTTTGCTCATTTACATGCTTTATCACGCTGCGGCTGCCGTAGTGGCCCCTGCCGGTACCAACCGCATGCTGCCGGTGCGCGTTGCTTCGACGGTTCTCTGGCTGGTTACTCTTCTGATGTGCGGTTACTGGTCTGTTGTCAGTGCCAGCAGCGAGATATTTGTCGTCTGGGGCTTTTTGTCAAGCTATGTGCTCAGCATGGCCTGTCTGATTGCGGTATCTGAGCGCGATTTTCTCACCGAACGGGTCATTCGTGAGATTCCCAAAGGTTTTGTCTGGTCGCGAATGGCATTTCTCTTTTTCAGCGGAGCTGCCGGGGGGCTTGCCTGGATTCTGATCATGCAGATTTTGACGTTCTTTATCGCTCTGGTGGCGGCCGGTTCCCCGACCAGCGGTTATGTGCATACTCGCGGCATGATGAGTGACTATATGCTGTATTCTGGCAGCTTTTACTGCTATCTGCTTGGCTATTCGCTGCTGGCGGCATTCATTCGCCGCATTTTTCTCGTCGAACAGATCGACATTCGCAACACCTGGGTGGTCGCCCTTCTTACCTGCGCTGTTTTTTCGATTGTGCCAATACTTGCTGGTGGCGTTATCGGACTGGATTCAGAAACGCTTCTTATCGCCAACCCGCTTTATGTTACCGCGGTGCGGCGCAGTGATTCTGTGCTGCTCTTTGCCGCCATGCTGGCAGTAATCGGTCTGGTCATCAATCTTCCATGGCTCTCTCGTCAGTTCAAGGATTATTACAGCGAAATGGATTATTGAACAAGTGCATAAACTCGTTAAAAGCAGTATAGAAGCAGCAGAAATCGCCGGACAGCGGTTTTATCTGAACGTGTCATCGAGATTTTCCGGGTTACAGGGCGGCAGCCGCTTTGGCCGCAATACCGGTAATTCTCTCGAATTTCTCGACCACCGCGAGTATCAGCCGGGCGATGATGTCAGGCACATCGACTGGAATGCCATGGCGCGCTCAGATCGCTTGACGGTAAAGCTTTTTCGCGAAGAGATTTCGCCGCATCTCGATATTCTTATCGATACTTCGGTTTCGATGGCTGGCACCACCTTTCACAAGGGAGCGGCAGCGATGTCGCTTGCCGCGCTGCTGCGGGTGGCGGCTCTCAACTCAGGCTATACTGTAAGCTGCTGGCTGCTCAAAGACCGTTGCCATAAAGTTGAATCTGCGACATTGCCGCTTAGCAGATGGCAGGGCGCTGATTTTGATTACAGTGGCAATGTTGGCGAAACGATCACGTCGTTTCCGCCCAGATTGCGCAACAACGGGGTTCGCATTCTTCTCAGCGACCTGTTCTGGAGTCAGGAGCCGGTGTCGGTTTTGCGCCAGCTTTCTGATGGCGCCGCGCTGCTGACCGTCGTGCAGGTGCTGGCCCGTGAAGACGTCGCTCCTGAGTTCGCTGGTAACGTCAGGCTTATCGACTGCGAAACTGCCGAAGCGGTTGAGCTGATAGCCGATGAAAGTCTGATTGCTGAGTATTTGCGCAATTTTACCCGCCACCAGGAATACTGGAAAAAGTGCTGCAGCAAATACGGCGCGCTTTTTACCCATTGTCTCGGCGAGCAGCTGCTCGGCGATTTTGTGCCGGTAGAACTGCTTAAAACCGAGATAATAATGACCAGGAGCTGAAGATGCCAATATTCATGAGCCCACTGGCATTCTGGGGAATTCTGGCTCTGGCCGCTGTCGCCGCCATTTACCTGTTTCGGCGGCAGTCGCGTAATATCAGAGTTTCTTCGCTCATGTTCTGGAGTCATGTCAAGGTTCCGGCCGAAGGCGGGCGCAAAATCACCCGCCTGCAGATTCCGCTCGTGCTGGTGCTTGAACTGCTGATACTGGCCTTGTTGGTGCTGGCAGCTGCCACACCGCGTGCAGTTACCGGCGACCAGCTGGTGCCGGTTGCCCTGATTCTCGATGATTCTCTGTCGATGTCGGCCGGCAGCGGCGAAACGGCACGCAGTCGGGCGCTGACCTGGCTCGAACAGAACATTCTCGCCCGCGGATTTGTCAGACTGACCATTGTCAGGGCCGGCGTAGAACCTGAGATTATCGGTCGCCCTGATTTGAAGACAACAGAAGCATCACATCTGATCGGCAGCTGGCGTTGCCGTTCACCATATGCCGATCTCAACGCTGCACTCAGAAATGTCTCAGAAATCTGTTCGCCTGATACCAGGGTTATTGTGATCAGCGACCGCACAACGCAACAGGCGCTGGCAGACAACATCAGCTGGCTGTCGTTTGGGAAACCGCTCGCCAACATTGCTGTCACCACCGCGAATCGCTATGCGCTTGGCGATGTCGATCGTTGCTTTTTCGAGTTTGTGAACTTTGCCACAGCGCCGGCGCGCCTTGCGGCCGAAATTGTCAATGTCGATAATGGCAAGGTGCTCGAGCAGCTGGATGTGGAACTCGGCGCCCGGTCACACCGCCGCGTTCGTCTGTCGATAAAGGATACGGCAGCAGAAATACGCGCCAGCATCAGAAACGACGAAATAGAATACGACAATCAGGCCTGGCTCCTGCCGGTGCGGCCCGAACCGGTCAAGGTCGAACTCGCCAGTATATCGCCCCGGCTGCGTCCACTGGTCGAGCGCACTATCAACAGCAGCGGCCTTGCCAGTGTGGTGACTTCTGGCGGGCAGTTGGCTTTTTTCGAAGGAGAACCCGGCGCCAGATCGCCCGTCGGCCGCTGGAATTTTGTCGTTCATAATGCCTCTCAGCCCGTGACGGTGCGGGGCTCGGTTGCTCTCGATAAAAACCATCCGCTGCTTGTCGGTTTACCCAGAGTCATGGCGGCCTGGGCTTTTGATCGCAATTTCAGCGTCTCCGGGCAACCGCTGATGTCGGTGGCCGGTGTGCCACTGCTGATCGCGGCTGAAGATGCGCAGGGTGATCGCAATATTTACCTGAATCTCACCGCAGATCGCTCCAATCTGCACACTACCGCCGTCTGGCCAGTTTTGTTCTGGAATCTGCTCAGCTGGCGTCAACAGGCTAATCCCGGGCCGACCCAGTTCAATTATCACAGCGGCATGGAAGTAAAGGTGAATCTGCCTGCAGGCATCAAAAACATCAGCGTGACATCGCCTGCCGGCCGAACGATTGATCTGCCGGTATGGCGGCGCAGTGCCGGGTT
>JAKJFO010000133.1 GCA_022704885.1 Candidatus Rifleibacteriota bacterium | reverse complement strand
CAGAAGAACTCGGTCGCATACTGATTCAAGCCTGCATCAACACTCTACCATCTCTTGAACCGCAGCCTTCAGCGGTTATCTTTTACAACAGCGGCGTGCAACTGGCATGTGAAAACTCGCCGGTACTGAGCGCGCTTACAGAGCTGGAAAAGAAGGGCATCAAAATTCTCGTCTGTGGTACCTGCCTCGACTATTTTTCGCTCAAAGAAAAGCGCAAGGTCGGCGTAGTTTCGAACATGTTCGAAATTCTCAGCACTCTCGCTGCCGCCGGGCATGTGATCAACCCGTGATCTGATGCACACTTCAGCAGCCAGGTATTTCGATAATGCGGCCACTTCGTTTCCAAAACCGCCACAGGTAGCCGAAGCAATCACCGCTTATCTCGATAAAGGCGGCGGACCATACGGCCGGTCGGCTTATCCGCGGGCATTTTCGGCCTCGCGCACGATCGAGCGGCTGCGCGACCGAATGGCAGCAGTTATCGGCACCGGCGCGGCAGAAAATATCGTCTTCACTTCCTGCGCAACCATGGCTTTGAACACCGTAATCAGAGGCCTCACCTGGAAACATAAAAAAGTTCTGCATTCTGCACTCGAACATAACGCCGTTATGCGCCCGCTGTTCATGATGCAGCAGACGCAGGGTATCGAGCTCAAAACCATGTCGGCGCACTGCGACGGCAGCATCGACCTCGAAAAACTCGCAAAGCAGGATTTATCTGGCTTCGACCTCGCGGTGGTAAATCATCAATGTAACGTAAATGGCGTCATTCAGCCGCTGGAAAAGCTGCGTGCACTGCTGGGTGATGTTCCGATTCTTGTCGATGCCAGCCAGTCGCTCGGCAACACTGCTATCGAAGCCGATGCATGGGGACTCGATTTTGTCGCCTTTACCGGGCACAAGAGCCTGCTTGGCCCGACCGGGACCGGCGGCCTTTTTATGCGCAACCCGTCACTGATCCAACCGCTGATCTACGGCGGCACCGGCAGCGCTTCTGACAGCTACGAAATGCCTGTCAGCATGCCCGACCGCTTCGAAGCCGGAACTCCGAATCTGGCCGGGCTGCATGGTTTGCTGGCTGCAGTTGAGAACCAGCCGGAAAGCAACTACCAGCCGGCTGATCTGGCTGCCTTGCTGGCGGGATTACGCAAACTTAAAGGCATATCGGTATTGGCGGCCTCTGAGCCTGAGCGGCAGGGGCCGGTCATCTCGGTCACCTGCTGCCATCTCGAGCCGGGCGCATTCGGAGACAAACTCTACCAGCAGTTTGGCATCGAGACCCGAATCGGCCTGCATTGTGCGCCGCTGGCGCATCGGCAGCTTGGCACATTTCCGGCCGGCACCGTGCGCTTTGCCTTTTCGCCTTACCATAAGCGCGAGAATTTCGAATATCTGCTGGAGGCAGTGAGAAAGGTCACAGCATGAAAACCAACCTGCTGCTTTTTGCAACGACACGTGCGGTAATCAAAGGCGAAGAATTCTGTCGGGCCGCCGGTTTCGAAGTAAACGTCGTTGCTGTGCCCAAGGATATTTCTCCCGAATGCGGCATGGCGCTTACAGTGCCGGCAGGCCAGGGTGAAAACGCAGTCAAGATGCTGGCGACAAAAAACATTGTCGCCCAGGTTTACGCTGAACCTTCTGCCAACAGTGGCTTTGACCTGCTCACTACCGTCGAACAGGGCGGCTGCTCGGCCAAGCTGCCGGCCGGACTGCTGATCGAAGCCATTAAAAAGCTGCCCAGAGTTGAGAACCCCAACCTGCTGGTCGGGCTCGATACCGTCGATGATGCCGGAGTTTACAAGCTTACCGACGAAATCGCGCTGATCGAAACCACCGATTTTTTTCCGCCGATATGCTCTGACCCTTATGAATTCGGGCAGATTGCAGCCACCAATGCACTCAGCGATGTCTTTGCCATGGGCGGACGGGTGCTGACGGCAATGAATCTGGTGATGTTCCCGGCTGATGGCGTGCCGCTCGAAGCGCTTGGCGAGATACTTGCCGGCGGCCAGAGCAAGGTGCTCGAAGCTGGCGGCGTTATCGCCGGCGGTCACACAATTGCCGACTACCCGCCCAAATACGGCCTGGCGGTAACCGGCGTTGTACACCCCGATCGCATCATCGCCAACCATCAGGCAAAACCAGGCGAGGTGCTGATACTCAGCAAGCCTTTGGGCACCGGCGTTCTCGTCGCCGGGAAGCGCATCGGTGAAGCTGCCGCTGCTGATTATCGGGCCGCCATCGACACCATGCGCCAACTCAATCGCCATGGCGCCGAGATCATGCAAAAACACAATGTCCGAGCCGCCACTGACATCACCGGTTTCGGGCTGCTCGGGCATGCGCTCAACATTGCCAACGCCAGCAAACTTCAGCTGCGAATCGAAGCCGGCAAGGTACCGCTGCTTCCAGGCGTTCGCAAACTTGTCGAACTCGGCTGCATTCCTGGCGGCGCCTTTCGCAATCTCGATTACGTCGGCGCTGCGGTAGAATTTGCGCCAAATCTACCCTACGAGCTTAAAATGCTGCTCAATGATCCACAAACATCGGGCGGCCTGCTGATGTGCGTTAAAGCCGAAAACGCCCAGGCAGTAATCGCAGAGCTTCGCGACGCCGGCTACACCTTTGCAGCAGCAATCGGCGAAACGGCCGCTTCCACTCACCCCGCCCTCGCAATATATTGATACCTGATTTTATCTTGCCATGGGCTGGTGGCTATGCTAATTTAGCAGAAGTTAAAGAAATTTTTCACACTCAAACGCCAACAGAGGAGAATCATCTAGTGAGCAGCAACAAACCGTTGTCGGAAATTCTCGATACCGCGATCGCCAGAGAAGAAGGCGCCTATTTTTTCTATCTAGACCTGATCGAGCGGGCTGAAAACAAAGAAGCCAAAGAAACTCTCAACTTCATCGCTGAAGAAGAAAAGAAGCACCGCCGCTTTCTCGTCGATTACAAAAACGGTAAGAAAGGCAGCACTGAGCTGGCTATGGCGACTCCGATCGATTATAAGATCGCCGAGCATCTCGACGAAGTCGATCCCGATAAACCGCTCACCAGCACTGATATTTACCTGATCGCCGCCCATCGCGAGAAGAGATCGAACCAGTTCTATACCGAACTGGCTGGCATGCATTCTGACCCCGAAATAAAAAACATGCTGCTTAAAATGGCTTCTGAAGAGCTTAAGCACAAAGAGAAAATGGAATACCTTTATTCCAATACCGCGTTCGCCCAGACAGCTGGCGGCTGATAACTGGATTTCTGTGAGGTCGCCAGGCATCATGCAGATGCCGCGCGATGACAGGATTACGCCGTTCTTTTCTTGAGCAGTTTACAGAATGAAAGGAAAACGAACTCGATGATCACTTTAGAACTGCGCGAACGCATCGAAAAGCTCGCGAACAGATATCCCCGCCGCGAATCAGCTCTCATGCCCGCTCTCACTCTGGCTCAGCAGTCGAACAGCAATAATCTGACCGAAGAACTGCTGCACGAAGTCGCTGATATTATCGGTGTCACCAGAGCCAAAGCCTATGGCGTAGCGACTTTTTATACGATGTACAATAAGAAGCCTGTAGGTAAATATCACATACAGGTCGATACCAATATCCCGGCAACCCTGATGGGCGCCCGTGAAATTCTCAGACATGTCGAAAAAACTCTCGGCATCAAGCCAGGCGAAACCAGCAAAGACAGCCTTTTTACACTTAACGAGGTCGAATGTCTGGGCTCATGCGGCACCTGCCCGGTAATACAGGTTAACGACACCTATTACGAAAACATGACCGTAGAAAAGGTCGATAAGCTGATCGCCTCGCTCAAAAAAGGCGTAATGCCACCGCGCGAAACCGACTATAACTACGCGACCACCTGCAACGTTCTGCTCAAGAACCGCGGTGTTGCCAACTCGACCTCGATCGAAGTTTATAAGAAAAACGGCGGCTACAAGGCTCTCGCCAAGGCCCGTGGCATGGCTCCGGCTGACATTATCAACGAAGTTAAGATTTCTGCGATCAGAGGCCGCGGCGGCGCTGGTTTCCCGACTGGTGTTAAATGGGGCTTTCTCGCGAAAAATACCGGCAAGCCGGTATATCTGGTATGCAACGCTGACGAAGGCGAACCCGGAACCTTTAAAGACCGCCAGATCATGGAATACGACCCGCACCTGCTCGTCGAAGGCATGGCGATATCGGCCCTCGCACTCGGCTGCAAGCTGGCTTTCATCTATATCCGTGGCGAATTCTCCTGGATCGCCGACATTCTTGACAAAGCCATCGAAGAAGCAAAAGCAGACAAACTGCTCGGCGACATCGATATAATAGTTCATCGCGGCGCCGGCTCCTACGTCTGCGGCGAAGAAACCGCCCTGATCGAATCGATCGAAGGCAAGCGCGGTCAGCCCCGTATCAAGCCGCCGTTTCCGGCAGTTGAAGGCCTTTATGGCTGTCCGACTATTGTCAACAACGTCGAAACGCTTGCCAGCGTGCCCTATATAATCGAACACGGCGCCGCTGAATTCAAGAAATTCGGCACCGAAAACAACTTCGGCTTCAGAATCTTCGGCATCAGCGGCTGCGTTAACAAGCCAGGCACTTATGAATACCCGATGGGAATCGACTTTGACGACCTGATGAAGGCTGCCGGCGGGGTCAAAGGCAAGCTCAAAGCCGCCATCGTCGGCGGACTTTCGGTGCCGATACTGACGGCTGAAGAGCTCAAGGGCCTCAAGATGGATTTCGATTCATGCATCAAGCACGGCACCATGATCGGCTCAGGCGGCATCATGGTCATCAACGATGAATTCTCGATACCTGAGCTCTGTCTGCGTGCCATCGAATTCTACGCGCACGAGTCATGCGGCAAATGTACGCCCTGCAAGCAGGGGTCAAAAACTCTCAAGCAGGCCCTCAAGCGCATTGTCAGCAAAAAAGGCACCCGCCATGATCTCGACACTGCCCTGCGCATTGTTAACACTGTACCCGGCCTGACTCTCTGCCCGGTCGGCGAAGCTTACAGCATTCCGGTAAAAACCATGCTCGACAAGTTCCGCCCCGACTTCGAAGCCCTCATCAACAACTGACCCCCGCATAAAAACCCGCAGGTGCTAGACACCTGCGGGTTTTTATTACTCCAATTTCCTCAATCTGCGCCCATCTGCATGTTTTCTTAAGCCCAAACTTCGCATGGCACAAAAAGGCTTCTTCGCAGTTTGCAGACCAGGCATACCACGGCTTGCTTACCCTGACTTAAATCGGCGTCTGTCGGCGAAATCTGCGGATTACCCTTCCTCTTCTTCTGCTGTTTTCTGCTGCCCTAAAAGTATTCGAGGACGACCTTTTTGAGGTGGCGGGCTTCGATGAGCTCGGCAATGTCTTTTACCAGCTGCACACGCAGCTTATACTCAAGGTCGAAATGCGATTCGTTCGAAGCAGTGCCGACAATAAACTCGATCAGATCGGCGTTGAGAATCAGCCTCGCCATGCGCTCGGCCACACCATCCTGATTGCGCCAGGTGACTTCGTCGGTGCGCAGCAGTTTTTCGACGCGTGACAACGTCATGACCCCTTCGCTGACGAGATCGACGCCGGCCAGCTGGCTGATTGGCGGCAGACCATCGTTCAGGCTCAGCATCGTGCCCGAAAACTGTAATTCGAGCTCGCGTGCAATCAGTTCAGAAGTTGTGCCGCCGGCGATAACCCTGCTGCCGGTGGCATCGCCAAAACGCCGGGCGAAGGCAAAATCGCGTTCCTGTCTGGCCGGAGCACCTGTTGCAATCATCAGACGCCGTGGCTCACGAAAATGTATGGTGATATGGCTGGCGTCATCTTTGAGCCCACTCTTGTCGTTCAATTCAGCTTTGTTTACGATCTTTTCTGAGAGGTCACGCGCTGCAATGCCCGGGAACTCGCGCAATGCCTTCTGCGTATAGGCAACAGCGCCGTTGCGACCCCATTCGCTCGTTCGACCGAGGCCTGACTGGCTTATTCCATCAGAAAAAGCAAACAGCCGGTCACCGGACAAAGGCTCAAAACTGGCTGTAGCAACCGAACGGCCGCAATAACCTGTGGTCGCAAGTTCAGTGCTCTGCCATTCGAGTTCCACCAGCTCGCCCTGGCGCAGAAGAAAAGGCAGAGGATTATCATAGACAATCAGACTGACCCTGCAGTCGTCGAGCATGTCGATGATGGTAAAAGTTGCGTAGCCCATCTTGCGCACACTGCATTCTGGCAGAATATTGAAAATTCGCTCGAACGCCTCGGCTATCGACTTGCGCTCAGAAACAAAGTTCAGGGCCATCGACGCAGTCAGACTGGCCAGCACGTTGGCTTTAATACCGCTGCCCATGCCGTCTGAAAGCACCACCAGACGCCGGTTTTCTTCTCTGATGAAGCGTTTGAGAATAACGTCGCCGTATGAATGTTCACCGGCTTTGGCCTTTTGATGATGGCCTATTTCAACAAAACATGAGGTCATGCTACTTCTCGTCTTCTGAAAACAATTTGATCACAGAACTCAAAGCATTTTCGGTGCGCGAAGCATTCTCGCCGAGCAGATTGGCGATCTTCTGCACTGTTTCAAGATTCTCTCGAATAACCTTTTCGGCGCGCAGCCGGACTTCTTCTTTTTTAACGTCGGGTGCAGCTAGATCGAGCAGAATGGCGCCAGCGGTCTTGCCGCGTTCGATTGCATACAGAGCCAGTTTGACTTTATGTCCTTCCCATTCGACGTCGCGGGTGTAAGTTTCTTCACCGCTCCTGATGAATGTCGCAAACATCTGGTGCTGCGGAAAAAGCGCTCTGAGGTCGGCACCGCGCAGGCCATGCATGTCGAACAGATCGACGATCTCTGCGCCCATCATCAGCGCAAATGCACGATTGGCCTCGCGAATCTTGAGTTTTTCATCGACGATGACAAAACCAGATGGCACCTTCTGCAACAGCGACACCGAGAGTTCAGCCGTCTCTCTGGCCAGCACCAGTTCTTCGTTACGCCTGACCCGTTCGGTGATGTCAAAAATCGCACAGACAAAGCCGGTAATCTCGCCAGCGCGATCGGTCAAAACCGCCTTGTGCAGTTCAACCACCTGCTCATCGCGGCCCGGCATGGCAAAACGGGTTTCAACAATCTGGCGCCCGCCGCTTCTGATCAGGCTCTGATTGATCTTTTCGTTGATTTTTTCAAAGTCAGCATCTCCGATACTCTGATCGATGCTCTTACCTTTGATGGCAGACAGTTTTTTGCCGACAAATTCTTCAAACGCCCGATTACAGCCAGCCAGCAGACCATTTTTATCTTCACGAAAAATCGGCACGGCGATCGAGTCGAGCAGTTCCTGCTGAAAAAACAGGGTTTCGCGCAGTTCGCGGTCACGCTTTTTGAGCTTTTCGATGACCTTTTTCGACAGCTCGACGCACATCGTTGGCCTGGCGATGCCATCGAGCATGGCTGCTGCAAATTCGCGGCAGGTTTTGTAGCCACAACCGCCGCAGTCAATCTCACCGGCCTTGTCGAAAATTTCAATATAGGTCAGGGCCTGCTGCAGCTGCTGATCGGTATATTTCTGGTCACTCATGACTTCTGCCCTGCAAAAATCTTGTCGGCAAGGGTGGTCAACTCGGTAAAATCAACGGGTTTCTGCATGACCGCCCGCACATTGGGAATATCGATATCGAACAGCTCCTGCCCTGCCCGCGCTATCGAAGAAGTGATGATCACCGGAATCCTGATTTTCTCATCGAGCAGCTGCTGAGCGAATTCAAAGCCTTCGTCGGCGCGTTCCATCATGACGTCGAGAATTATCAGATCAGGCCCGAAACTGTCGATTTCGTTGCGGCCTTCGGTTGTATTGATGGCCGTATGAACATCGCAGCCCTTGCTTCTGAACAGGGCCCCGTAAGCCGTCAGAAAATCTATGTCGTCATCTATGATCAGAACTTTTTTGCTCATTTGCTACTCCGTAACCCTGCTGGCAGATCAAACCGGCAGCTTGATGATGAATCGTGTGAATGTCGGCCCCTTCGCAGGGTCAGCGTTGGTCTCAACCCGAATCGAACCGCTGTGCATCTTGATGATACCATAACAGATGGCAAGTCCGAGACCTGTTCCCTTACCCATTTCCTTGGTCGAAAAGAATGGCTCGAACAAACGTTTTTGACTATCCTCACCGATACCGGTTCCATTGTCAGCAACGACAAAGACGACAGATGTCTCATCAATCGCCGCGCTGAATTCGATTTCGCCCTGAGATTTAACCGCATCAATAGAATTGTTGAGCAGATTGACAAATACCTGGGTCATCTGGCCCTCATCGATCGATATCTCATCATCCGGATGCGGGCAGGAAACCTTAAAGTTAACACTGCGCGGCATGATCAGGCTCTTTTTAACCGTTTCGACAAAATGGCCAAGCCGCACCTCCATCTTGTTAACCTGATTTTTGCGGGCAAAGTTGAGCAGGCCCGACAGGATCGTCTTACAGCGGCTGGCCTGAGTGGCAATGGTTTCGAGATCTTTGTGCATACGCGAAGTCGGGTCACACTCTTCAAGCAGAAGGTGGCTGTACATCAACACGACGCCGAGCGGGTTGTTGACTTCGTGTGCTATACCTGCCGACAGCTGGCCCATCGTCGCCAGCTTTTCTGACTGCTGCAACGCATCCTTGGCGCTGGCCAGTTCAATATCACGGCTTTTGATGGTTTCGAGGTAACCGCTCAGACGCTCGATCGTCATCGAATATACCGTTACCGAAAGAATCAGAATGATCAGCAAAGCGACAACAACCGAACCCAGAATCAGCTGCCGCATCAGCGGCCCAATTTCGTCACTCTGGTTAACAAAAGCCGCAATATACAGCTCAAACTGCGGAAAATAATCAAAAGCGACGATTTTACTTTCGCCATCGACAGGCGACTCGAAGCGCAGCAACCCCTTTTCCTGCTTAATCATGGCATCGACGATTTCCTGCCCAGCCCACTCCTTTTCGGCCCGCGGATGGTTGATCACGTTCTTGCCGTCTTTGTCAAACACGAACGGGTAGCCGGAAGTGCCGATCTCGATCTTCATAAATTTAAGTGCCAGTTCGGGCAGATCTTTTTCTCTGGCGCCTACGAAGAGCATGCCGACGATTTCGTCGTTGTGAAATATCGGCTCGTAGCCGGTTACATACCAGTCATTGACTACGTAGGCGCGGCCAAAATACTTATCGTGCGCCTCGATACTTTCGGCAATGGGAGAATCGAATGGTATCACCGTACCAATGGCACGCGTATCGCCGCTTTCCATGATGTTAGTAGCGATTCTGACGAAACCGACATCTGATTTCTGAAAAATCGTCGCCCGGCTGCCCAGAATGCGCTCGATACTGTCGACAAATTCATTGTCTTCGTGCAGCGGGATGTCACCGAGATACCAGCGATTCAGCGAT
The DNA here is from genome assembly GCA_022704885.1 of Candidatus Rifleibacteriota bacterium. Next base: position 1,712 of record JAKJFO010000133.1, on the reverse strand, counting down.
ACCGTTCGATTCTGGCTGGCATCAGGAAACCGCGCGGTCAGTTCGACCTTTTCATCGCTTATGCGTAACCCTCTCTGGTAGAAAAGAGTGTCCATCACCCGCAGATCTTTGATCGCCTTGGCCATCTTGAGCTCGTGTTCGCGTTCGAACATCTGCATCAGCGACTTTACTTCGATGCGCAGATAGTTTTCGACCTGCTCCAACAGCTTCTCGCGCGAAACGTACACAGAAAAGCCGGTGATCGAGACCACCGACAATATTATGATCAGAAGAATCGGTATGAATATCCTGACCTTGATCGAGAAGTGGCTCATGCGCAATCTGAGAAAGCGCCTGAGCACCTCGACTCTACGCCGGGTATTCGCTGATGATCTTGCCTGCATCCTCTGGTTTGACCCCGCCGTAGACTTTTTCGCCGATCATGACCACCGGGGCCAGGCCGCAGGCACCTATACAGCGCAGCGTGTTGAGCGAAAACCTGCCATCAGTGGTAGTCTGCCCGTTTTTGATTTTGAGCTTGCTCTCAAATTCGTGCAGCACCTTTTCGGCACCTTTAACGTAACAGGCGGTTCCCATGCATATCGAAATCGGGTATTTACCTTTCGGTTCCATAGTGAAATAAGAATAAAAGGTCACCACACCGAAAACTTTGGATACCGGAATGTGCAGCTGGTCGGCAACAGCCTGCTGCACTTCAGAGGGAAGAAAGCCAAAGTGGCCTTGAGCCTTGTGAAGAATCGCAATCAGTTCATCGGGATCATTCTTGAATTCACTGCAGATCTCGACAATCTTTTCGTTGATCATTTGCTGGTTAACACTGCATGTCATGTCTTTGTCTCCGATGTTCCTAGTCGATAGCTATAGCGCTGAATTTGCACTTCTGATGGCAGGCGCCGCATTTGATGCACTTTTCCTGGTCGATGAAATGTTTCTGCTTGATCTCGCCGGTAATCGCGTCTGCCGGGCAGGCGCGCTTGCAGGCACCACAACCGATGCAGTTCTCTTCGACAACCCGATACTGGATCAGTGCGCGGCACTTTTTGGCGCGGCACTTTTTATCGACCACATGCTGCACGTAGTCATCGTAGAAATTGTTGATGGTCGAAAGAACCGGGTTTGGCGCTGTTTGCCCAAGAGCGCACAATGAAGCACCCTTGATCACAGCCGACAATTCTTTGAGACGATCGAGATCCTGCATGGTACCATGACCGTGCGTGATTTTGTTGAGAATGCTGTAAAGTGCCTTGTTGCCTTCGCGGCACGGCACGCACTTTCCGCAGGATTCTTCGACGGTAAAATCGAGATAGAACTGCGCCACTGCTACCATGCAGTCATCTTCGTCCATAACAATCATGCCACCAGAGCCCATCATCGAACCGGCCGCAACCAGGCTTTCATAATCGATCGGCGTATCGAGATGTTTTACGGTAAGACAGCCGCCCGAGGGGCCACCGGTCTGCGCTGCCTGAAACTGCTTGTCGCCCAGAATGCCGCCGCCGATGTCATAAACAAGCTCTCTCAGAGTCGTGCCCATCGGCACTTCGACGAGACCAACTTTCTTGACCTTCCCGGCCAGCGCGAAAACCTTGGTGCCCTTTGACTTCTCGGTTCCAATCGAAGAGAACCAGTCGGCGCCACGATTGATGATTGCCGGCACATTGGCAAAGGTTTCAACGTTGTTGACGTTGGTCGGCCTGCCACGATACCCTTTG
>JAKJFO010000132.1:7507-11188 GCA_022704885.1 Candidatus Rifleibacteriota bacterium | reverse complement strand
GCCAGAGAGTTGATGCCGAGCAGTTCGACGCCGAGAGCGATAAACATGCCGCTGATCACCAGATTCCAGGGCAGGTTGCCACCAATGACGCCATCGACGACGAGTTTCATCAGATTGGCCTGTGGCGCCGGCAGTTCGCCGGTGGTAATGGCGTCTTTGAGCAAATACATGACGAAACCCATGGTGAGACCAGAAGAAATAACGCCAATGAACTCGCCAATCTGCTGATATCTCGGGGTAGCGCCGATCAGAAAGCCGGTCTTGAGATCCTGTGAAGTATCACCGGCGATGGCGGCGGCGATACAGACGAAAGCACCGACGGTCAGCACGGCAATCTTGACGTTGGGCATACCTGCCATGCCGGCAAGTATGAAGATGATGCAGGTCAGCAGAAGCGTGGCGATGGTCATGCCCGAAATCGGATTCGATGACGAACCGAGCAGGCCGACGATGCGTGATGACACGGTAACGAAGAAGAAACCGAAGACTACGATCAGAATACCGGCGATGGCAGACATGCCGAATGAATGAAAGATCGTCATATTGAGAAAAATCGTAGCAGCCAGTGCGAGTATCAGGGCTCCACCGATGATTGTTCCCATCGACAGATCGAGATCGGTTCTAATCGTCGTTTCGCTGTCATCTTTTTTGCCGAGGTGCGACAGACCGGCTTTGAAGCTCGAAATGATGACCGGAATTGATTTGATCAGCGAAAAAATGCCGGCGAAGGCGACGCCGCCGGCGCCGATGTAGCGAATGTAGCGCGACCAGATCGAGCCCGGGCCCATATCTTTGATGAGACTGCTCAGCTCGGGATAAATAGGAGTGGTGCAATGTTCGCCGAACAGGCAGATCAGCGGAATCAGCACCAGCCAGCCGAAGATACCCCCGCTCAGCATTATCGCCGAAATCTGTGGCCCGATGATATAACCGACGCCAAGCAGTTCAGGTGTCACTTCGGCACCGATCTCGGCACCTTTGAAACCGGGAACATGCGTTGCCGGTTCCTTGCTCCACAGGCCGAAAAGGCGGTTGTGCATCAGTGCCTGGTAGAGGGCTCCGATGCCCATTCCCTGAAAAAGGGTTTTGGCTTTCGAAATGTCACCCTGGCCGGCGACGAGGACTTCAGCACAGGCGGTGCCTTCCGGATATGGCAGTTTGCCGTGTTCCTGCACGATCAGATAGCGGCGCAGCGGAATCATGAACAGAACGCCGATAGCGCCGCCGACGATGGCAATTACAGTTATTTCGAGCTTTGAGGGTTCGAGACCCCAGATAAAAAAGGCCGGAATGGTGAAAATTACGCCGGCAGCCAGCGATTCGCCGGCCGAGCCGACGGTCTGTACTATGTTGGTTTCGAGAATCGTTCCCTGGCGGAAGAAAATGCGAAAAATCGCGACCGCCATTACCGCTGCCGGTATTGAAGCAGAAACGGTCAGACCGACCTTGAGGCCAAGGTAGGCGTTGGCAGCGCCGAACACCGAACCGATGATAACGCCGATGATAACCGCTTTGAGCGTGAACTCGAGCGGTGTTTCGCTGGCCGGAACAAAACTCGGGTAATCTTTGCCGTCGATGGCCTCGTAGGCTTTGGGCGACAGCCTGTCTTTCTGACTCATATAAACTCCTCTATTTGGCTTAGGCGTTAAAATAACACAGAGAAGCATGTCTTGCCACAGTAGAATTTGTCGATGATATCTGTTAAAGTAATGCCGGTTTTGAATTCAAGCTGATTTTGAGGCTGATTATCTTGTCTGTATTCGATGATATTCGTTCTTCATGTGCGTATCTGGCCGGGCGTGCCGAATTCGTTCAGATCAATCATGGCTTTTTGCAGGAATACAGCCGTAAGTTACCGGTTGCGGTGGCGCAAAACCCGGTAATGGAAACGGAAAACCATTTCTGTGGTGATGCCGAGGCTACTCTGGCGTATTTTATCACTCTCGACAGCATCAATTTCGGGTCGGGTTACTTCGACTACCTTCGGCTCGATCCTGATAAAACCGGCTATTTTACGGTGGCTTCGCGCTTGAAGGCCGAGTCGCTGCGGGTCGGCGGTTTTTCTTCGGCATGGTTGCGTGAGGTCGATGCGGCAGGGTGTTGCCGCATATTCAATCAGAATGCCGAAAACGAGCTGGCCGGCGAACTGATGCGCCTGTTTGCCGAGGCCTTGAACGAGCTGGGTCGCCTTCTCGACAGCAGGTATGATGGCAGTTTTATCAGTTTTATCGAAGCTGCCGGTTTTTCGGCGGCCCGCATGGTCGAGCAGCTTCTGGTGATGCCGTTCTATCGTGATGTCTTTGAGGTCGATGGCCGGAGAATTCTGCTGCTGAAGCGTGCTCAGATTACGGTCTCGGATCTTCATATCGCTTTTTCAGGAAAAGGCTTCGGAAGATTCGACGATATTGCCGATCTGACCATATTTGCTGACAATCTGGTGCCGCACGTGCTTCTGACCGACGGTCTGCTGACATACCGTCAGGAACTGCGCGATATGATAATTGACGAAACGCCGCTTGTCTCGGGCTCCCGGGCCGAGATCGAAATAAGAGCCTGCACCGTTCATGCGGTAGAACTTCTGCGGCGCGCATATGCTGATGACGGCATCATGGTCAACTCGCAGGGCCTCGACTACCTGTTGTGGAATCGTGGTCAGGCCGAAGAATACCGACAATTCCCATCTCATATCACCCGTTGCGTCTATTACTGATCTGTCGGCATCTCAGCTGAGAGCCGTTTACCACTCTGTCGGCGGGTCTTTCTGAATTTTGGCAGCCTTTATGAGAGCGCTGAACAGCCTGTCGGTATGCGCGGGGTCGGCTTCTTTCATGCTCTCCGGGTGCCATTGAATGAAGATTCCAAAAACGCCGTCATTGCGTTCGATTGCTTCGATTACACCGTCGCTGCTGCGCGCGGTTGGAAAGAAACCCTTCCCCAGTCTGCCGATAGCCTGATGATGTCGCGAAATAACCTTTGTTGTTCGAGTCTGCAGAATTTTTTCGAGCAGACTGCCTGGCGCCAGAGCGACATGATGAAAATTGGTATACATGCTGCCATCGCGATGGCTGACCTTTTTGCCGACCAGTTCGGGAATATCCTGAATCAGTGTGCCGCCGCGGCAGACGTTGCTGAACTGCATGCCCAGACAGATACCGAGAACCGGTTTGTTCGAATCGAGAAAAGCTTTGATGAAGCGCTTTTCGAATTCGAAACGGGTCGTTTCCATGACGCTGGTGGTGGGGTGCGGTGTCTGACTGTAGAATCCTGGTGGTATGTCAGGGCCGCCGGAAAAGACTGCTCCATCGAGCATTCTGACATATGCATCGATGGTCATGTCGTCACTGGTCGGTGCCAGAATTATAGCGATACCGCCGTTGCGCTGAATAGCCGAAACATAGTCATTGTTCAGCTGTAGCATGTTATTGCTGAACGATGGGGTTATGCCGATCAGCGGAATTCTCTCAGTTGCCGGCAGAGGTGCTGCCGGTGCCAGCAACAGCACTGCCATCATCGCGGCCAGAATCAGTCTTTTCATATGTTTCCCTCTAATATCATCAGTATTTGTGACAAGGTAACACAAAACTGCTTGCTATTTTAATCATAACGCATAGATTTTCGACTTATAACTGTTGATGGACTGGTACAATTTGACTCAGGAAGACCGACCGCTGATTCTTATCG
>JAKJFO010000132.1:0-7417 GCA_022704885.1 Candidatus Rifleibacteriota bacterium | reverse complement strand
CGGATCTGCAGCGCTCGACTTTATTGCAAAGACCCGCCCGGATCTGATTCTGCTCGATATAGTAATGCCAGATGTCGATGGATTCGAGGTCTGCCGAAGGCTCAAAGAGTCGCCGGGTTCTGCATCGATTCCGGTGATTTTTCTGACTGGTCATGCAGACAGCCTTTCGATTACCAGATGCTACAATATGGGTGGGGTCGACTGTATCACCAAACCTTTCAATCCTGCTGAGATACAGGCTAAAGTCAAAAACCATCTCGAACTGGCCCTGCTGAAGAATGGCAATGGAAGCAGTCGTTGATCTGCGGCCGATTCAGACTTAAACTGCGATACCGGAGCCCTGGTATGCTCCGAGACTTTTCAGCCTGTCTTCAAGAACGCGCTGAAAGCCTGCTTCGTCGATGCCCGAGAATGCCGGCGCAATCAGCTGGTCGAGCGGAATCCGGCTGACAAAACGCTCAAGATAGATGGTCGGCGACAGATTTACGATGAATTCGCACACCTTGTCGACATATTCGTCGAGACTGTACAGGTGGTAGTTTTCCGGGTTTGCAGCGTAGAGTCCGGCAAGTCGGGAGCCCCTGACAATCTGCAGATGATGCAGCTTAACCATGTCGGCGCCTGAATTCGAGACTGCTCTGGCGGCCGTGGTCATATGATCGGCTTTTTCGCCGGGCAGGCCGCTGATAAGATGAATGCATACCGGTATGTCTGCTGATTTCAGCATATTTATCGACTTCAGAGCTTCCGCGGCGCCGTGGCACCTGTTCATGCCGGTAAGAACCGCGTCGTCGAAGGATTCTACTCCCAGTTCAAGTCTGATAAAGGTCTGGCCTGCTATTTCCTGCAGCAGTGCGACGATTTCGGCATCGATGCAGTCGGGTCTGGTTGCGATGATCAGGCCTTCGATTCCTTCACCGCCCGCAGCTTCGAGGTATTTTTTGCGAAGGGTTTCGACAGGCGCATAAGTGCATGAATAAGACTGAAAATATGCGAAAAAGCGGTTGCAGCTATAGCGTTTGGCATAGTATTCGCGTCCCTGAACCAGTTGCTCGGTGATTGTGTGCCGGGCTGTGCTGTAAAATGGTGAAAAACTTGCATTGCTGCAATAAAGACAGCCCTGGTCTGACAGTCTGCCGTCACGGTTCGGGCAGGAAAAGCCGGCATCGACCGGAATTTTCTGAATGCGCTGGCCGAAGCGGTTTTTTACCCATGTGCTGGCGCGGTTGAACATAGTTTTCATTCAGAATTTGAACACCAGATGATCGTTGCAGTGATGCATCGAATTAAGCAGACTTTCAATGCTGCGCAGCAGGTCGAGCAGAAGTATGCTTTCGAGCGGGTCGTGCTCGCCTTTCTTGATGCGGTCGATCAGATTGCTGCGGGCTGCCCGCTGCAGCATCGACTGGCTGTATATCTGATGATGCATTTCTTCGGCCTGTTTGTCTGCGGGTTTCAGGTCAGAATAAAGTTGTTTGAAGATTTCAGAAATTCGGTTGATGCAGATATGCATTTCTTCACGCGAGTCCAGAGTGAGCTTTTTGCCGCTCTCGGCGTTTTCGACCATCAGCGCCATCATCTTGTTGAGCTGTGAGGAGATGATCTCGAGGTCTTTGCTGAGGTAGAGCACGCGGGTGGTTTGCCGGCTGAGCATTTCAGAAAGATCTTTCTGAGCAAGGGCGATAAGAAACTGGTTGAGTTCGCGGGTGATCTGGTCGCGCTGACGATGCAGAGAAGCCAGATTGGAAGAGGCCGCCGCGATTTCTTCGATATCACTGTCCGGGTTGTCGAGCAGGCTGTTGACCTTGTCGAATTTTTTGCCGACGATCGCAAAGGCCTGTTTGAGGTGCTCTTCGGCCTGCCCGATGGCGATGGGTGGAGTTGCCAGAAAGCGCTTGTCAAGGTTGGTTATCGTCTCGGGTTCGTCGCCATGTGAAGGGATCAGATGCATGACCATGGCCTTGAGAAAGCCGGTAAGTGGCAGAAACAGCATGCCATTGGCTACATTGAAAATGGTGTGTGCGTTAGCGACCTGACGCACCGGGTCAGATGAGGTTTTCATCATCATGTTGCAGTAGAACTCAAGAATCGGCAGAACGATCAAGGTTCCGAACACGTTGAACAGGGTGTGTGCCAGCGCGGCCCGGCGCGCGTTGCGCGAGGCGCCGATCGAGGCGAGCATGGCAGTGATGCAGGTGCCGATATTATCGCCGAGAATTATCGGAACCGCCGCCATCAGCGCGGTGAAAGGATCGCTGCCGAATGCGCCGGTGCCCATCAGGCTCATGGTCAGACCGACTGTCGCCGAACTGCTTTGCACGACCAGGGTTACCAGAAGGCCTGCGAAAACACCGAGAATGCGGTGCTGCGACAATGTGATAAAAATGCTTTTGAAGGTTTCATGGTCACGATAAACCTTGATTGCGTCACCCATAAACTTCATGCCGAGAAAGAGCAGAGAAAAACCGAGCAGGGTTTCTCCCCATGAGCGGTAGGTGCGGGTTTTACTGAACAGGATCATGGCGCTGCCCACGGCCAGTATTGGCCAGGCGAGGTCGGTAAGGTTGAAGGCGATGAGCTGTGCGGTCACTGTCGTTCCGATATTGGCGCCGAGAATGATGCCGATAGCCTGTTGCAGGGTCATCAAACCGGCGTTGACAAAGCCTACGGTCATGACGGTAGTGGCTGAGCTGCTCTGAATAAGGGCTGTTACGCCAAGCCCGGTCAACATGGCGGTGACCGGGTTGCTGGTCAGCGCCGAAATGATGCTCTTGAGGCGACTGCCGGCAATCATCTGCAGACTGTCGCTCATCAGATTCATGCCGTAAATGAACATGCCAAGGCCACCAAAAAAGACCGAAAAAGTATCGCGGGCGGCTTTACCATAAAAAAAGTGCAGATAAAAGAAGGCTGCCGCAAATAGAGTCAGCAGCAGCCGTTTGGTGTATAACTTGAAGGTTCGTTTAAATTTTTTGTCGAGCATCAGGATCTCCGATCAAAAATTGCACAGCAGATTTTTTACCAGCTAACTCTAGCAAAAACTGTACCGTAATCAAACTGTTTTTTTGTCGTTCTGCTGGAGAATATCGAGGTCCTCAGCAATTTCGCCGATCTGTTGTCTAAGTGCGTTCAGCTGCTGAAAAACCGGTGTCAGCCGACCATTTTTGCAATGTTCTTCGAGTTCGCGGGCCAGCTCAAAAGTGTTTCTGGCACCAAGCATGCCAACAAGACCCTTGATCGAATGAATGACTTCGCGCAGCCTCGCTCCATCACTGTTTTGTTCGCATGCAGTCAGATCTTTCATCAGCTCTTCAGAGCGTCGCGAAAATATTTCGCTGATTTTGCGAATGTTCTCAGGCTTTTTGAGAATTCGTATTTCGAGTTCTGCCATATTTATCTGCTTGATGACCGGCCTATCCCCAGATGTGGTGGCAGGCGTATCATTCTCTGGCTGGGGGTTATCTTCCCGGGTTACGGTGCCATCTGTATACCGGTAGACAATCTGCAGCAGGTCGTGCGGAAAATAGGGCTTTACCAGATATGAATCGGCTCCGGCCTGCAGCGCTTCCTGTTTCTCTTCGTCCGATATAAAAGCACTGACAGCGATTATCGGAATTCCGGCAGCCGGCGAGTCGTTCTGGCGAAGGAGTTTAATCAGTGACAGACCGTCGAGCTCCGGCATCTGAATGTCGATCAGTGCTATATCGAACTTCTCACTTTTCAGCAGTGAATAGGCTTCGTTGCCATCTCTGGCGTATCGATGCGTGCCGCCGAATTTTTCGATTATGGAACCGGCCAGAAAGAGGTTGATCTCATTGTCATCAGCTATCAGAAAATGCAGCGGACAACTGCTGTGCACCAGTCTGATCTGCGCTGTCGTCGGTTCTACTGCTGCCTGAGCGCCTTCGACCCGACCGAATGGAATCTCGAGAACAAAAAGCGAGCCTTCGCTGCTGGTTTTTTCGAGAGTGAGCCGGCCTTCGAGCAGGTCGGCAATCTGACGACTGATGGCCAGCCCGAGTCCGGCGCCTTTGGCCGCGCGTCTGGTATACTGGTCGCTGAAGGTGAATGGTTCGAACAGGTGCTCCTGCACTTCACGCGATATACCTCGACCGGTGTCATGTACTCTTATTTCGAGTATTTCCCGTTTGCCATCGTCTTTGATCTTTGCCTGCAGGCCAATCTTGCCGTTATCTGTATATTTAAGGGCGTTACTGAGCAGATTGAGAAGAATCTGACGCAGTCTTACCGGGTCTGAGACTATGTAATGCGGTAGTTCGGGGTCAAGAACGAAGCTGACGTTTACTCTGGAACCCTTTGCCTCAAACTCATACAGCTGGTCAAGTTCCTGCAACAGCTGGTGCAGGTCGAAGCTGCACGGCCTGATGCTGAATTTCCCAGACTCTATGCGGGACAGGTCGAGAATGTCGTTTACCAGTTCAAGCAGCGATCTGCTCGAAGAACGGGTGAGCTTTAGCAGCCGCTCCTGTTCAGCCGATCGACACATGGTCAGAGCCATTTCTGTCAGCCCGATGATGGCCGTCATGGGAGTTCTGATTTCATGACTGGCGTTGGCGAAAAATCTTGATTTCAGCTTGTTCGCCTCTTCGGCGGCATTCTTGGCCTGGCGCAGTTCAAATTCGATCTGCTTCTGGGCGGTTGTGTCGTGAAGCAGTATGATGATGGCCTTCTGGTAGTTGAAGGTGATCGGGGCGCCGGTAACCTCAGCGGTAAAAACTTCACCATTGCTTTTGACAAAGGTTCTCTGGTGTTTGAAAACCTTTTCGGCACGATCATGCCAGATGTTGGCGATATCGTGACGATCAGCAGGAAGGAGCGACAGATAACTGGTGCCGATAATCTCACCGGAAAGTCCAAACTGGCGCTTCATGCTGTGATTTGCCTCGAGAATCTCAAGGCTTCTGGCCGAGATGATCAGCATACTTTCGGGCGCATGATAAAAAACTGTCTGAAATCTCTCTTCGGCGACTTCATAGTCTTCATGCGATCTTATGCTGATCACGGTTGAGTTGAGAACCAGAATGATCGACAATGAGACGAGACTCAACGTGATCATCAACCACAGGCTGTCGGTGCTGTCAGCCCTGCCGACCGAAAGCATGACCACCCGCCAGCCTTTTTTGTTGAGCATGGCTTCGGCATATGCCTGATGCGCTATAATGAGCGAGGCAGAACCGGTTATCGTTTCCGGGTGGTTGTGAGGTTCTTCTATGAGACACGGAATGAAAGAGTGTTGCTCGAATTCTTTGTCGCTGGCAATGAATACGGCTCCGGCCTCATCTACAATCATGGCGGGGTGATAGAGCTTGAGAAGATCCTGCAGATCGTCAAGGTTGCGCTTGACTACGCATACGCCGAGAACAGTTTTGTCTCGTGGTCTGATGACCGGATGAATCGAATAAAATCCGAGCTGGCGGGTAACCTTGCCGTAGTCGATCATGTCGCTGCTCTGACCGTTCATGGCAAGCTTGAAATAATCGCGAAAAGATACGTCGAACCCGATTGTCGGATCATTTTTATTGGAAGAAACCAGGATTTTGCCCTCGCGGCCGGTTAAAAAGCACATTCCATCAGGGTTTTTCGGGGCAATCGCTGCCAGGTAGTTTTCGATGATTTCGTGGTTGTCTGGATCAGGGTCTTCAAGATATTGCAATATTCCTGGCGCCGCCGCGATGACAGCAGAATAGTTCGCGGCCATGAGCATCCGGTGGTTGATCAGTTGCGCCAGACTTTCAATCGCCTGCGACAGCGCTGCTTCTCTCTGAAATCTTGTCTGCTTTTCCATACGGTTGCCGATAACCGGGCCGGTAACCAGCAGCAGCACGATCGCTGTTAGAAAAAGCAGGTGGCTGATCAGCCCGAGGTCGCCGCGCAATCTGTGCCAGTGCAGTTTCTCGCGGATATGGCGGCCCAGCATTGCCAGTGTGGTTATTGCAACAATGAAAAGCGAAGGCAAGATCAGCGCCCATTCACTGACAAAGGGCTCAATCACCCTGGCTTCAGCGGTAACACCATCGCGCAGTTTGTAGAGAGTCAGGGTATTGATCAGAAAGCCGGTTATCGCAAGGGCGAAGCAACCGCGTGCAATTGCAACGACTTCCTGGGGCAGGCTTCTGGTAGCGCGCAAGCCGGTTAAAGATACCAGAATCCCGGTTGAAGCCATGAGCAGGCTTCGGAAGGACGTCGCGTTTCCGCTCAGGTAGAAGCCGTAGATGAGTACCATCAATATTGGCCAGTGAAGATGTCTGGCCGGTGAATTTTCGTTTTGCGACCATTCTCTTCTGATGTATTCGAAGTAAAAGTGAATGGTCAGGATGATGAAGCCTGATTCTATGGCAAATACCGGCAGATCTGGTCTGAGCAGACCCAGAGACGCGAGTATTCTTGAGGTGCCTGAGGCAAAAAGTCCGGCTGCCAGCCACTTCAGGTTGAAACGTCGAGTGAGCTCACGGTCAAAGCCGTGCAATACCGCGGCCAGCGTAATCAGCAGTATCCCGTTGGCAAAGACGTAATAGCCCGAGGCAAAAAAATTAGTATGAAATGATTCCGGCATTTAAACAGCTTCCTGTTGTCAGAAAAGCTGAAACCCTGTTTTCTTCTTTATAGCAACGACAAAAGCAGCTGCCGATGACAGCAGGCAACCTGCTCCAAGAATCAAAAAAAGCAGGCCGACAGCTCCCAGCGCGGCACCGGCAAATGCGTAAAAATAGTTTTCCCACTTTTTCATAGCAGTCTCCTTGTCAAGATTCTATTCTATCATGATTGACCAAGACAATATTTATATAAAAATTGTTGGCTGGCTGTACTGCTTCGGTCGGTGCTGCCGACAGGAACTGGCGCAGGAAAATTGAGTTTACAGGGTTGCGCCGATGCCGGCAATATGTGTATCTTGTGCTGACCTGCCCGCTGGGCAGGCAGGAGGTATGAATGGAATACGGCAACAACGTGAACGTGGAAGACGCTGTAGTCAACGGCGAAAACCGCTTCAACCTGCCTTCTCAGGGCAACCTGATCAAGGCTATAATCGGTCTGGTATTGTTCGTTCTTATTGTCGGCGGGGCTTTGAGCGCCTTTTACAAGGTCGACACCGAAGAAATGGCGGTGATTCTGAGACTGGGCAAATATGCCGGTACTGCCGGCCCCGGGCTGCAGCTGAAGCTGCCTTTTGGTATCGATAAGGTGTTTCTGGTCAAAACCGAACGTATCATGAAAGAAGAATTTGGCTTTCGCAGCATAATCGAAACTGGCCGTACCAGCTACAAGAAAAAGGACTTCGCCGAAGAATCGCTGATTCTGACCGGCGATCTCAACGTCAGCGATCTTGAATGGATCGTGCAGTTCAAGATCGAAGACCCATTCAAGTTTCTGTTCAATATAAGTGACCCGGTGAATACGA
>JAKJFO010000131.1 GCA_022704885.1 Candidatus Rifleibacteriota bacterium | reverse complement strand
GGCGACGGCACCCGCCTCGCCTTCGAGGCAGCAAAGCGCGGCTTCGATGCAATAATCGCGGTTGGCGGTGATGGCACCATCAACGAGGTAATCAGCGGAACAGCGGCCGCTCTTATGCAAAACCCCGCTCTGCCATGTCGATTTGGCATCATATACACAGGAACCAGCCCGGATTTCTGTGCCTTTCACAGCCTGTCGCTCGACCCCGATGTCATAGTTGGGCGCATTCTCGAAGGCAGGACGCGTCATATCGATCTTTGCCGGATATCACATCAAGCTGCTGACAGTGAGTGTGAGGTAACCAGATATTTTTCCTGTTCTGCCAACTTCGGGCTGGGCGCAGCGATTGCGCGCGGCTCAAACAGTGGTCTGCGCAAACGTTTCGGCGATTTCATCGGCACTCTGCTGTCGATGCTCGACGCAATCAGAAACTACTCGCCACCACAGTTCAGGCTCAGAATAGACGGTTGTGAACACAGATTCAATCAGGTTCACAACATCTTCGTCGGCAAAAATCCTTTTGTTGCGAGTGGCATAAGACTAAAACTCGATATTGCTGCCGACGATGGCAAAATGTATCTCGTTGCGCTGCACGGCATATCCCGGTTCCGGTTGCTTTCTTTGCTGCCACGTGTCTACACTGGATCTTTCTGCCATGAATTCAAGCCGATATTCTGCAATCGCGTAGAGATTGCAGAAGGCGGCACGGCCAACGAAGTTGAATACGACGGCGACCCACAGGGCAGATTACCCGCACGCATCGAACTGGTTCCAAGACTGCTGCCACTTCTGGGTAGTTGACCTGACACTATGTTATTTAAGAGCTTATTGATTAAATATCTTTCCAGGGCTTCGGCCTTCAGGCATTGCAGATTTAAGTTAGCTTTTGTATAACAACGCCATGAAACGGAGACTTACCGATGGATGAATTTAAAGCGATAAGGGCTATGGCTGCTGCGTTTGAGCGCTCACCGGCTCAACATAACGCGCTTTTCGAGTCTGATGCCGAAATTTTCAGCATCGGAGCAACTCGACTGGCAATAACTACCGACGAATTCTGCGAAGAAGAAGACGGCTTCAGATCCACGAACATCGAGAAGCTGGGATGGAACCTGGTTGCCGCGACACTCAGCGACCTGGCCGCAGCCGGTGCCGACCCCGCATTTTTTCTGCAAGTGCTTGGCTTGCCCGAACGTGATTTCGAGCACTTCGCCAGTGAATTGACGAGAGGCATAAACTCGGCTCTCAAAGCGAGTGGCTGTTATCTGCTCGGTGGCGACACTTCGTGCGGAAAACACTGGCGTTATGTCGGCACTGCCATCGGCACTTTCAGCAATGAACCTCTTTTAAGAAGCACTGATGCTGAGCGACTGATACTCTATGCCACCGGAAGTTTCGGCGACGGCAATCTGTCGGCGCTAAACCCGGCTTATCAGGCTAAGTTTGAGCTGCATCACGATTTCATGCGCCGGGTCAGGCCTTTTCTCGGTCTGGGAATGGACAGCAGTGACGGCCTGCGCAACACACTGGCAACATTGTGCATGGTAAATCCATCAGCTAAAATTACGGTAAACGCAGATGCCGTGCCGGTACACCCGGATGTCGCCGCCTTCTGTCATTCGACCGGCATGCCGCAACAGGGTTTCTTTTTCGGTTCTGGCGGCGAATATGAGCTTATTGTCGGCGTTTACCCCGACCAGCGCGAAGCCTTCGAAAAAGCCTGCCAGTCATGCGAAGCCACCTGTATCGGCAGCCTGGAAAAATCAGAACAGCCCGGCCTGTTCTGGCAGAAAACTGCCGAAAGCCCGGCAAAGCCTGATATACCACTACAAATCGATCCGCGCTTCCACAAAGATCGTCAGGCCTATGTCGATGAAATCCTCAAAGTCACCCAAAGCATTTTCAGTTAATAATTAAAGCCATACGACAAACCCATTTCTGGATTCTATCCTGTAATATCTTTAAAACCCGACGCGTTTTACATAATCAGGCGGTGATGGTACATAAAAGCCTGTGACCTGTGTTGCCCTGGTGATTTGACTTCAGCGGTCATAATGCATACATTCTTATCACAAGAGAAATCTTTCTAAATGTACAAGTTCTGACAAGCGAAGGGCATGCTGACAGGCACGCTGATGTTTCTGTGCGTATCTTATTTGCCATTCTCTGCCGAATACCCCAATTCTACCTCTGCCAGCATCAGCTGAAGGCCTCTGCTGATTTAAAGTCGGCATCTGCATTTCTTCTTACTGGAATTCGGCGATGAGAAGTCGAGGAGGAGAATATGGATATCTTGTGGTTAATCTTTGTAGGATTGATCGCCGGCTGGATCGCAACGGAAATTTTAGAAGGGGGAGCTAACGATCTTTTTGAGTTTATGCTTGTCGGGGTCGTTGGCTCAATGATAGGCGGACTGGTGATAAAAAAGTTTGGCCTCACAGTGGCTGATGGCTTTCTGGGAAACGTTGTGACCGCAACTATCGGCGCAATAGTTCTGATCTTAAGTCTGAGAATCGTCATTCGCCACTAAGATTTCTGTAACATCACGCAACCAAAAGCTTCTGGTAATGATTACCGGAAGCTTTTCTGGTTCAAGCTCATTTGAGAAGACAGAGACAGTCAGATCTTAGCGTGACGCTGCCTTAATTGTGGGAGGCTCAGAACAACGCCCCCGTAACCGGAAATTCACAGAACAAACATAAAGTAGATTCTTTTGCTATTTGATTATTTCTTTAAATAAGCCTATAACTTAAGGCTGTATCACAACATTCAAAATAGCAGGACGATTCTGTGCAGGCACCCATTGAGGTAAAAAAGGCGCTCGAACTTCAACAGCGGGGAGCATTAATGGTAGATGTGCGGTCTCCGGCTGAATATGCCGAGACGACGATTCCTGGTGCCATCAATGTGCCGATTTTCGATAATGTGGAACGTGCAGAAGTTGGCACCATTTATAGCCAGATCGGGCAGCGGGAAGCGCGGCGACGGGCAATAGAGCTGGTTGCGCCCAGGATCCCGCAGATATTGAAAGAGATCGATGACGCGCGCGAACCCGATTCGCCGCCGGCTATAATTTTCTGCTGGCGAGGTGGTGCGCGTTCGCTGGCGATTACCAGCTTTCTCGATCTGGCCGGAATTCCGGCTCTACAGCTGTCTGGTGGGCACAAAGCATTTCGGCGACATATCAACAACTACTTTACCGAAACCGATTTTGCGAGAATGCTGATAGTGCGCGGCCCAACTGGTGTCGGAAAAACTCAGCTGCTGCGACGTCTGATAGATGAAAATTATCCGGTCGTCGACCTTGAAGGGCTGGCAAACCACCGCGGCAGTGCTTTTGGCGCTCTTGGACTCGGCGACCAGCCCAGCCAGAAAATGTTCGAGGCTACGCTCTGGCAAAGGCTTGGCCAATTGCAAAGCAATAAATACCTTTTAGCCGAAGGTGAGAGCAAACACATTGGCAGACTGGTCATACCTGAGCGACTGCATCAGGCCATGCTCGCAGGCGCCAGCATCTGGGTCGAAGCGCCACTGGAATATCGCATTCAAGTAATCCTGCAGGACTATCCGGCACGCGACTCGATGGCTGAAGCTTTCAAACCTGCAATCATCGCCTTGAAAGAGAGGCTAGGCAAACAGGTTGTTGCTGAACTGCTGGGTCTGCTTGAGCAAAGAGACTGGCCAGAGCTTATCCGGCGGCTGCTCGTCGATTATTACGATCCGCTCTATCTGCATACCAGGCCCGATAATCCGGTATGCGTAAACATCACGGGTCTCGACGATGGCGTAAAAAAGCTGAAACAGGCAGTCTTACAACTAATTCCTGACAACCAGAAAACAGCTGCTGCCAGTCAGATATAAAATACCGTATCGACGGGAACTATAGTTGCGTTGCGTGCCAGTTTCGGGTCGAGGCCTTCGCTGACGCCAGCTATCTCGCGAAAATCCTGCGAATCACCGCGGTGAGCATGCAGGCCGGCAATGTAATAATCCCATAAAGGCAAAGCCGACGAGTCGTCGCTGGCCAGTCGACTCAACATATCAGAGCCAAGAGTGACCATTGCCGAGGGCTGAACCGGCAGAATGTGAAGTGATTTGATCAGGTATTCATCGCACTTTTCCAGCTGATTCTCGTTCTTTTCGAGAACTCCCATGCGGGTAAGAGCGTGTGGGTCGTGCGGTTGCACTGAAAGCGCTTCGGCAAAGTATTTGCGGGCAGTTGCGCGGTCGTCTGAGCGCTTGGCGATAAGGCCTTTTTGAATTAAAGCGCCTGAGAGCCATGGCTGACCAGAGAGAGCAGCATCGAGACAACGCAATGCCTCAGCGTTGTTTTCGGCCGGCAGCAGATCATGCTCGGCCAGATACAGGTTGCCGGTAGGGTCTAGATCTCCGACCTGATGCCAGATACGTGCACTCTTTCGATCGGGGTCTACCAGTATGACATCGTAAGCTCCACCCGAGCTGTGCAAGGCTTCTTTTAACACAGGCGCCTCACTGGCCGACAACGGCAGCGACAGCAGCTCTGTCGACGGGAACACCGGAAAATCTGGCCAGATCTGGAGACCCTTTTTAGCATTCTCTTTTAACCAGACATGGCACCAGCCGCCCTTCATCTCTTCGTGATGGCCGCCGGCAAAGCCAAGCGAGAAAAATGCCATTACCGGCCGCGGATAATCCGTGAGCTGTGGCAGTATCATGGCGATGACGTAACGCTCGATAAAATCAGCAGGGTCAAGACCGTTTTCTACAGCGCTTTTCTCAGCATTTTTCCTTGTATCATCGAGTATGGACAGATCTATTTTTGCCAGCGCGGCAGTCAGCATCTGCTCTGTTTCATTTTTTCTGGCAACTTCGGCAATCAACCGTTCGAGTCTCTGCATTGCCGGATCATAAGGTTTGTTTGCAGAAGGCCGCGACATCGGCGTCTGATAGTCCTGCGGAAAAAATCTCTCTTCAGGTTCGATGGCCAGAATGGCCTGGTCGGCTTCAACGATCAGCGGGTGATTGCGCGGCTCAGCATCACAGAGACTGCGACAGACCTGAACGAACTGGTAGGCAGGCAGACCGCCCTGTCGTTTTGCATCAGCCGCCAGCAACTTTAACAGGTCGGCGGCACGATGCATAACACCTGCCTTTGGTGCTACCCGAAGCACCATGCGCATAAGCGAACCAAGATGCGGCATGGGGTCTGTATGTCGGCTTTCTATTAGCATTGCGAGGTCTTCAAGAAGGTGAACAAAAACCAGAGAAGCCACCTCTTCGATGCCCTCGCGAATGCGCAGGTGATCGATCGAAATAAGAATCGGCCCCATTTTGATCGAGAGCCGCATATAGACATTTTCAAGAGGCCAGATTCTCGCCGGCCCATTGCGATCGTTTGCAAATCTGGTTTTCAGCAGCACCCTCGACCAGCGAATAGCACCCAGCGCCATCATAACATCGGCAAGCAGAATCTCGTTGAGCGGGCCGAGAAGGTCGTCAATCGCATCGAGTGCGTTATACACTTCCGTCTCGCTGCCCTGTTGCAGCCCGATCAAAAAGCGGTTCCAGTTCTGGGCCATTGGCTCAGAAACGCGGCGCTGTATCTGATACCAGTTACATTGATCGTTGAACCAGGCCTGTTGCCGGTTGAATTCAAGGCGTTCAGCCAGATGTCCGGTTGTGCTGCCAGGAGAAAGCGACACAAGCTTATGTGCCACCTCAACTTCTGCCTTAGCGGATTCCTGCGGCATGGAAGACTCTGGCGACGAAACGACCGGCACCTCAGGCGATGGCTCTGATTTTACCATGGCAGCAGGAACAGCGAAGGTCTTCAGCATTGCTTCATGGTCTTCGAGTGTAATGTTGAACATTTTACGCAAACCAGCCAGCATCTGCTCTTCGATTGAATCAACCTGACCATCGGCATATATTCCCTGCAATGCACGCAAATACAGTGCACGTGGCTCAAAACGCCGACTTTCACCAAGCAACCCCTGCTCGTAACGCTCGTGCGATTCCTGAAGAATCCTGCCGGCTTCATCATTTTCCATGCGCAGGAAACGAGCGACATTGAGAAGCATTTTCTTTTCAAACTCTTCCAGCACACCATCGCGGCATGCTTCATCTGCAAACATGCGAAAAAGTTCTTCCCTGCTCAGTGAATCGCTGCCCTCAGGTTTGCCGTTCATCTTTCGATCTCCTTCAGAATCTCTAAACCAGATTATACATCGCAGAAAATTTAAGAACAATGACGGATATGATAGAGCATTCTTCGGTTTTGCTGTATGATTAACCCGAGAATATGCATTACAGGAGAAAATCATGGCCGACAGGCAGCAGGGTTACCGTCAGGATGAGCACAATAACAACGCCAGTTCAGCTGAAGAATCAGGCTATCAGGTCAGGCGGCACAACGATCTGCACACACCGCCGCAGGTGCTGATCGTCTTGATCGTAGGTGCAATTATTCTGGCAGCAGCCGGTTCTTTCTTTTTGCGCAACAAACTGGGGCCGACACAAGACCCGGAACTTCTCAAAAATATTCAGAGCGGACTAAGCTTTCACCTGGTTAAAGACCAGGCCATGTCGGCTATTCAGCTCGAACCGGCAGATCCTCAGACAGAGCTTATACTGATGCAGCCTGCAACAAAATCAGCTTCAGCGAGCTATTTCAAAGTCAACAAGGAATCTGCCCTTAAAGGTGCCAATGTTAAAAGAGCCTATATTGCAAAAGATGAAATGGGTTCTGATGTCATACATCTCTCCTTCGATGAAACGGGCGCAGCAAAACTGGCTGAAGTAACCGGAGAAAATATCGGAATGCAACTCGCATTCGTTTTTAATGACATGGTAATCTCAGCGCCGGTAATTCAGGCTCGCATCGCTGGAGGCGAAGCTCAGATTAACGGCCGCAACATCGCTATGATTTTTGAAGACATAAAACCTGCCGAACAAAAGCGATAAATTTCAGTCTATGCTGTCTTTGAGACGAAAAATGACACGCTTGAGAATCTCACGAAATGCGCCTGAAATCTGCTGATTGAGCGTCTTGAAGCCAATCAACTCTACCGGCGCCAGATCGTCGGTCAGCACATACGGCGACTTTTGTGCCGGGGAAAGGCCTGACTGAGCCTGCACTACAAGCTCATGCAACGGGTGGTCGGCCGGCAGACTGCCGCAGCGTTCGTTAAAAATCTTTTGCATTTCGGGGTTCTTTGCCGCAAATATGATGCGGTTGTAATAATCTGGATGCTCACACAGCATGACAGAAGGGAAAATGCCGGCGAGAGTACCGGTCAGATAAGTGCAGATATCGGGTTGCACCTGCGAACGCATATTAACATTGATCGCCAGAACCCCATCGTCAGCCAGTATTTGTGCAAGCTTCGCGAAGAATTCATGTGTAGCCATGTGAAAAGGGTAAGTTACATCCTGAAAAGCATCGAGAAATATCACGCGGTATTTTTTATCACTGCGTTGTATGAACATGCGGCCATCTTCGATATAAACCTGCGCATCATCTGGTGTAAGATCGAAATATTCGCGGCCGAGCCTGACAATTTCGGGGTCGATTTCGACACCATCGATACGGGCTTGCGGAAAAAACTGACGTGACAGCTTGGCAAAAGTGCCGGTTGCGAACCCCAGAACCAGCACCGGCAAAGATTCATCATTTGTGCTCGCAGGAATAAAAAAATACGAAAGCAGCGCAAGGTCGTAATACAAACCGGTCAAGCCGGGCTTTGACGAATACATTGACTGAGTGCCGAGAGCAACATGAGTCGACAAAGTGCGCGCGCCCTCATTTTCCTTGACCAGCAGATAGTTGTATACCGATTCAGTCTCGACCAGAGGTTGTTCCCAGAAAGCGAAAGAAACTGAAAAAGGCGACAACGCGACAGAAACGATCAGCAGCATGGTTACAACAGTCTTTTTCATACCGCTTCGTTCCAGCAACGCATTGACAATTGCCAGAGCACATAGCATGCCGGCAAACAGGTAAAATGTCCGGTCAGTTCCCATAAGCGGCACAGTTACGAAAGTCGGTAAAAATGTGCCACAGATGCTGCCCAAAGTAGACAGGCCATAGATTTCTCCGGCGACGCGACCGTTGTCGTCCAGGTTTGAAGTAGCCGCCTTGATCATACATGGCGAAGTTGCGCCAAGAATAAGGCATGGCACGGCAAACAGAATGGCACACGCCAGCAGACTTCCGGCCAGAACTGGATTTGCCGGAAACATGAAAATCGCAGCAGCTGCGACGGCAGCAATCAGATACTTGCCAACGACCGGAATCAGCGCAACCCAGATTGCCGCCCAGAGAATCAGCTGATAAAGCCTCTGCTGCGGGTCGCTGCGATCGGCGAGACGGCCGCCAACGAAGTTGCCCAGGCTCATGGCAACGAGAATGACGCCGATAATGACTGTCCAGGTGATCATCGACGAGCCGAAATATGGTGCCATAAATCGGCTCGAAGCAATTTCGACACCCATTATCGCAGCACCGCATAAAAATGTGGTGAGATATAAAAACAGCTTTCTTTTCATTCTCGCTCCAGCCGCTCGCAATATTGCATCGATCGATTTGTGCTGTTGATTTTTCGATTACGATTACGATTACGAGCACGAATACTCAAACAAAATCTGCGTTATCGGTGTAATCTGTGGATAACCTTCTCTCTTTTCTTCAATCGGTATCGGTATCGGTATCGGTATCGGTATCGGTATCGAAATGATTATACAACCCCTGGCTGACCTGATGATATAATTTGTGTGAACAAAAATTCTCATTAGAAGCTGAAACCTGATGAAATGGGTTAAAATTCTTGCACTGCTGCTTGTCTGCTGCTTTGGCGCCATCGCCTTCGTGGCATGGCGGGGTGTGCTGACTCTGCGACAGGGAATGGCCGACTGTCTGGCCTGGCAGGGCGAAAGCCTGTCAGAGCGCTTCATTCTCGACGAAGAAACCGGCCATGAAATGGTTGCATCGATAAAGGTGTATGCACAAGGCGTCGCGGCGGGCACACAGCCAGCCATGAACGGATTTGAGGTGTTGCGGGCATTTTACGATGGCCCGCTGCTGCTGGCTTTGATGCACACCAGCATTGTCAACCTTTCTGATGCAATCGAAGCACCTGATGACTTCGACCGGCAGAGTGCCAAAAAGGTTTCGCAGCAATTCTTCTGTGCTGTTAAAGAAAAGCGCATACCGACTGAAACCTGGCGAAAAGTTCGTGAGATACTGCTCGAACAGAAAATCAACGAGACCGAAAGTTCGATCGGTTTTGTCATTCCCGAGCAGATCGAGAGTTTCCGCAAAAAGCTCGGATTCAGGGCCCTTACCGGCTGCCTCACCGTCATGCAACAAGCACTCGCTGACGCCATCGCAACTGACGATGTTGTCGTTCTCGACCCGGTCATCGAACTCAAAAAAATACTTAACAGCGACAAAGACATTTAAAAAGCTCTCCGCCGATTTGCGCAGATATTTTTCGGAAAGCTGCAAAAACAAGGGAGACACGTGAATATAAATAATTATTCGGGCTCTCGGCGGGATTAGGCAGCTCTTATGGCTTCAGCCATTAGAGATGCGGATCCCTTAAGGGACTCAACGCTCCAGCGATTCGCCTCGTCTGCTTCTCGATTGCTGGAGCCTTTGAGTCAAAAGTGCTCGGCTCACAAGCTTGCGCTTATGAGGCCCGGCGCTTGACATCCTGTCGCGCCGGTCATAATCGCCATCCTTGGCGAAGAATGCCCGCCTACGCCCTTTGTTGCTTGTTGCCCAAATTTTAATGCAATTGCCCTGACTGAGTCCGGCGGGAAAAACTTTTGGCGTGTGGGCGTGGTAATATGTGATGAATGAAAATGTTTCGGGAGGAATTTATGAAGTATCTGATACCCGGCATATTGATGATACTGTGCCTCTGCGCACCAGTGTTCGCCGACACCAACCCGCTAACAGCCGCTCAGGAACCGCTTAAAATTGAGAGAGACAGTAACCAGGCGGCAGAGCCCGCCAAAGAGAAGAAAGGCGGCATCTGGTCTGGCATCAAGTCATTCGGAGGTTCAGTTGTCGGCTTTTTTAAAGATAAAAAGGAAAAGGTTTCGCGAGGCTTCAGCGAGCTGTGCAAGATTGTGCCAAAGCTTACGCGCATCAGGGCGTTTTTCAAACAGAAGACGCTGAGCGACAAAGACCGCAAAAAACTCGAAGACATCGCCGAAAAGAACAAGGCTAAGGGCTGGCCGCTCGACGGCGACATAGCTGATGTCGTTAACGCGCATTACACCAACACTTACGGCGAGCTGAAAAAGGCGCTCGAAAGCGACTGCAACTGGCTGGAGTGCGACGTCAGGCCCGAAGGCCCATTACGCGACCATATTCCTTTCATTGAATTGGGCGAACCGCGGCCGGTGACTGCGCATGATTCTTTTCAGACGAACGGCATGCTGTTCGAAGACTGGGTGCGCATCGTAGCGAAGTCTGAGCGTGGCATCAAGGTTGATCTCAAAGACAATTCCGCGCTAGAAGGGGTGCTGGCCATTCTGAAAAAATACAATGTAGATGAACGGCGCATAATTCTCAACATCAACGTTACCCAGCCCGGCAGCGGGCCGAAAGCAGACGCCGACGCGCGTATAAAAGCGATTCGCGCGACCTTTCCCGGTTGTCGTATCAAGTTATCGCCAGGTGGCGGGTGCAGTAAAGATGGCAAATATACCATGGAAGCGGCCGAACGCCTGATCGCGTATGCCAGAGCGGCCGGTCAACCGATCATGTATGCAATGCGCGCCGAGTGGGTGACACCTGAGATCGTTAAAAAGCTCGAACCGCACGGCAAGGTCTCGATCTGGAACAGCACCAATACCTTCGACCCAAAAGACGTCGCCAAAGAAGTCGAGCGTTTCAGAAGCTGGGGCGTCACCGGCATGATCGACCTGATGAGCACGCAAGACCAGCACTGATGACAACGACACTACGCGCAATCAGAGCAGACATTACGACTCTGGCGGTCGCTGCCATAGTCAACGCTGCCAATGAAACGCTGCTTGGCGGCGGCGGAGTCGACGGCGCCATTCACCGCGCCGCCGGCCCTGAGCTGCTGCAGGAATGCCGCCGTCTTAACGGCTGCCGGACCGGTGACGCAAAGATCACCATGGGTTACCGGCTGCCGGCCAGGCATGTGATTCATACCGTCGGCCCGGTCTGGCACGGCGGCACCCGCGGCGAACCCGAACTGCTGGCATCGTGCTACCGGCGCAGCCTCGAACTGGCGGCTGAAAACGGCCTCGAGTCGATCGCTTTTCCCGGCATCAGCA
>JAKJFO010000130.1:369-11463 GCA_022704885.1 Candidatus Rifleibacteriota bacterium | reverse complement strand
TCAACCGTTCGAGATCGGTCTGGCAATAAACCGGATAATCGCCGGCCAGACTGCGCAACCAGCCACGCTGCTGCGCTGAATGTGACAGGGCGACTTCCGGACGCGCGAACAAAGACGGCAGTGAAGCCAGCGCCTCATGCGGCTGCTGGCCTGATTCAGGCAGACAGCACAAAATCAGAGGCTGCAGAACCACCCTTTTATCAGTTTGTGCGATAGTCATATTCGTCATAACGATACAACCACCTTTCGGCAAAGTCAATTGAACAATGAAGACTCATAGCAATTCCCGGTCAAAAACAGCCTGATTCTGCGCGTGATCCATTATCTTACAAAGCACTGAGAAACGAAAAAGACGAAAAGAAGAGTTATCCACCGATTACGCGGATTGCCGCAGATTTTTTTGCTGGCTGGGGCCAGTGTTTTTTGTAGCTCATCAGATTGTTACGTGCTTTTTTCTTGCTAGTCCTCTGGCAATGTTGAACGTTTAGTTTGCCGTCATTGTACTGCGAGACATAGCCGAAGCAGGAAGCAATCCCTCTGCCTGTGAGATTGCTTCGTCGCCACACTCCTCGCAATGACTGGTTTAAAACAGGCTTCAATTCTACGACAGGTTTACGTTTGCCATGTATTTTCGGCCCGTTCTCTTTACCTGCCTTCATGTTTTTCTTTCTTTGCGCCTTTGCGGCTCTATGCGAGTCTTTCGGCTTAATCTGAGAAATTGGCGCAATCTGCGTATGGCTCTGCCTTTTCTGTCTAAATGCTTTTGTTCTTTGCGACTTTGCGACTTTGCGGCTTTGCGCGAGTCTTTGGCTTTATCAGAGAAATCGGCGTAATCTGCGGATCTTCTTCACGGCGTTATGATTTTGCAGCAGCTGGCGCAATTCTAATTTAGAGGCGGCAGATTTTTTTACTTTTTTTTTAATCTGAAAAGCACAATTGACGGACTCTATGGTATAGTGCTACAAAAGTAGCGAAAATAAACCAACGGGGAAGAAAAATGAATCTGATCAAAGGCTCATGGGCTGCGCTGATCACTCCGTTCACTCAGAACGACCAGATCGACTTTGCAGCACTCGATCGACTGCTCGACCTGCACCTCGCCGCCGGCACCGACGGCCTGGTCATCTGCGGAACCACCGGAGAATCGGCAACGCTGAGTTTTGACGAAAAGAAAGCTTTGATGAAGGCAGTTACCAGCAAGGTTGTCGGCAAAATCGCACTGATGCTCGGCACCGGCAGCAACGATACCCGCGCCACCTGCGAACTTACCGCGAAGGCAGCCGAGCTCGGCGCCGAATCCGTATTGGTAGTCACGCCATACTACAACAAACCGCCCCAGGAAGGCCTGAAGCAGCACTTCAAAGCAGCAGCTGCAGCGACCAGCCTGCCGGTAGTGCTTTATAACGTACCCGGTCGAACCGGCTGTAACATGATGGCCGACACGACCCTGGAGCTCGCAGAAATCAGCAACATCGTCGCGGTCAAAGAAGCTTCCGGCAATCTTGATCAGGCCATGGAAATCATCAGACGCGCACCGGAAGGCTTCACTCTGCTTTCGGGCGAAGACGCGCTCAATCTGCCGATAATGGCATGTGGAGGCGTCGGCACCATTTCGGTAACCGCCAACGTCGCGCCAAAGCTGATGAAGCAATTTAACGATGCTGCACTCAGCGGCGACTGGAAAACCGCACGGACCATTCATTTCAGACTGCTCGACCTGCATCGCGGGTTGTTCGTCGAAACCAACCCGCTGCCGACCAAGGCGGCGCTGGCAAACCGCGGCCTGATAAAAGATTTCGCGAGACTTCCCCTCTGCCGGCCTTCGGCAAAGACACTTGAACTCATGCAAAAAATCGCAACCGGCCTGGAGTAAGAATTGCAGCACCTACTGAACCTCCTGATGGCGATATTCAGAGATATCTCACTCATAGATATCTTCGATATCGCTCTGGTCAGCTATGGAATTTACCGGGCTCTGCTATTCATCGAAGGCACCCGGGCCTTCAACCTGCTCAAAGGACTTGGCATAATTCTGGTGCTGCTGGTCATCACCAAAGACCTCGACTTCAACACCGTCAGCTGGGCACTTTCCAACGCGCTGCCCACAGGCTTTCTCGCGCTGGTCGTCATTTTTCAGCCCGAACTGCGCCGCGCGCTCGAAGATATCGGTAAAGGCCGTTTTTTGAGCGAACAGACGGTCAACGAAGATTCGATTCCGGAAATGGCCGAAGAAGTCTGCAAGACCATCGAAGCCTGTGCCAAAAAGCGCATTGGTGCATTGATCGTCTTCGAACAGGAAATCGGGCTGAAAGATTTCATCGAAAACGGGGTGCAGTTGAACAGCAGCATTACATCCGAACTGCTCAGCACAGTGTTCATGCCCTTTACCCCCCTGCATGACGGTGCCGTCATCATTCAGGGGCAGAAGATCGCCGCGGCCAGCTGTTTTTTGCCGACAACCAGCAACCACAGTGAAGTGGCAAAAGAACTTGGCTCGCGCCATCGTGCGGCCATTGGTATAACCGAGCTGACCGACGCTCTGGTTTTCGTTGTCAGCGAAGAAACCGGCCAGATTTCGAAGGCCAAAAGCGGCAAGCTGACCCGTGGCCTGACCATGGATCGTGTGCAAAAGCTGGTAGCCGCAGCATTCACCAGAGTAAATCGCGGCAGGAGGTTGTTTTCACGCAAATGAACAACCGTATCTGGCTTAAAATTTTATCAGTGCTTCTTGGCGTATTTGCCTGGATCTACGTAAATCTGGTGATCCCGCCGCAGATTCGTCGCACTCTTCCAGCCGAAATCGAGTATCGCAATGTTCCGGAAATGGTCAAAATCGCTCCGGCAAAGCCAACAGTGCAGGTTCAGATGGAAGGAACCCGCCGCGATTTCATTCTTTCGAGCAATGGAAGAGTGCAGGTCACCGTCGATCTCTACAACGTCAGGCCAGGCCGGGCCCAGTTGCCGGTGCGCGTGATCGCAGCGCCGGGTCTGACCGTGGTTTCAGTATCGCCACCCCAGATTCAGATAGAAGTCATTCCGCTGGCCCGCAAAAAATTCGACGTCAGAATCGATGCTGTTGGCCTGCCAGCTGACGGTTATCTCGCCGATGTACCAAGACTGTCTCCTGACAAGATTACTCTCGAAGGCCCCGAAAGCCTGATCAACCGAGTGAATGAGTGTGTCGTCGAGGTAAGTCTCGAACAGATAAAAAATTCGATCAGTGAGCAGCGCCCGGTGAAGGTTGTGCTCGAGGGCGGCCTCAGCAGTGAAGAAATCATTGCATCGCCTGATCGGGTGAGCCTTGATATTCTGGTGAAGCAGGGTAAGGACAACAAGACCGTACCTCTCGCCAAACCGGTTTTTACCAACAAGGCTCCCGAAGGAAAGAAGCTCGAGAGCTTCAAAGTGACGCCGGAATCAGTTGTAATCAGCGGCGCAACCCGGGCGCTGGCCAAGATCAATGAAGTCAGCTTCAAACCCATAGATCTCTCGACCATTACCGAAAGTGCTTCGATACCGGTAAAACTCGAATTCGAAGATAAAATCGAACTCATCTCGACACCAACTCCCGTTCTCGAAGTCATAATGGCCGATGTCGAAGTCACCAGAGTTTTCGAAGGCCTGACCTTCGAACTCAAAAAAGCCTCGAATCAGCACGCTTCGGTGTCGGTATCGTCGTATTCTCTCGAAATCAAAGGCCTGCTGAAAGATATCGGAAAAATCGGCGATGCCCAATTGAAAATAGTTCTCGACATCGAAAGCAAAAAGGCGGGCCTTTACGAAGGCATTCCCCTGGGTGCTCCCAAGGGTCTGCCAGAAAGCGTCAGCGTCACAATCAGGCCGCCCAGTGTCAATATTCAAGTATCTGAGCTGCCCGTAGAACCAGCGAATATCGCATCAGGGCAGCCGACACTGCCCGGTCAGGGTGCCAGCGCAACGATCGTTCCTCCTTCAGACAAACCCGATTTGAAATAAAGGAAAAGCATGGAAAACAGCAGCAACCAATATTACGTCGAATTATTCTCAGCTGCCTCTAAGGAAAAGAAGCTCGACCTGCTCGAACGCATCAAGTCCGAAAAGGACGAAAATATTCTGCAGTTTCTCGTTACCTGTCTGGCTGACGAACACTGGAGCGTTAGAAAAGCTGCTGCCGAGATAATAAAGAGTTACGGAGATTCAGCCGTAAATGTTCTCTCGGGTGCATTGAATTCTTATAATCAGGATGTGCAGCACTGGTCGTTGCAGATACTTGGCGAAATCGGGCAAAAGGGCCTGCCGGCTATTCTGCGTGCGATGAAGAGTGTCAACGACGAAATACGTTATTTTGCCTGCACAGCGCTCGGCAACACCAGATTACCACAGGGGGTCACCGTACTGCTGCGCGCCCTTGGCGACGAACGCTGGCGTGTGCGCAAAGCGGCTTCTGACGCGCTGGTTAAATACGGTGAGGCAGTGATAGCGCCACTGCAGCAGGTGCTTAAAGTTACTGAAGACGAAGACATCAGTTTCTGGGCGATAAAAACTCTGGGCAAGCTCGGACCAAAAGCGCAGCGATTTTTGCTCGACGCTCTGCGGAACGGCGACAAACGCACGCGTTACGTTATTGCGGCGGCTCTTGGCGAATCTGGCGACAAGCGGGTCATCAGAGTACTTATCGAGTCTCTGGCCGACCCTGACTGGACAATACGAAAAAGCGCCACCATGGCGCTTGCCGAAATCGGTGAGAATGCGGTAGAGCCGATGCTCGAGTATCTGCGCGGCCCCAACGAAGACATACGTGACGGCTGTCTGCGTGCTCTGGTAAAAAGCGGCAACAGTGGTCTTCAGAAGCTGTTTGACGAAGTCATCAAAATGGATGACAACCACCGTTTTCTGGTGCGCAAGTCGATCGTTAAAATCGGCTCGCGGGTAGTCGAGCCGCTGATGCGACTGTTCAAAATCGAGAACCCCGAAATTCTTGCGTTTGCGGCCTCTACCCTTGGCGAAATCGGCAACCCACGAGCTGTTCCGGTGCTGAT
Source organism: Candidatus Rifleibacteriota bacterium (assembly GCA_022704885.1). The sequence goes on along the minus strand of JAKJFO010000130.1, from coordinate 6,445 downwards.
AACCGGTCTGTCACACAGCGACTGGAACGTCAGGCGCAGCAGCGCCTATGCACTCACCGAAATCGGCGAACGTGGCGTCGACAAGATTGCCGAGGCCCTCAAGAGCCAGAACGACGACGTTCGCTACTGGGTGACCCGCATACTTGAAAGTATCGGAGAACCCGGCGTTCCCTTTCTCATTCGAGCACTGAAAGATTCAAACCGCGAAATCCGCTATTTTTCAGCGCGGGCGCTGGGCTCTTCTTTTGACCCGGGTGTCGCGCGCTCACTGATAAACTCTCTGGCTGACGAGGTCTGGAGCGTTCGCAAAGCTGCGGCCGAGAGCATCTGCCGTCTCGAAAATCTTGCTGTCGAAGAAATTCTCAGACATGTCGCCAGTGACAACGAAGACATCCGCTACTGGATCGGCCAGATAATCAAGGACGTCGGACATCGTTTCCTGCCGCGCATAATCGAAGCAATGCGCAAAGGCGACGCTGAACTGAGACTTTTTGCCTGCCAGGCCGCCGGCCTTATCGACGCCCCCGAACTTATCGAACCGTTAATTCTGGCGCTGCGCGACGACAGTGAATGGGTGCGCACCTACGCTGCCATTTCACTGGGTCGAACCGGCGACCAGCGCGCCTTGATACCTCTGATCAGAAGTTTTTCCGACCGCAACACCGATGTTCACCGCAGTGTCAAGCAGGCCTTCGACAAACTCGGCAGCCGGGTGTTCCAGGAACTGATCAAGTGTATCGAAGGAGACGACAACGAACTGCGCAGCAATGCAGCAAAAGCGTTGGCCGAGCTGCGCGAAACGCGCGGCGTAGATCATATCATCATGCTGCTCGAAGACACCGACGAAAACGTCAGAGCTGCTGCGGCCGAGTCTCTCGGCAACTTCCCCGGCGTTAAAACCCGGGCGGTTCTGCAGGATTCGCTGGCTGATCAGTCGATGAAAGTCAGAATGGCTGCCATCAAGTCATTTGGTGCGATGAACAGCGAGGCTGACGCACTGACCTTGATGAACCACTCAAGCAAAGCCAAAGACCAGCGTGAAACGCGCACAATTAAAAGAACCCTGGCTGAAATGGCCCAGCAAACCCCGGATCTGTTCATCAACCTTTTCAACAACGAGCACAGCTCGGTCAAAAGTCTGGCTCTCGAAGCTCTGGTCGGCGCCGGAGTCGATTCGCTTGCCCGTCTGACCCAGGTCGCGGCCGACGCAACCGACGAAACCCTGGCCTTCTGGTGCAAAAAGGCGATTAAACAGATAAAAAGCCCGAAGGAGAGCCTGTTCTATGGCTGAGGCCGGGCATTCCAGCAAAAACGCAAGTCAGCTGAGAGCCTGGCTGCAACTCGCCAACATGAGCTGGCTTGGTTCGACCATCAGGGCCGGCCTGCTGCATGAATTTGGCAGCCCGCAACGAGCTTTCATCGCCTCCCGCGAAGAACTGCTCAAAGTCAAGGGCTGGGACCACGTGCGCCTTGAACGCTTCATGTCATCTGCTGCCAGAACCGAACCAATCTGCTCGCCAGAACTGCTTGAGCAAAAGCAGACACGGATGATCTGCTTCGACGACGACGAATACCCGCAACTGCTGCGCGAGATTCCAGACTCACCGCCAGTGTTATTTATCAAAGGCAGTATCGAAAACCCTGCCGCGCCGGCCATAGCCATAGTCGGAGCCCGCAACGGTACTCAGATGGGTTACGACCTCGCCCGCGACTTTGCCTTCAACCTGGCCCGGGCTGGCTTTACCATTGTCAGCGGACTGGCTCTCGGAATCGATACCCATGCACATCGCGGTGCAATCGAGGCCGAGGCAACCACTATCGCCGTGCTTGCCAACGGCCCTGACGTCATTTACCCGCGCGGCAACCGGCGCATTCGCGATGCTATTCTTAAAAAAGGTGCGATCATTTCTGAATACCCGCCCGGAGTAATTGCCAGACCGTGGCATTTTCCGATTCGTAACCGCATAATTTCGGGAATGTGCCTCGCCACCCTGGTCGTAGAAGCCAGCGCGCGCAGCGGTTCGCTGATCACCGCCAGACTCGCGGCCGAGCAGAATCGCGAGGTTTTCGCCCTTCCCGGCGTCAGCGGCAGCACCACATCTGAAGGGACTCTCAGCCTGATCGAGGAAGGAGCTCTGCTGGTTACCAGTCCCGAAGAAATCATCGACCATTATGCCGAACTGCTGCCGTCGAAAAAAAACCTTGAAAAAATTGACGATTTTGATGATCTTACTGATGAAGAAAAAAAATTACTTGCCGCACTGGCCGGTGAACCTGTATCTATAGACAGGTTGCTCGAAACGGGCTGGCCGCGTGACAGATTGTTTTCTTTACTTTTGCAGCTCGAAATGAGAGATTATCTGGTGAAAACTCAGGGAAACAGATATCAGACCAGAAATAAAGCATCGTTAAAAGGTAGGCCATGAACAACATAAAAACTCCGCTGACAAACATAATGAAAATTATGAATATTGTTATCAAGCGTATCGAAACCAGTGGAATCGATGAAAAAGACCCGATAGTCAGCAAACTTCTCGAGAAGGGCTACCGTCTCGACGACATCGACACTGCCATGAACCTGGTTGCAATGCTCACCTCGCGCGTCGACCCGATCGTCAGGGTCAGCGAACGTGAATGTTCAGCCGCCGGAGAACCTCGCGGAATCAGGCACCTGCATGCCAGTGAAGCGGTGCGCCTCACGCCCGAAGCCCAGCAATTGATGCTCAAACTTGTCGAAGACGGCGTTATATCACAGCTGCACTTTGAAAAAGCCCTTGAATACCTGATGAAAAACGACATGCGCCAGGTCTCGGCCAGCCGCATGGAACTCATTGTATTGATGACCAAGCCGCTCGCCGAAATCGAAAACGAACACAGCGACCTGGTTCCACACTCTATAGAATTGCACTGATAAAATGAGTAAAAACCTGATCATCGTCGAATCGCCCGGCAAAATCAAAACACTGTCAAAATTTTTAGGCAAAGAATTCATTGTTGAAGCCAGCAAGGGGCACGTCATTGACCTGCCGCCTTCACGCTTCGGCGTCAGCCCGGACAACGGCTTTGTTCCAGACTTTCACGTCGTTAAAGACCGCAAAGAAGTCATACTTCGCCTGCAGAAACTCGCAAAAGGCGTCGAACGCGTCTATCTCGCTCCCGACCCCGACCGCGAAGGCGAAGCTATCAGCTGGCATCTCGCAAACGTGCTCAACATCGACCCTCTTTCTGACTGTCGCATAACCTTCAACTCGATCACCCGCGAAGACGTGCTCAAATCGCTGCAGCACCCGCGCCCCATCGACTTCCCGCTGGTCAGCGCGCAGCAATCGCGCCGCATTCTCGATCGACTCGTCGGCTACAAGCTCTCTCCCCTGCTCTGGCAGAAGGTCTGCCTTGGTCTCTCGGCCGGCCGCGTGCAATCAGTAGCTGTCGCTCTGATCTGTCAGCGCGAAAAAGAAATCCTGGCCTTCGTTCCCGAAGAATTTTGGACAATCGACGCCGAGCTTAAAACTTCTGCCAATCGTAAGTTTCAGGTTCGTCTGGTCAAGCAGGCCGGCAAAAAATCGACAGTCCCAGACAAAGAAAGTGCCGACAAAATCATCGCCGACATCAAAAAAGCCGAGCTCGCCGCCACCGCCGTAAACAGTCGCGAGCGCCGGCAGGCGCCGCCGCCGCCCTTTATCACCAGCACCCTGCAGGCCGAAGCCGCACAGAAATTTTCATTCACCCCGCGCCGCACCATGTCGGTTGCGCAAAAACTCTATGAAGGCGTTGAAATCGGCAAAGAAGGCCAGGTCGGTCTGATCACTTACATGCGAACAGACTCGGTTCGTATTGCGCCCGAAGGGCTTGCCGAGCTCGATGAATATCTCAAGGGCAGCTACAGCAGCGACTATCTGCTGAAAACACCTCGTCATTTCAAAATGAAAAAAGGTGCTCAGGACGCTCACGAAGCAATCAGGCCGACATCGGTGATGCGCACCCCGGAAAAAATGGCAGCCTGGCTCAAACCCGAGCAGCTCAAACTCTATTCACTCATCTGGAAACGATACGTTGCTTCGCAGATGGCCGAAGCCCGCTACAAGGTTGTGACGATCGACGTCGAGGTCGAAGGCAACCTGCTGCAGGCAACCGGCACCACTATGGTATTCGACGGCTTCACCTCTCTGTATGCCGTAACGCGAGAAGAAGACGAACCGGCCGAGATCGATACCGATGGCAAGCAGAAGCTGCCGCTGGTAGAACAGGGCGAAAAACTTCAACTCAGCAGCATTGCCGGCGAACAGAATTTTACCGCACCGCCACCACGCTACAGCGAATCGTCACTGATCAAAACCCTCGAAAAAGAAGGTATCGGCCGGCCAAGCACCTACGCCACCATCGTCGACACGATTCAGCAGCGCCGATATGTGCATAAGGTAGAGGGGCGCCTGCAGCCCTCTGATTCTGCTTTTGTCGTCAATCATATTCTCGAATCATGCTTTGCCGACATCATCAACCCTGGCTTCACCGCAAATATGGAAAACTCGCTCGACCGCATCGAAGAGGGCGAGGTTGACTGGGTCCATGTTCTAAGCGACTTTTACGCACCATTCGTTAAAGACCTGAAGCGCGCCGAAGCCGAAATCGAGCGGGTTCAGATCGATTCCGATCTCAACTGCGAAAAATGCGGGCAGAAGATGGTAGTGCGCCTCGGGCGCAGCGGCAAGTTTCTTGCCTGTTCAGGCTACCCCGCCTGCAAGTCGACGATCAATATTCCCGAAGAACTGCTGCTGTTCGCCAATGGCGTGCCAGCCGGCCCGATGGCGATTGCCGAACTTCTCGACCAGTACGGCAGCGCCGAGAGAAACGAAAGCGAGCTGATCGACGAGAAGTGCGACAAATGCGGTTCGTCCATGCAGATCCGCACCGGGCGCTACGGCCGCTTTATCGCCTGCACCAACTACCCCGAGTGCAAAAACACCCGTCCGATCGTTAAAGACAGCGGTGTTGCCTGCCCCAAACCCGGATGTGGTGGCAGAATGCTCGAAAAGAAGTCCAAGCGCGGCCGTATCTTCTATGGCTGCTCGAATTATCCGGCATGCGATCTGACCACCTGGGCCATGCCGACCGGTGAGCTCTGCCCCGAATGCAGTTCGCCGCTGGTCTGGCACAGCACCAAAAAGTCAGGAAAATTCATCAAATGTTCTGGTAAGGGCTGCAAATACAAAGTAGTCCCGGAAAGCACCGAAAATGACGAGCAGGAAGAATAAAACCATTGGTGTAACTGTTCTGGGCGCTGGCCTGGCCGGCACCGAAGCTGTTTACCAGCTGATTCGCCGCCAGATTCCGGTTCGCCTCGTCGAAATGCGCCCCAAACACACTACTGGCGCGCATACCAGCGATCTGTTCGCCGAACTGGTCTGCAGCAACTCGATCGGCAGCAACCTGCCTGACCGCGCCTCCGGCCTGCTCAAGGAAGAACTGCGCCTGCTCGGCAGCTACATCATCGATGTCGCATACAAATACCGGGTTCCGGCCGGCAATGCACTGGCTGTCGATCGCGGCGCCTTTGCACGCGAGATTACCCGCTACCTCAAAGGACACACACTTATCGACTTCGTCAACGACGAAGCAACCGAGATTCCCGATGACGGGCTGGTAATCGTCGCTACCGGCCCGCTGACCTCGCCAACCCTTTTACAGAGTATAAAAAAGAAGCTTGGCATCGGTCATCTCGAGTTTTTCGACGCGATCGCACCACTGGTTTCGACCGAAAGCATCAATATGGAAATCGCGTTCAAGGCCGACCGCTATGGAGAAGGCGACAAAGGCGACTACATCAACTGCCCGATGAACAAAGAGCAGTATCTTGCCTTCGTCGACGCTCTGCTCAAAGCAGAACGCATCGAGCTTTCGAAACTCGAAAAAGAAGAGCGTAAAAAATTCTTCAACGCCTGCCAGCCAGTCGAGATCATCGCCGAATCAGGCATCGACTCGCTACGTTTCGGACCAATGAAACCGGTCGGGCTCGTCGATCCCAATACCGGCAAACGGCCTTATGCCGTCGTGCAGCTGCGCCAGGATAACCTGCTCG
>JAKJFO010000130.1:0-359 GCA_022704885.1 Candidatus Rifleibacteriota bacterium | reverse complement strand
TCAAACATGCTGAGCAGAAGCGGGTTTTCCGCATGATCCCCGGTCTCGAAAAGGCAGAATTCATCAGACTCGGCCAGATGCACCGCAATTCATACATCAACGCGCCAAAACTGCTCACACCAACTCTGCAACTGAAAAAAGATTCACGCATAATGTTTGCCGGTCAGCTCTGCGGCGTTGAAGGCTACACCGAATCGGCCGCCACCGGGCTCGTTGCCGGCATGAACGCCGTGCGTATGCTGCAGGGCAAAGAACCGGTCGTTTTCCCGCCCGAAACCATGATCGGCTCGCTACTGCATTACATCACTTTCGACGGCCACAAAGATTTCCACCCGATGAACGCCAATTTCGGCATTTTC
>JAKJFO010000012.1 GCA_022704885.1 Candidatus Rifleibacteriota bacterium | reverse complement strand
CTACAACAATATAGTATTCGCCTACGGCATCAGCTTTGCCGACTTTTTTCACAATTTCGGCAAGGCTCTTTACTGCGACAACCTTGGCCTGATCGACGGTTTCGCCAATTACAACAAAACCCTGCATCAGTTTAAAAATATCAACCTGCGCGGCGGAGTTTCAGGCATCGAGGGCCTGCGCGGCACACCGATGGGAGAAAACCCGGTAACCAGCCGTTCGCTGTCGATAAAAGGTTACGGCTGCAGTCTGGTCGAATACAACCAGGGCAACTGGGGCGACCTCGAAGTGACCATCGACGCCACACCCTCGGTCGGCAATTTCAAAACCTGGATCATCTATTATTCCAGCGAACAGATCGCCAGCTCCAGCATCAGTCAATAAGAATACCTCGCACTAAGGCACAAAGACACAAAGAAAAGCCACTAAAGCTGGCCGTTGATAAGTCTGGTAATGCCATCCTTCATAAGTGCTTCTCCGAAATTTAGCAACAATCCCAACTTCAGACCAGTCAGCTTGAGATAAGTTAACACCTGTTTCTTATGAGCTTTTGAGGTAGATTCTACAGATTTGAGCTCAAGAATAACCTTATCTTCAACCAGCACGTCAATTCTAAAGCCTTGTCAAAACAAATACCCTTATAGGAAATCTTAACTGGAACCTGACGGGCTACTTTTAAACCACAAGATTCAAGCTCATGCGTCAGCAGCAACTCATACACGCTTTCAAGCAAACCCGGACCAAGCTCTTTGTGTATGTTCAGAGCACAATCAACTACTATCCTACTGATCTCATTCTCGTTCATCTTAGTGTCTTTGTGGCTTTGTGCGAGATTCTTCAGCCGAGGTCGTAGGTTTTTAGTTTGTATTGCAGGGTGCCGCGCTTGATACCCAGCATCTGGGCGGCTTTTGACTGGTTGCCCTCGGCGAGGCGCAGGGTGCGGCTGATCATCTCTTTTTCGATCTGCGCGACCATTTCGTCAAGCGTGCGGCCCTGATCTATCTGTTCGGCGATCCAGTCGAACATGCCGCTCGAACTTTCGGGTGCAAAACCGAGTTTGATTTCTTCGGGCAGGTTGTCGATGTCGATCATATTGCCGCGGGTAAATACCGATGCGCCTTCGATAATGTTCTGCAACTGCCTGACATTGCCCGGCCACTTGAAGTTTTTCAGCGCCGTCATCGCTTTTGGCGTCACGCCTTTAAGCTCTCTGCCCGACTTTTCACCGGCAATTTTAACGAAATGTTCGACCAGTGGCGGAATGTCTTCGGTACGCTCGCGCAGTGGCGCCAGCTGTATGTTAACGACGTTTATTCGATAAAACAGGTCTTCTCTGAACTGTCGCTTTTCGATGAGTTCCTTGAGATCCTTGTGAGTAGCCGCGATTATCCGCACATCGACCTTGATCGGCTTGTTGCCGCCAAGGCGCTCAACTTCGCGCTCCTGCAGCACACGCAGAACCTTGGCCTGAGTGTTGAGTGCCATATCGCCAATTTCGTCGAGAAAAATCGTGCCGCCGTGTGCCACTTCGAACTTGCCGCGTTTGCGCGCCACTGCGCCGGTAAAAGCACCCTTCTCATATCCGAAAAGTTCGCTTTCGATAAGATTCTCCGGCAAGGCTGCGCAGTTGAGGGTCACAAAAGGCCCGCTGGCTCGATTACTTTTGCGCTGCAGAGCTTCGGCGACCAGCTCTTTGCCAGTACCGGATTCGCCCTGAATCAGCACAGTAATGTCGCTTTTGGCGACCTGTTCGATTTTTTCCTTTACCAGACGTGTCGGCTGTGATTCGCCAATGATGCGATCAGCTGGCGGTTCGACAAGAAAGCGCTCTTCGAGACTCTTCTTCTCATAGGCAAGACTGAAGCGTTCGCAGGCCTTGGCGACGATAACCCGCATCTCTTCGATATCGAAAGGCTTGGAAAAATAATCGTAGGCGCCTTCCTTCATTGCCTCGATCGCCAGTTTCTCTGAGCCATATGCAGTCATCAGAATGAATACCGCCTCAGGGTCGATCTGTTTGACCTGCTTCAAAAAGTCCATGCCACTCATTCCCGGCATGTCGTAATCGGAAATGATCACCTGAAAGGCGCCAGGTTCGAGAAACTTGAGTGCTTCTGACGGGTTTTCCGCCGACTTGACCTGATAGCCCTCCTTGCTGAGAGCGGCCTTAAGACTGAACAGTATAGATTTTTCGTCATCGACGATCAGAATATTATGTGATTTAAACAGCATCTCTACCTCATCTTTCCTGCCGGCCCGGCAAGTAGAACTTGAATTTAGTACCTCGACCAGCCTCACTGCTGACCTCGATCTTACCACCATGCAGATCTACTATCTTTTTTACTATTGCCAGTCCAAGGCCGGTGCCACGCTGACGGGTGGTATAAAACGGCTCGAAAATCCGTCTTCTGACTTCTTCAGACATGCCACAACCAGTATCTTCAATTTCGAATACTGTCCATGGGCTGTCCTGATCTCTGAATGCACGTATGAAGATTTTTCCTCCCCTGTCCATCGACTGTATGCCATTGAATATCAGATTCAAGAATACCTGTTTGATCTTTTCCGGGTCAACATATACCTTGAGATCGTCATTATACTGAGGAACCAGAGCGACCTGATGGCGATCTGACTCATGATGAACCAGTGCGATAACCGGTTTGATGACCTCTTCGAAGGCAACTTCGCAGAAGCTCGAGCCTTCTGGTCGCGCATAACGCAGCAATTGTTCGACAACTCCATTAAGCCGGTTGACCTCACTGACAATGACATCGATATAGTCACGCCTGCTGTCGTCCTTTTCCGTCTCTTCCTGTAAAAGCTGACCGAGAGTCTTGATCGAAGCCAGCGGATTCTTGATTTCATGGGCCACGCTGGCGGCCAGCTGACCGAGAGAACTCAGCTTGTCGGCATGGTAAAGCTGTTGTTCAATGATTTTGCGCTGAGTAATGTTATTAAGGGTAAGAATGAAACCATAAGGCTTCTTGTCGTTATCGAGCAGCCGAGAAAAGTTACCTTGAAGAACTTTGGTACTGGCATGTTCGCCATGTTCGAACTCGATGTCAAATTGCCAGTCCCCGGTATCGCCGAGATGTCGCAGAGCTTTGAACAGTTCGCGGCGGGACTGCGACTTGAACTTTTTCACAAACTGGTGCAGAGAAAGGCCTTCGAGCTCACTGAAGAATTCGTTGAACTCCAACATTGCTGCATTGTTGGCAGTTTCGATATACCCGCTCATGCTCCAGGTTATGACGCTTGTGCGCAGGCTGCCGAGAATGTTCTGAATGTAATTGGCCAGAGTTTCGATACGCTCGATATAGTGCTGCAGGCGATCCTGATTCTGTTTAAGATTGCTGGCCATACGGTTGAACGAGCGCGCCAGATTACCCAGCTCATCACCGCTGACCGAAGATATCTGAAAACTCAGATCACCTTCAGCAATGATGTTAGCGCCATCACGTATCTGTCTGATTCTAGAAATAAGAACCTTTTCCGAAAAAATGATCGACAGAATAAGTGTCGCAACAAGTACCCAGATGGTCAGATTGAAATTCTGCGAACGAGCCTCTTCCAGCAGAGACAGCATTTTGTCCTGCGAAACCGCGAGATATATCAGTACCGGATCGCTTTCGACCGTTTTTTCGAGAATGACGCGACCGATCGAAAATACGGTATTTTCGATTTTAAGATTAAAGATATCTTCCTTGCGGTCGTTGTTGAGAAAGTGCTCGTTGGCCAGCGCCTGACGGCCGCCTTCGACCAGCGATGAAGCAACCAGCTTCTCTTTTACCGCCAGCGAAACCTCTGCCTGCAGATTGCGGGCCATGCGTTTGAGTCGGGTATCATCGAGTTTACGGCGAAGTGCGAGCCGGCCGATAAATTCACCAAGCTTATGCACCGGCACTTCAGCCCGCATATACAGAGAGTCGTCGATAAACTGCAGAGTGATCCACGACAGGTGCAGGCGCGTATCGCGCAGATCCAGGGGCTGAGCCCGCCGGCTGGCATACTGGTTACTCGAAACGATCTGGCCATTGACCAGTGTCATTTCGAGATCATAAAAGCCGGTCTTTGCAATCAGGCGTTCCATTTCACGCTGCAGCATGTTGTTGAGGCCATAGGTAGAATAATTGATTATCTTCTCAGACTCAGCGTAAAGAATTGCGTTGTTGAGAAGCATATTCTTTTCGGAATCCCAATATGATCTGATTGAAGCCAGCAGCAGCTCGATACGCTGCTGAAAAATCTCGCGAGTTTTTTCCTGAATCAGACCGGTCGAGCTCTCGTTGAAAATAAAGGCCAGACTGCTGATCAGAACGAACAGCAGCGAAATAACCTTGGTGCGCAAAGAAATATACATCAGAACCCACCTATGATCAGAGCATCATACCGGTCAGCCGACTTTTTTTCGATCCATTCCTTGTCGGCAGCATAATCGAGATCGATGAAACGGTCATCCGAAACCTGCACGGCCGGGCCAGCCGGGACGGTCGACCGGGTCGCCTGACTGTAAAGGCACAGCCTGATACGTGGGTATCGACGATTATTCTGCACCGGAAAAGGCAGCAGCCGGACCTTGCCAAGGTTTTCGCGACAGAGACGTTCATCGTCGAGAAATGCGGCAGGAACCCACTGCGACACAAACATCGCATCATTCGCTTCGAAAACGCTCATTGCCAGCCCAAGATCGGCTTCGATCGAAAATGGGTTCAGCAGATGTTCTTCGATAGCGCGATAGAGATAGACTATCGAATCCTGTTCCTGCCAGAAAGTCCTGGCTGAATCGCTGGCGATTGGCTGGTTCCTGGCCGTCTCCTGGCCGGCAGAGGCCGCGAACAGAACGTCAAAGTTTCGCAGAGTAACCTTTGAATTCAACGATTCGAACCACGGATATCGGTCTGGCGCCTGCTTTTTGAGCTCATAGAGAAGCGCCATAAAGCTTTCGCCATCGAGCAGGCGTTCGATCGGCAGGCCAGGTGTACGTAAGTTTGCGACCAGAACCCAGACTAGATCGATATGCGTGTTGACAGCAGTATAACCGGCCGGCAGAAAGGATGAATCCATGCCATGCTCGATCAGTATCAGACTGCCGGAAGCATCGCGGGCGAGATTATCGGTATTTTCAAGAGGCTGCAGGATTATCGTATCATTTATGCCCAGCGTGCGGGCAAACGAGCGCCTCAACATGTCGAGCAGGGCCGGAGTGAACTCGAGACGCGAGCAGAGAAAAACTCTGGTTGCAGCAGTCAGCGGAACAGCCGCCATCTGCAACAATACCAGCAGCAGCAAAAGTGATCGCATCATTAAAGCCCTGCTCATTGATTTTTCCAGCCAGAATTCGAAATTTCGGTGAGACCGGCCAATTATACCAGCCCAGCCCTGGTAATATAAACAATTATTCACCAGTATAAGTAAAACACCGGTAATCACTGAGCAATCTGCTGCCGATAATACTGCTATGAACAATAACACAACTGCTGTTCGCATTTTTGTCGGCCTTTTTATGCTGATGTCTTTTGCAACCCGCCTGCATGCAGATCTGCTTACCATGGATACTGTAGCTGCGGGTGAATTCTATGAGGCCGATCGCAGTGCATTGAAGAATCAGCTCAGCAGTGAAGAAGTCAAGATCGATGAATCTCTGGCCGATGGTGCTAATGGTTTCGGGCGCCAGCAGCTCCTGAAACTTCTGGTCAATACAAGAAAGGTGGTACTCACCTTTGATGATGGCCCACATCCACGAACTACCCCGAAAGTTCTCGAAATTCTCAAGAGCCGCAGGATCAGGGCAATCTTTTTTGTGCTTGGCCTGCAGGCTGCCAGATACCCGGAACTGGTCAAACAGATTCACGAAGAGGGTCATCTGATCGGTAATCACTCATATAGTCACAAAAATCTTGCGCAGCTCAGCGAAAGCGCTCTCAAAGAAGAACTTTCCCGCACCAGCAGATTGATCGAAAGCATAACCGGTTGCCGGCCGGAATACCTGCGACCGCCTTATGGCGCCATGAACGGAAAAGTACTGGCTGCCGCCAACCAGGAAGGCATGAAGATCATGCTCTGGACAATCGATCCGAAAGACTGGCTGCAGAAAAATGAGGCCAGCATTCTACAACAGACCGAGCGTCAGCTGGGCATGACCAATGGCCGCCTGCGTGGCGGCGCACTGCTGCTGCACGATATCTACCCATCGACCGTAAGAGCGCTCGAACCGATACTCGACCGCCTGTCAACTTATGAATATGCTGTTGCCAGCATTGATAACCTCGATGCCGCAAATGGCAATTACTGGGCTGCTGCCGCCCCGGTTCTTTCCCGAAACGCCGGCTTTCCGCGCCGGTTCAACCCTGAAATCACAGATAATCAACTGTTGATCAGTCTTTTAAAACCACAGCAGAACAATCTGAGATCGCCAATGGCCATTTTAAAAGCCTACAAAAGCGGCAATCTGTTCGTATATCTGATCAAAAATCCCAGCGAAAAATTCTTCAATCAGCAGTACAGCCTTTAGTCATCGGTCACATATGAATCTGAACCGGCGGCACTCAGCGTAATCTGCGGTTTCTGCTCCGTTGTCCGGGAGTTTCCGGGATCAGCTGCCATCTGGCCGGTTGATCACCGGCACAGAAGGCGTTTCTGGCTTCGAGACGATGTCTGCAGGCTGAGTTCGACTGGCGAGCTGGTCGAGTTTTGGCTGAATCGATACGACCTTGGCAGGTCTTACCTGTTCGAGAATCTCGTAAATGGTAATCGGGGTATCGAGACCTCTGATCCTGACGTTTTCTCTTTTAAGATGCTTGATGGCGCGCGGAAGTTGCGCGAAAGTTGCTTCATCGACCAGTATGCGAGTGCCAAGTTCCTTGTTGAGAGATTCCAGGCGCGACGCCAGATTGACTGTCGTGCCCATGACCGTAAATTCCTGACGACGTGTCGAGCCGATGTTGCCGGCCAGCACTTCGCCAGTGGCAATACCAACTCTGATACTGAACCCCTGCAGACCACGGGCAGCCCAGTCTGAACTCAGGCGTTCGAGTTCTTCCAGCATGGCACATGCAGCTTCAACGGCATTCTTGGCTGGATACGGCAGATCACTTAGAACCCCGAAGCGGGCCATGATAGCGTCACCGATAAACTTGTCGATTTCGCCCTGATAATTGAGAATCACCTCGGTCATACGTGACAGGTATTCGTTCATCAGAACGACAACTTCTTTTGGATTCATGCGGGAACTGAAGGCGGTAAAACCGGCAATATCAGTAAACAGTATCGATGCCGTCTTGTTTACCCCGCCGAGATCGATTTTTTCAGGATTTCGCAGCAGGTTGTCGATCAGTTCAGCTGAAGTGTAGCGTGAGAAGATTTCCTGCAACCGGCGCTTTTCAGCAATTTCCTGCTCGCTCACCTGCCTGGCCGAAGTCAGCTCTTCGCGGGTCTGCACGAAGATATCGGCGTTGGCGAGAGCGCCCCCGATAAAGGTCGGCAGGCTCGACAGAAATCTCGTCTCGCTTTCATCCATTTCCGTGTGACCGTCAGCAAATGATTCGATGTGAACGACACCGTAATTTTTGTCCTGACTGATCAGGGGAATAGCAACAAGCGTGTTGGAAACGGGTTCGCGGTCGAGCAACTTGCGCAGTTCGATATCAGAGGTCGCGGCTGACCGATAAATCGTCTGCTTGCGCTTGAGAGCATAAGTAATCGCATGTGCACTCTCTACCGCCATGGCAAATTTTGCCACGGCGGCATCAGCATAACCCTGCCAGCGAAAGGGATAAAGCTCGTTTTTTGCCGGATCGACGAGAAACACGATGTAACGGCTGGCGCCGATATCTACTTCGATAAGGCTCGAAATTGCCTTGAACAGCTCGTCATGATCGAGAGTATCGAGCAGGTTCTTAACCTTCATCATGACCATGGAGAAGCGTTGCCGCACCTGTTCGATCTTTTTGTCGAGCAGCGCCTGCTTTGCCTGATATTCGCTTCTGATTTTTCTGGCGTAAGAGTCTTCGACCGCTTTCTTTACCGTTGCCTTGATTTTTACTTCCTTGCCGAGCGACTTGTTGATTACCCCGAGCAAAACTCCGATCAGCACGATGATTACCACCACCAGTGCTGCAACTACCGACCATGCGAACGGCGATGGTTCGACCGTCAGAGTCAGCGGTTCCTGGGCGCAGACCGATGTGGTCGTGGCAATAAAGAGGGCCATGACTCTGGAGATCGTGCAATATGGCCGACCGGCCAGGTTAGCAGAACTTTCAGACATCGATCAGTAGGTTGGCGCCGAATCAGAGAACGGTGCCACGTTGAGACGGAATTTATGACTCATCGGAACTTTCAGATCTCCGGCGATATAGCCTTCTGGAGGTGCCAGCGTTACTGAAATTTCGAGCAGAGTACCAACTGCGGCTGAATTGATACCGGCTGTGATCTCTTCGACATTTTGCGCGTTTTTTGTGACAGAAGAAACGATAAATTCTACAGCGACAACATCATCGAGAACTGGCGCCCGGCCGCTGCCACCGTTGATTACCAGACGGCGTTTCTGCTTGGCCATCGAAAAAATGTTGTGAGTGCTGGTATGGTTTGAACCGGCCATATCATAAGTCGTTTTGCTGACGTTCCAGGCCAGAATATTACCATCGGGAGCGGAGCCTGGCGACGGATGCACCTTTATCGGCCGCAATTCACGAAGCAGCGGCGGATTACTGACACCAGGCGTAAATTCGAGACGGTCGGTAGCTTCTTCGAGAGCCTTGCGAGCCTGTGCCCAGAAAAGATCTGCCTGAGCGGCGCGTTCCTGTTTCCAGGCGGTAATCTTAAAAGTATCGCTGCTGCGCCGGTAAAGAAACATTACCGCCAGAATGAAACCCGAAAAAACCATTATCGAAACGACGATTTCGATTATGGTAAAAGCTCTTTTATTGTGCAATCTGAACTTCAACCAGCTCCTCCAGTGTTTTACGGGTTCCGTTGAAACTTCCCCAGGCTCTTATTCTGAGGTAATCCTGAGTATAGCCATGCATTGAAGAAGATACCAGATCGAATTCTTCGACACCGAAGTCAAAAGTGCCCGCTGATGGAGCATCTACCCCAACTGGAGCACCAGTTTCGAGGAACTGTTTGATTCTTGCGGCCGGCGTATCAGCATTTTCAGACTGCAGGTCATGCAGCCACATCATGCGCGTGAGGTTGAATTCTGCGGGGTCACCACCTGCTTTCACAGCAAGTGACATCTGGTGAATGCGATAATATTCTGACGGCAGAACCCGATATTTATAAATCGCCAGCTGTACTGCCGAACGGGCCGCCATCAGAGCTCGGGTCTGCTCGTACTGCATGCCGAAAGTGCCGCGCTGTTGCCTCGTATTCATCAAAAGAATGCCGAGCAGACCCAATATGGCGGTGCAGAAAACCAGCACCACCGCAATCGCCACCCCGCGTTTTCCCGGCAACAAATCTTTAATCATCGGCTCATATCCGCTCTGAACGTTTCGAGATCGATGGCTTCACGCTGGCCATAATCAACTCTGACCTTGATGCAGACGAGGTCGTCAAAACATGAGTAAGTTGCCACCGGAGCAGGCGGAGCCGGCGGCGGGGGCGGCGGCCCGGGTGGCACTGGCGGCGCAGCAAAATCACGAAACCCGAAAACCAGGGCATCGTTGTGCGGAGTATCGATGTTCTGGGCGCGAAAAACGGTAGCGACCCGGGCGCTTATCGAATAGGTGGCCCGGCCAATGGCTACCGAAGTCGAACTGGCCGTCATCCCGGTGAATTCGAGAGAGCCGCTGAAAGCGCCAGTCGGTGTCTGAATGTTGAGCGGAACAGTGCCGAGCGTTCCGGTTATAAGCTTGTCATAATTTGCGCTCAACAGCACGTTGACCACTGCTTCGCCGAGCTTAAGCGCAGTTTCCTGCTCGATCTGGCGGGTGGCGGTGCCGTATGAGGTCGAAAAAGCGCCGATAGCAGGTAATATTGCGAGAGCCATGATTACCAGTGCAACCAGAATTTCGACCAGCGACACCCCGCGTCGGGTGTTCGCAGGCTCTGCCAGTCTATCTGTTCTGCTCATGTTTGCGATCGAGTACTCTGATATTCGGATTTTCGTTGGTAATTCTCAAATAAAGTCTGATGCTGCGCTCAAGGCCGGCATAATCGGTCGCCTTAACGTCGATGAACGGAAAGCGACTGTTGATCAGCTCGTTTTCATCAGAACCACCGGCATCTTTCAGCGTCGGCTCACGAAAAACTACCCGCAACCGGCCATTGACGCTTTCCTGCTTGTCGATTGGCGCGCGATAATTCGCGCGGGGAAACTGATTCGGCACTTCTACCGTTATTTCTCCGTTTTGAACGCCGGTCGGAATCGGGATGACGCTGTCGAGTTTCTGGCCTGAACTGTCGATAGTTGCCCATTTGATATTGTCATCAGACCAGACGTCGATAAGGTATTCGACGTCTTCCTGAATCATTGCGCGGTTTCCCGGCAGTTCGAGCAGCGCTACCACACGTTTGCCAAAGCTGTTGCGTTTGCCAAAAGTCTCGATATCAAGCTCCGGGCTGCCATCAGCTTCTTTGGTATCAGACTGATCGTATGATTCGAGTCTGAAATGCTTGCGAATAAACTCAGGATCAGGCTGTAACTTGTAGCGGCTGAGCATGATATCCTTTTCTGAAGGGTGCATGACATCGCTGGGAACAATATCGAGAATTCTGAAGTACATCTCCTGAGAACCATCTGCGATTCTGCTGCTGAGAAATGGTATCGAAGTCGGCGGGCCAAGAAAGTCGATGTAGTCGCCGACGTTGCTGTCGGCCGGCGCCGCTGCTGTTTTGTATTTGGTCGAATGTACTATGCTGAAATCAGGGTCGCCATGCGGAATGACCGGCGGAAAGAAAATCCGGCTGCCATCTTTGACCGACTCGATTCTGATGACGATATTGGGCAGGTCGTTGTCTCTGATGTTTACATAGCCCTGACCGCGCCTGAAATCAGAATTCAGTTTGGCGGTAAGCTCACCCACATAGGTATCGTCAAAGTCCTGCGGTTCACGAAATTCGACCTGTATCGGCCAGCCTCTGGCATTACCAGGATCTTTTGAGAGGTTGGGATCTATGGTCTGACCCAGAAAGTCGACGTTCATGCCGCCAATTACAGTTGGGCCAAGGCCATAACAGTTTTCAGGGTCATCTTCACGGATTTTGGGATCGCCTGGATTCAGGTTGCCGTGTTTGTCCCAGGCATAGACAGTATAGCGCATGACACCGTGGCATGAATTCGGCATAATGACATGATCGGTTTCAGCACCCGATTCTATGACACTCGGTTTTTCAAGCACCCATTGCTCTTCGCTGGCCCAGGTCGCGGTCGGCGACGTGTCAATTTTGCCCAGCAACAGTGCTGTGCCTATTTTTCCGCCAGAATTGTCAGTAATTTTGAGGCCCTCAACCCGGTACCAGTCACCGCTTGTCGCCGGATTGTCGGCGCCCAGCTCAGGGAAATCGCCACTGTCGCAGCCATCGATACGTGGCGGAGTACGGTCTTTGAACTTGAGCGTAAAATCGATTCCACTCTGGTTTTGCACCATTGCAGAAGCATCACGAACGTGATCACCTATTATATCTGCAAGGTTTTTATAGATATTGAGCTCGGTCTGCTCGTGCTCTTCTTCTTGAACGGTAATCTTGGCGCCGGCACTGGCCGGATCATCTTCTTCGATTTTCTCTTTGCAGGGAGGATAGTCGCAAAACTGCCGGTAATCGGAGCATGACAATGCGTTGGGGTCAACGCGAAACGGTTCGACATACCGGAAGTCAGCCGAGAAACACAGATAATATTTGCGCTCGTGCGGTTTGTCGGTAGAGTCGTAATCAGGAAAAGTGAGATCGGGCAGTGGCGACCAGATGCGGTCTTTCCAAGTCTCTTCGCCGGTTTCTTCGTCTTTTGACATATACCCGGCATCGAGATAAAAATTTCCGGCGAGAAAATTGGCAAAATCCATGCTGCCATTGCCGAAAACAAGCCCGCCAAAGGCTTCGAGCCGGGCAAAAAATTCTTCGGCAGTAGACTTTCTGGCAAAACCACCAAATGTACTGCTGATTTCTCCCTGGCTTGTTACCGGGTTGATACCTGACAATTCAGCGAAAATCCCGGTTATAGGATCGACATCTTCATAGGTGTCAATGGGATTACCGTAGTCGCTCTTGATTGCGATAGCCCTTAGAACCGTCAGCGAAAAGGAATCCTGAGCGGTTATTACCACAGGAAAGAGCACCATCAACAAGAACAGACCTGTACATATCAGTCTTTTCATTTTTCACTCCCTGTCTGGGCATCGACTATCGCAAACGCCATTCCTTCAAAAGTTTCGTTATCCTTAACTTTACTATAACTCATCATGAGTTCGCGCTCAATGAGTTTCATGAAATTCGGGTGCCACCCGGCACTCTGCCGGCCAACTCCGCAGAGAACCGCCTCTTCAAAGTCATTCTCATAAGCCTGATATTTGAGCTGTTTTCTGGCCAGTCCGACAAAATAGCTGGCCCGCGCACGCAATGAGTCGCTCTCGAGACTGTAGGAAAGAAAGCGCTGGGCACCTTCGATCTGACCGATCTTGAACAGGCAGAGACCGACAAGATAGTTCAGCCACGGAACATTGAGATCACGGGCAACAGAAATGAGGTCGCCCAGACAGTCGAGCGGCGACTTGAAAAAAACCACCGGCAGGCATTTGACAAAAGTCCAGGCCGAACCGAGTGAAAAGCGCATGAGCAGGTCTTCGCCAGTCTTCCAGGCGTAGTAGACAGCTACAGGAATAAGGCCCAGAAAGAAAAACACAAGAAGATATGAAGACATGAACATCCTGAAATGGCATTCAAAGCGGTAAGCCAGCGACTGATATATCTTGCCGGATTTTGGATTGCGGCTGAAGCCAAATGCCATCTGGTAATTTCTTTTGCCGAAATAACTCTCGCAAAACAATGGAAACATTGTGTCGTCATCAGGGTTTTGCCGGTAATACTTCCAGAAATCGGCAAGAGCATCATCGTAATCTTTCAATTTGAGATGCGCTTTGCCGCGCAAAAGCAGATACTCGATACGATCGGGCGAATCGGCGATCAGCACAGTCAGTGCATCGACCGTTTCCATCATGCGCCCTTCGAGAAATGCGGTTTCAGCCTTTTCGACAAACGATTCGATCTGGTTGATATGATCGATCTTCGTCTTGAGTTCAAGGGCCGGCTTATAGTCAGGCTCACGTTTAAGAATGACCTCGAGCATTTCCATGGCCTTCATGCGGTCGCCCTGGGCGAAAAAGCCACGGGCCCGGTTCATGTATGATATTGCCGAATAGTGGTCGAGATCATGCGCCCGCCCCGTAGAAACATCGACCTGGATACCCTGCGACTTGTATTCATCGATCTTGCGCCGGGTCTCGGTAATATACTGCATTTTTTCGAGAGCGAACTTGTGTTCAGGTGCGAGAGCAAGCATTTCATGCAGCATTTTTTCGGCGTCTGGCAGATTTTTTGCCGACAGATAGAACTCTATCTGCTGCTGAAGTTTGTTTGTCTTTTCGTCAACAGCCTTCTTGAACCTGGCTGCGAACTCTTTTATCTTTTCGTCATTGCCATCGATTTTTTCGGCCCTCTGCAGAAAGTTGCGGGCCTGAACCAGATTGCCGTTTTCAAAAAACACCTCGGCGCGACGCAGGTATTCACGGGCCTGTGCGCTGTAAGCCATGATTGGCAATGAGATCCCAACCATAAAAGACACAAGAATACAGAGTAATATGTATTTGCTTGTCATATTTTCGAGTTTATCACAAATCTCAATTATACCGTACAACCTTCGGGCGGTTTACAGTCAGATAATCAACGCAGAAATCAGTTCTAATGTTTCATCAGACAATTTAATCTTCGGCAGTTTTTGACATTTTTGGCAGCAGCTGCTAAGATGCGACTTGAACAGACGATGCCGTCAGCGCATCAAATATCAGTCTACACAGGAGGACATCGATGCCACTGGTAACTTCAAAGGAACTTTTTGCAAAAGCCTACAAAGGCGGTTATGCCATAGGCGCTTTTAACGTCAACAACATGGAAATCGTTCAGGGCATTTTCGAAGCAGCTATCGAAGAAAAGGCCCCGTTGATCATTCAAGTATCGGCCGGCGCCCGAAAATACGCACGACATGAGTATCTGATTCATCTGATTCAGGCCTCCATGGAAATGGCTGAAGCCTCGGGCGTATCGATACCGGTTGTACTGCACCTCGACCATGGTGATGATTTCGATATCTGCAAAAAGTGTATCGATGGCGGCTTTACTTCAGTAATGATCGATGCCTCCAAACATCCGCTCCAGGAAAACATCAGGATCACCAGAGAAGTCGTTGATTACGCCCACTCGAAGGGTGTCACCGTCGAAGCCGAACTTGGCAAACTGGCCGGTGTCGAAGATGATGTCAAGGTCGCAGCCAAAGATGCTACCTACACCGACCCCAGAGAAGCAAAAGAATTCGTCGAAAAGAGCGGCTGCGACTCTCTGGCTGTAGCCATTGGTACCAGCCACGGCGCCTACAAGTTCAAGGGTGAGCCCAAGCTGGCTTTTGACCGGCTTGCCGAAATTGAAAAGATGCTGCCGAATTTCCCGCTGGTTCTGCATGGTGCCAGCTCAGTTCCCGAAGATCTCACCGCCATCTGCAACAAATACGGCGGAAATCTGCCTGGTTCACGCGGCGTACCCGAAGACATGATCGCTCAGGCCGCCAAAACCGGGGTCTGCAAAATCAACGTCGACACCGACCTGCGCATTGCCCTCACCGGCCAGATCCGCAAGGTTTTCGCCGAAAATCCGGCTGAATTCGACCCGCGCAAATATCTCGGCCCGGCCCGCGATGCAATCAGAGAAGTCGTAAAACGCAAAATGCGCATCATGGGCTGCTCTGGCAAGGCCTGATTCGTTAAAACCAGACAACACACAGTTGATATGATCTGTAGGGGTTCAACTCGCTGAACCCCTACATTCATTTTGACACCGGGTCAAATTACGTCTAGAATATGAATTTATGAAAAGAGCCAAAACCATATTCTGCCTGTTAACGATCTTTTGCCTGGCACTCCTGTTTACCGGCTGCGGTGGAGGCGGTGGCAGCAGCGGAAGTGATTACACTCTTTCCCCCGAAGAACTTGAAGTGGCTACAGTGGTTGAAGCTTTTGCCGCAGCTGTCAAAAGTGAAAAAATCGACGATGTGATGCAATATGTCTACACCGACCTGAAATACCCCAATCTTACCACCAGTGGTTATACTATTCTCAGAACAAGACTTGAAGACTTCTTCGCTGCAGCTGTGGTGAACGAATTCACCATAACCAGTATCGGCGTCGATGTTGCTGCCAGTGAAGACATCGCTTCGGTCAGAGCACTTCTGACACTTGAATACAGCAAAGACGGTGTACCTCAGGCAACTTTGAGCGAAGAAATCGAACTGTATCTCGAAAAAGAAAACAGTCGCTGGGGACTGATTCAGTTCGCAGGGCGTAACACGCTGATGACTACGGCTTTTCCGCCGGCATTATAAATTTTTAACGAGGGGAGCCTGCAGATGAGCTGCACAGTAGTGCCTGTCGGGTCGGAGAATCTGCTGCGTCTCGATTTTTCGCTGACTCCGGCAGCCTGGAACGAAATCATCGCTGACAATGTTTCAATAATGGCTGCCGACAATGAGCTCGCAATATTTTCGTTTGCGACCGGAGCCATGATCGCCAGTGCCAGTATTGATTCGACGCTTCCGGCAAAACTGAAATCAGTAGCTATTGTAGCTCTCAACCGGAGTGGCCAGGGCAACACCGGCGAAGAAAGCCTGCTTTTCAAGTTCGAGCGTTTCGATCTGACGGGCCATTTCGCCATGGGCATCAGGGCTCAAGCCACTGGTAACACCGGTGAAGCCGTGACTTTATACCAGAAGGTTATTGAATCTGATGCAGGCGTCGGCAGAGTTTATAATCTGCTTGGCCTTTGCCAGCGGCTCAACAACGACACCGAAGGCGCCGAAGCGTCATACCGTCGGGCTATAGAACTTTTTGCCGATTTTCCCGACGCCTGGTGTAACCTCGGAATTCTCTACCAGAAAATGGGCCAGGACACGAAGGCCCAGGAATTTTTTGGCGAAGCTCTCAAACGTGACGAGTTTTATTTCAACGCTCTGCTGCGCCGGGCAGCCTGGTTCCTCGAAACCGGCCAGGTTGTGAATCCAGAATTTGCATTGCTGAATCTCAGACTGCTCATGCACTACAGCGGGTTGGCACCGGTGCAGCGGCATCTGATCGGCAGCGCCAGCCGCCTTGACATGTCTCTGGAAGAATACTGCGAGCGCCTGCACAACGAGCATGGCATTCTTGCCAACAGCAAAATACAACAGTATTTCAAGCTGATAGAAGGTTTCATCAACAACGGCGCCTTCGCCCAGGCAGCCGGTTACATGCAGATGCTGGCCGGCATGATTCCGCAGATACATGGTGAACAGCAGGTAACCGGCTGGTTGCAGCCCAGGCTCGCAAAAATCAGCCGCCGTTTCTCTGCCGATGCGTCTTATGATTTTTTGAACGTCGTCAAACAGCTTTCTGCTCAAACATGCCCGCCACAGACCAGTCAACCGGCAGAACGTAAACCTTTGACCGGTCCCGAATTTTTTTCGATGGTGCTGCTCGAAATCATGCGCGACGGGCAGATCGAGCCGGCCGAGCAGGAACTTCTGCAGAAGCTGAAGGCAGCGCTCAATGTTCCCGACGCGATGTTCATGCAGATGTTCAATAATGTCAGGCGACAACTGGCTGGTGTCGAGCTCTCCGGTGGGCTGCGTGAGCGTTTCAGTCATCAGCGCCTGTTCAAAAATTTATGCCAGGCCGCTTTTCGCGACGGTGTGATCGAGGAGTCCGAAAAGAAGATTATTGGTTTTGCCTGCCGGGCATTTGGTATATCATCAGATGAAGTCAAAAGAATAATTACCGAGGTTGTCAGATGAACAGCGGCCACCCAGAATCAGAAAACTCGATACGCGCGATCATCGCTCAGATAAAGACCTATCTTGACTCCGCCGAAATACGGTATCACGACATCGCCGATGATGCGATCGAGCTGTATATGCAGGGTCATAATCTGACCATGCACGTGGTCATCTATGTACACAACAACCACCTGATATTCCGCATCCCAGGATTCATCAGAAACATCGATATGCTCAGATCAGATATCATGCAGTTTCTCATGCAGGTAATGAATGACATACTCGATATCAGATTCGAGATTGGCAAAGACGGCAAGAGCCTTTCGGCCTGCTGCCAGCATATTCTCGAAGATGCCATGATGACTCGGCGACAGTTCGATCTCGCTTTCATGGTGCTGATTCACATCGTCGATGATACCTACCCGCATCTGATGAAGCTGATTTACCGCAGCGACGCCGCACCGGCCGAAAATCAGGTGACCACTGACGATTTTGCTGAAGAGCCCGAACAAGTCGGCAGCGATGGCGACGAAAGCGACGAAAACGAAGATTTTGTACCGATAAAAGACGGCGAAAACCGCAAGATAAACTGAAAAGAGAAAAGGAGCTGCAAAGATGACAGCACGCCATATCAAAACGACAAAACACCTCGTCACAGTAATGTTTCTTCTCTGCAGCTGTATTTTGCCGGCCGCAACGCTGCAGGTGCCTGAATGGTTCAGACTCTCTGCCAAACTTGACCGGGCTCCCGAACTCAACCGGAGTATCGAGTTGCAGGCTGAACTTCAGGCAGTAATCGGCAATCTGAGCGACGTTCAGATCAGACTGATCCTGCCGGACAGCTGGAAAGCGGAACCTGAGTCGTTGCAGGTCGCCATGATTAAAGCCGGGTCACAGCACAAAGCTGTTTTCAAGGTGACTCCCGGCAGCTATTTATCGCAGGGCTCGATTGTTGTCGAAGCTGCATTTATCGTGCCAAAAAGTGAGTTGATCAGCTACTTCAAACGCGAAATGCCTGAAAATGCCGGAGATCTGAGCGAAACCGTGCAGCGCTGGCCAGACCAGACCAAACGCTATGCCGATATTTCGTTCGCGCTGACGCCAGAAGAAACTTTTTACCCGGTAGCAGACGATATGTGGCTGAGTTACGACGACAGAATCATAGCTCAGGATGGTTTCCGCGGCCCGGCTTATTACGAAGATCCGCTGATTTCGGCACATCAGGCACAAACCGATGTCGAAATGTTCGGTAAACTGGAAGGATATATCAAATCTGACCCCGATCTGCTCAAAACCATGCAGGAATCAGGTATAGATATCAATCGCAAGCGTTATGACCAGCTCAACGGACTCTATGTACTGGCGGTCAAGGCTTATCAGGAAAACAGCCTCGATATCGCCAGCAGTTTTATCGAGCAGTTCGAATCGGCCATAAGTTCTGAAAAGGCGACGGCCTACGAAAATCTGCGAATCGCTGCCGGCAACATCAAGGCCCTGGTTTTCTGGGGCAAAGGCCAGCGCCGCCTGGCAGAAGAGGCCTTCAAAAAAACCTTTTACAGCAATCGCAAGCACCCGCTGCAGCGTTACATACTGCGCAACATCGGCCTGCTCATGCTTGCCGGCAAAGATACCGCCACTGCTGGCGAAATGTTCAGACTGGCGGGTGGCTTCAAAGAAGGTTATACCCTGCTCGAAAAGGAAAGCGAACTCCTTGGCAAGAACAGATAAATGGACGCGGTAAATGAACTGTTCAACGACCTGAAGTCTCCTGATCCTGTGATCAGGTTCTCGGTTCTTTCAAGAATCGAGGATATGGACTGGTCGGAAGAACATCGAGAGGCTCTGCGCGAAATCTTTGCCGGCGAACAGGAGCCCGGCATCCGTTTTCACATGCAGAAGGTTCTGGCACGGCTCGACAGCGGCGACAAGAACCGCGGCACCCTCGAAGCCATCGAAGAACAGCTGAAAAATCCGCAGCGCGACGAAATCAGCCTTGCCTTGATGCTTGAATCAGTCAAACGCAATGAGGCCGCTGCTGTTGCCGTCAGCCTGCGGCGCGCCGAATGGCCGCATTTTTCGCAGCAACTGCTGCCCTCAGTACTGAAATTTTTCAAAAAATATGGTTCAGCCGAAGACACCCCGGCTATCGAAAAATTGTGCCGGCATCATGATCCGCGCGTGCTCAGCGCTGCGATCGAAGCTCTCGAAAAACACAACCCCGACCGCCTCAAGGATCTGATCGTTCCGCTGCTCATCAACAGCAATTTTGGCATAAGATCGCGGGCGGTTCGCCTCTTGCATCGCTGGGACCCCTCAGAAGCACTTCGCCACTTCGAGTCGATGCTGTTTTCGAATCTCGAAACCGAAAAGCATGCAGCGCTTTACCAGGCGTTCTTTTTTCCTTTCAAACAGATCGAAACTCTCATGCTGCGATACATAAGCGTTGAGAGCGACCCTGAAATGATCAAAAAAGCCGGACTGATTTTCATGACCAACCCAGAGCGTCACATGCCGGCCAGATTGCTTGAGGTTCGCCAGGCCTGCGTCGGCATCAAGCAAAAACTTGTCGATGTGATTCTGAAAGGTGTTCTGCAATCGCTGTATCAGGCAAAAATAGTCAATGCCGCGCCAGACCAGATGCTGCAGGTGCTCGAAACGCATTTCAAGGAAAAGCGCATCAGGCTTTTCATTGAACACCATGGCAACGCGCTGAAATCGCCTGAGGCCGAGATCCGTCTGCAGTCAGCGATAAAGCTCAGCGAACTGGCAAGACGTGGAATCGATGAAGCCCGACAGGTTGTCGAAGCCTATCTGCCGCGCGAACGTGATCTTAACAACATCAGAAAAGTCAGATATTTTCTGGAAACCGGGCAGCTCGAGATGCAAAAGAGCCAGGCGCCAGTCCGGACAACCCGGCCAGAACCATCAGCAGAGCCAACGGCGGCCAGCAAAGCAGCAAAACCGGCCCCGGCCACCCCGGCTGTATCTGTCACCACAAAGGAAGAAAAGCCTCAGGAAAAGCCGGTGGAAAAGCGGCCACCCCAGGAGTACACAGCTCAGGAGCGACAAAACCTTATTGCTGCCATCAATGCCGAGAATTGCGAAAAGTATATGGCCGTCATCAGACCGTTTTTCAGAGATCTCGACGTAAGTGAGCAGATCGCTGTGATCAAACGTATCGAAAGATTCGGTGGCCCGGCTGATTCTGAGCTTCTCATCGGCTGCCTGCAGAGTGACGATCAGAACATTCTTGAGTCGACTATCGAAGCGCTCAGCGCAATAAACCCTGAAGCCCTGCACCCATACCTGCCGCAATTGATCAAACATCGCTACGATGAGGTAAAGCTGGCTGCCATCAAAGTCTTTTCTTTATTCGACAAGAAACAGGCAATTTCGCTCGTCGAAAAAATGCTGTCTTCTATCAAACCGGCTCAGCGACAGACCGCAATCTTCTGTCTCGGCAGTTTCGACTATCACTCGGTCAGCCAGATTCTTATCAGTGCTTTCAAAAGCGAGAATGACAGCGAAAACCTGCAGCAGATCAGCTCGATTCTTCGCTCAAATGCTGATGAAGATACTTTTTTCAGAGTTTACGTTGATTACAAAGCATGTAAATCGTCGAAAAAAGACGAATACGAAAACCTGTGCCGGGAGCTCGCCATCAGAATAATAGACACAGAGCCTGGCCATACAGTTGAAGCGCTCTTTGCCGCCGGCGAAGAGCTGGTAGCCGAAGAAGAACGCAAAAAAACCGAACGCGCCGCTTATAAACTCGAAAAGATCCAGAAAATCAGAGAAACCGCCGACAAAAACGTGATTTTTGATGCGTCGCTGGTGCGATTCACCGTTATTGCCTATGCCATCGGCGCCGTTCTGACAGTTCTCATCTGGTTTCTCTTCCTCGCCCCGGGGCCACCGGTATCACCTGATGCCGCGCCCAAGTCGGCGAGCGTTCGCAAAGTTTTCGAAACAATCACCATAAAAGGGCGCGTGGTGATTTCTGATGCAGACAAACGCACGGTTGCGGTCGAAACCGAACCTGGCAAACTATACAAACTGCAGCTGCCCGAGTCATATGGTACCGTGCCCAAACCCGGCGCCAGCTTTCAGGCTCAGGTCAAAGCCGAAAAGGGCAGCAGCGGCGAAATTCCCGCCGAATTTCTGACCGCATTCTGAATTTCCGGGCCCCCATTTTGCATTGACTTGCCGGCAAAATAGCTATATATTTTGGCAATGAGCAATTTTACAATCAGTACAGATAACAGCAACGATATTTTTATCGTGCGTTCCAGCGGCTATCTTGATGAAAACGGCGGTGCAGCAGTATTCGAAGCCGTTCAGAAAAATCTGCCGTCTGAATGCCACAAGGTCATTCTCAACCTCAAAGACTCACCGGTTATCAACTCGCAGGGCATTGCCCAGCTCATCGAACTCAGCGAGATAATCGTCGATGACAAGGGCGGAGAACTGGCTTTTGTCGGGCTCAGTGACCTGACCTATGGAGTTTTTAAAATGGTCGGGCTGCTTCAGATGGGCAACCCCTTCGAAAGCGAAGCAGAAGCGATCGAGGCAATGCGCCAGTAAAAATAGACGAAACATTTAAAATCAGATATATTTAGTATATAGGTACACAAAAAGACAAGGAGGTCTTAACTGTGGTTATCAAGGCAACAAATTCTGAAAGGCTGCACAGCAGCCTGATAAAAAGTGAAGAGGCCAGAAACAAGACTCTGAACCGGCTGGCAACCGGCAAAAAAATCAACAGCGCCAGCGACGACCCGGCCGGGCTCGCCATGGTAATGAGTCTCGAATCGCAGACGCGAGGTCTGCTGATGGGCATCAACAACCGTCAGGACGAAATTTCCCTGCTGCAGACCGCTGAAGGTGCTTTGAGCTCGACCGGCGACATTCTGCAACGCATGAACGAATTATCGGTGCAGGCCGCGAACGGAACGCTGACCAGCGAAGACCGTGGCAACATTCAGCGCGAAATCGACCAGCTGGCACAGCAGATCGACCAGACTGCCAACAACACCGTCTACAACGATAAAAAGCTGCTCGACGGCAGTTTCAGCATCGAACTGCAGGGCGGCGAAACCATGTCACTGCCGGCCGCCACCGCCAACGCACTCGGAGTAAGCGCACTGAATCTGAGCTCCGGTGCCGACCAGGCAATCGGGCAGGTCAATCAGGCGATCAGCAGTGTTTCGACGCAGCGCGGCACGATCGGCGCCGCCATCAACGGTATAGGCTCGCAGATAGCGGCATTGCAGAATGAGTTCATCAACACAACTGCGTCGCAGTCTCGCATCGAAGATGCAGATATTGCGGCCGAACTGATCAACATGAACCTTAACGCCCTGCAATCGAAGGCAGCGATAAAGGCTTTCAAAATGCAGGACGAAAACCGGGCGACCGTTCTCAAACTGATCGACGGCTGAAAATTTATAGCAGCAGCTTACAGCGATAGGGGCTTGAATTCAGGCTGAAACTTGAGCGGGCGGCTCTCGATTGCCGTTTTTACCTGCTCGATGGTTTTGCCAAGACCCATGGCCGAGAAACTGCCGTCTTTTTCAATGGGCCAGCTGCCCTGTGGTGAGTTGAACACTTCGTAGTTACCATCGACACTGCGCAAAAACAGCAGATAGCTTCTGCCTTCAACAAACTCGACGCTGTCTTCGATGCCGCGCCAGGTTTTGATTCTGATTTTTTCACCGGCCGCAATGCCCCCTTTGAGGCATTCTTTAATTTCAAAAAGGTTGGCCACAACCTCTACTCCATCGGCCTGTTTTTCAACGGCGCGAACGCCGGCGATTTTACCGGAAACCACCAGGTCTGCACCGTGCGCGAGCTGTTCAAGACTCAAAGTTTCGATCATGGCGTATCCTCCAATGCTCAACATTACCAGAGCCAGTGTCAGAGCGAGATTTTTCATATATTCCTCCATCTGCGGGCGTCAGATTTACCTGGACATTGTAACAGTTTTTCGTAATGGGTAAAAGCGTTGACAATCATGCCCGGGGTTGAGATTATTTAATTATGCAGATAGCCTCGACCGTATCGTCAAATATAACAGCCCGCAATGGTTTCGCGATAATGTTTGCTGTCATCATCGGCACCGTTATGCTCATTCTGGCGGTTTCGCTGTATTCGTTCGTCGGGCATCAGCATACCGGTATTCAGAGCATAGTTAACGGCGAAATCGCTCACTTTCTTGCTGAAGCCGGCATTAACAGCAGTATCGGCTCGGTGCGCGAAGCGATCGGCAAAGTCATGTCAGGCACTTCCGGCAACCAGCAGCTCAACCAGCTGCTGCTCAACCCCGGCGAACTCGAAGACATCTGCATCAACGACATGCTCGACGCCAGCTGGAACCGCGATCTCGAAGAGTTCGCCCGCGAAATGGACAAAGACGCCTCGATCAAGGTCGATGTCTGGCTGAGAGATTTCAGTATCTGCGAAACCGCGCCGACCAGCTGGGCTGACCCGGCTGCCAAAGACGGTTATCTGGTCATCGAATCGACCGGCACTTTCAAGAACAGCAGCCGGGTAATTCTGGTCAAACGCAAGGTCAGGGTGGGAAGCACAATTCCGGCCTGGATGGGCAAATTCAGTCTGTTCGTCAATGATGCTGCGCGCGCCGGCGAAGGTGGCTTCAATATTATCCGCAACGACTACCGCGGTATGATAACCGACGGGCCGAAGCCGCTGATCACCTACAATCACGCAACTCCCGATGCTCCTTTCGAAGCCGGGAATATGGGCGATATTCTGCGCGAGGAGGCTGAGAAAGATATCTGGCAGCGGCGCGGCTGGATCTGGATGGGTGGCCGGCGAAGCCGTCTCAATCTTTGTTCCGGCGCCGGCGATCTCGGCGAAATTTTTCATTTTTACGATGTCAGCAACCCCAACATTTTTTCGCCGGTCAAGTTTTCGACGCCGGCTGATGCTCTGCCCGATTCTTTTTCTTCATCGCTGTCGATACCGTGGGACAAGAGCTCTTCATCTGTGCGTCAGGTCAGTTACCGGTTTGGGCACAGTTTTGTGCTTGACGGCTTTCATGACCGCAGCAACCGCAAGGAAACCGATGCAATGTATGAAGGAAACATTCTGTCGACCGGCGAAAAGAATGCATACTCGTCGAAATCTTCGATTCTGCATCTGTTCGGTGATGCGCGCAAGGGCTACCAGTCTCGCACCCGTGTATTCGGCAACGTTCACATCGCCTTTCCACGTTATGCCAGCCTTGAAGTCAAACCAGAAGAACCCGATGTCGAGGCGCTGTTCACTTCTGTCAGTCCGCCACCTCTGTATCTGCTGCCATCGGTCTCTGAAAACGCCTGGAACAATTCGATCATGATTCAGGATATCATGGGCCGCCAGGTCGGCGGGCCACTGCTGCAGTCTGGCATGCTTTGCGACAGTTATGCTGATTACGCGCTTTTGATGAGCAGGATCAGTGAACTGCCCTATGCCGAGTCTTACAACAGCATGCAGGATGTCTACAGCAACAAGGCCGGTCGGGTTTTTCCCTCGGATGCAGGCATTCTGGCCATGGATAACGGACTCAACCTCGAAATTTCGCGCGACCAGCACATGTTTTTCAAAGGCCGGCCGACGGGACAGTCTTTGTTACAGGTCATCGAAAACCGCACACAGATTGAAATCGACTCGATCAACGATTTCTGGAAGCGGTTTCTTAACGACCGCGGCGAACTCGAACTCAACGCCATCGTCAGCATAAAAAATTCGCGCCAGCTCGATATGCAGATTCCGGCGGCTGGCAAGCCGCAGCCGATGGTAGTCAAAGGTGGTGGCATGATAATACTGCAGCAGGGCAATCTGGTTCTGCGCGGAATCAGCTGCATATCGCCGGCCGAGGCTCTGACCCTGGTTCTCGCCGGTACCGGCTCGGTAAGTTTTTCTTCGACCCAGCCCAATCACGTAAATGTCGTAGCCCCGAACGCAGAACTTGGCTACGGCTCTAAGTTCGACATGTACGGTTCGCTGTGCGTCGGTTCGATATACGCCGACCACCGCTTTCAGGGTGGCACTGTCCGCTTCAGACCCGGCCAGGACCCGACGACTACCGGTTACAATCGTTATTACAAAGTATTCATCGATCCCAAGGATTCATTCTGGAATGAATAATAGCACGCGCCGCGGCCTCTCGATGCTCGAAATCGTCTTTTCAGCCGGCATACTCGCCCTGATCATGCTGCCGGTATTCATGACGTTTTCGACCGGTAACCGAAACATTCAGCTGACCGACGCCGAATTCAGGGCGCACACAGCCGCGATCGAGCTTATGGAGCAGATCATCTCTCTGCCATTCGGGCAGATCAAAAGCGGCGAATATGAAAGCGATGTCATTGTCGATGGCGGTCAATTTGCTGATGGCCCGGTTCTGTTCAAGTTCTCGCCGGCAGAAGATCTCTGGCGTTCGATGAAAGTCGAAGATATTCGACGCGATGGCAAAACATTGTTCAAGAAAGTTACCGTGACGATAAAGTATGTCGCTGCTCCTGGCTCAGACCGTATTCGCGAATTTTTCATGAAAACGCTGGTGGCTAATGAGAATCTGTAAAAACAGACAGGCCTTTACCCTGGTCGAGATCCTCGTGGTCTGCGGCATAGTTTCAGTATTCATGGGAACCGCCATTATGCTGTTCACCAATTTTCGCCGTGGGTTCAGCCGCAGCGAAGGAACGGCAGTGCTGATGCAGGATGGAGCACTGTTTCTGGCGCGCCTGCGCACCGATCTGAACAGCGCCGTCATCGCGCCAGATTCATCTGTCAGTAATCCGGCTCAGCTCAGTGCGACTTCCGACCAGCTGAGCTTCATGGTTTACAGCAGTCGCGAAGCCAGGGCTTTACCGGTTGTTTATCGTTACCAGGCATCTGAAAGTGGCGGCAGCATTTTCCGGCGTGAAGGCGGTGACAGTGAACGGGAACTGATCAAAAACCGCGTTGCCTCGCTGACCTGGCAGACCGATCTCGAGCGCTTCATCGAACCAGAAGGCACCAGTTCAGGCACCTTAAGAATCAGCATCGGCCTTGACCTCAAACTTAAAATGCGCAGTGGCGACGAAAAACCTTTTGCCCTGAAAACCTTTATTTTCCCGGCTCGCCTCAACCGCCAGCTCAATTCCCCCTGACCCCATATCGTTTTTTTGCAACAAATTGTTATAAAATTTCGTATAATTATACAGGTGAATGTACAGGGGGAGGTATTCTATGACTCAGAAATGGCTGCTACTGGTAAGCATGCTGATTTTCATCGCTTTTGCTCCGGTTTACGGGCAAAGCGGCAGTTATCTCGACAGTATTTACAGTGCTGACGACCGGGGCACCTCGGCAGTTGCCGATGAACCCGAAGCACGCTACGTGAACGGCGACGACAACACTCCTCCGAAAGTCGTAGATGTACCTGACCCGACTGGCGACCCGGCGCAACAGAAGGCGCTCGAACGCCTGCAGAGCATTATCAACCAGCTCATGCGTATCATTGGCGGCAAAATGTGCGGCGCCAGAGTTGTCGTAGTCGTGATTCCCTGCGAAAAAATCGTGCCGAAGCCCAAACCGCCGGTAACTGGCACCTCAACTTCGACCAGCACCTCGACATCCACCAGCACTGCAACCCGAACCTCTACCGGTACTGCAACTTCTACCTCCACCAGTACCGCAACCCGAACATCCACCGGCACTTCAACTGCAACCTCAACCGGCACGCGAACATCTACCGGCACCGCTACTTCCACCAGCACACGAACCTCTACCAGCACACGAACCTCTACCAGCACTGCCACAGCAACAGCTACCAGCACGGGAACCAGCACCGCCACAGGCAAAGAGGGTGTTCGCGCCGCGATCAAGCAGAAATACGGCATAGATGCAGTAGACGGTCAAAACCAGACCTGGAGCGAAAATCAGCTGCGAGCTGCCGACGAAGCTCTCGCCTCTCTGCCGCCATTCTTCAGAAAATGCACCGATGTCGTCTACCGCGACGGCCCCCCTTACGACCCGAGAATACCACCCAGCGCCGCTGCTTACGTTATCGTTCCGCAGCGCAAGATTCACATGCTCGACCTCAGTGCCCAGATGACACAGGGCGCCTATAATTCGCTGGTAGCCGCCTACGGCCGCGCCCCGACTACCGAAGAACAGATGGCTTATCTCAAGCATAACTTCAAGCGCACTCTGGTTCACGAAATGACTCACTGTTTCCAGAATACCTATCCGCAGGTCATGCAGACCTGGAGCCAGAAGTTCTGGCCGGGCGGCCGCCTCGCCGGCCAGTGCCCGACCGGTTATGGCCGAACTCAGCCGGTAGAAGACATGGCTGAATCAGTAGCTACCTACTGGTCAGGCGGCTCGATCAGAAACGGTGTCTTTGTATCGAGGAGCGGCACCACCATGGATCTCGAGCGCTACAACTTCATCAAAAAGTACATCATGGATGGCAAAGAATACCTGAACTGAAAGGAACAAGCCGATGAACAAACTAGCAGTAGTAATGGCGGTTCTTCTGGCTCTTTCGGTTCCGGCATGGAGCCAGTCCGAAAGCTACCTCGACGCAGTATACCAGGTCTACGACAACGCCAGCGACACCGACCCGCTCGAAACCCTTAAAAACAGCATTCGCGACCAGTTCGACATCGAGATTGCCGATGACCCCGATGTCCATCGCTGGTCAGAAGACTGGCTCAACGCCGTAAAGGCAGTGCTGACCGCGCTGCCGGAAAAATTCCGTTCAGCCACCCGCATGATCTATCTCGAACCGAGCAATCTTGACTTTGAAGTCAAATACAACGGCTTCAACGAGCAGTATGGCATCGTACAGATGGGTCACGGATCAATGTTCCCGTCGTCGGTCTACACGAAGAAATTCAAGGCTACTTATAACCGCATGCCGACCAGCGCCGAAAAAGTGGCGCGCTTCAAATACATTCTGGCCCGCGGCATGGCCTACAGCTTTATCCAGGAAAACCCCGACGTCTTCAAGGCATATGGCAAAACCGTGACTTATGGCGACTATTCAACCAAAGTATACGGCCCGGGCGCCGAAACCAACATGGTTGTACTGCCCGGCAAAACGCCGCTGATGATCGACCTAGCCTTCGCAATCGGCGAATACTGTGCGGCTCCTGCCAGCCTGCAGAGCAAATCACAAGCCCGTTATGATTTTGTAAAAAACAATGTAATGGGCGGCGCATCCGTCTCCGGCTGGGATTACAAGCCGGTCGACGACGCGGCTTCGAACACCACCGACCCCGGCAACGATCCGGGCAACAATGTCGAAACTCCGACTGCCAGCGGCGCCCCCGCAATACCAGATGGAGACTACATGCCGATCGTCACCGAAGTAGATGTGGGCACTGCCGCTGCCAGCCTGCCCACAGAATGGAAAACAGCACCTGATCTTCTCAAAAGCGCAATCGCTGAGCTTTTCGAAGTGCTGCCCAAGTTTTTCTCGACCTGCACCCAGGCTATTGCCTACATGCCGACAACCGATACCGAAACCGCCTTTTCGGCCGAAGGTTTCGTCTTCGTCACCCAGAACTCATGGTTCATGACATCGTTCGTCGAACTCGATGATGCCGCGCGCGGCAAGCGCTTCAAAGAGATTCTCATGCGCGAAATGGCCCTGCGCTTTCTCTATTATCACCCCGAAGTCACCCAGAAGTGGAAAGACACCTTCGACAAGAACCAGAGCAGTTACGACGCCTACATTGACATGCAACAGGCTGTCGTCGGCTACTTTGCCGCGCCGGCCTGGCTCAAGCAGGTCAATCAGGCACGCTATAACTTCATCAAAACCGAATTCATGAAAGGCAAAGAGTTTTAGCCTGCATTTGAGTGCAATCTTACAATACAACTGGCCATAGCAGAAGAATCACAGTACACTGACAGAAACACTGATAATTCTGCTATGGGGGCATGTTTCTGAAATCTCTGCTGAAACGCGTATCGACGCCTTGCCAGGGCTTCACCATTGTTGAAGTTCTTATCGCTCTGGGCATTTTTTCAATAGTGCTGGCCGGAGTGATTCAGGTTTATTCGGTGTTTTCGCGAAGATTGCCTGGGCTCACTCAGGAAGTATCACTACACCAGAGCCTCAGACTGGCTGATGCCCTGCTGGCGAACCGTATTGCCCGCGGCGCTGAAATAATTACTCCTGATCCGGTCAAAACATCAGAGGAAATGGTTTTTCGTGACACTGACAATGAATGGATCAAAGTCAGACTGCACAACGGCTTTCTGCGGTCATTCAGAGAGAACGGCACCCCCGAAATAGATATGGCCAAACAGGGGATCCGGCCAATAAATCTGCGCGACGTCGAGATGGTCGAGTTCACGGTGATGAGCCCGGCTTCAGTGATGATCAAACTTAAATTTGGCAGCGACAAGGATCGCGATTCCGGATTTGGTCTGGAAACGCATGATTCTGCCGGCAGCGTATTCCTGGTGAGGTTGAAAAATGCAAAAGCTGTCAGATATTAAGAGCGGCCTGAACCGCACTAATAAACGTGGAATGGCCCTGCCTGTCGTTCTCGTTCTATTTTCGACGCTTTCCATCGGAATCTTTTCGCTCTGGATCATAACCAATCAGGAGAGAGGCTCCAGCAAAAATTTCGTGGTCAACACCAAAGCAGCATTGCTGGCTGACGCAATTCACGTGTTTCTGACAGCACAGGCCTACAGTGCGCCATGGAGCGAGCGATTTTTCAAGGAAAAGCAGAGGTTCCCGATTAGCAGTGCAGGCACCGGAACCTGGGCAGGCAAACTGCAGGCCTCGATCGCCGAAATGTACAAAAGCGACCCCTGGCTGGCTGCAAACCTCGATTATCGCGGCGATATCAGCTCGACGGTAAAAGACGATCAGAAGATAATCATAATTTCGGTGATCATTGAAAATCGCAGAACAGGCGACATGATCTGCCGCCATAAATACTATGAAGTCTACAAACGCGATCTCATCGACACTATTGGCGAAGGAGTGTCATTGTTCGTCGATGAGACAGAAAGCAGCGACTCACCTTCAGAAGATCTGCCGCCAGAGTTGAGCCAGACATGAGTATCATTCGTTCAAAAAAGCCATCTATGCGGGCGCGCGTCGGTTTTACCATCATTGAAATGATTTTTGCCGTGGTTTTGCTGGCTTTTTTCATTTACTTCATTGCCAACAGCTTTGTATCAACCAAAAAGCAACATCACATGAACTCAGAATATCTGACCCGCGCATATATCGCAGATGTAGTCATCAAGCTGATAAAAGAGCGCATCGAGGTCAACCCGAACTTTCTCGCCGGCATCAACAATATCGGCAACAACAACAATCTCGACAAAAGCTCATGCCTGGTCAATCCGATCGCCGAAAACATCAACTTCAACCAGCTGCTTAACAAGCCTGATTACAAAGTTGCGCTTCGTGATATTCCGGTGATCAGTTATGCAGATGCTGATAAAGAGTCCGGTTTCTATTTCGGCATCATCGAATTCAAACCCGAGAACGACCTGTTCAGAGGCAGTGAAAGTGGCTTCAAGACATTTCTCAATGTCAATGAGCTGGAAAAGTATTCATACGATCTTAAGATAAGCAACGACTCTCAGGCAAATCCGGTCGGGCTCGTAAAAATCATAGAGGTGACCGTCAGGTATAATGGCCTCAACCAGCCCGACCCGAGCCCTTTCAAGCTGACAACCAAAATAGTTTGCCCGGTCAGCAGCATGTCATCAGCTACCTACGAGGAGATACAGAAGAATCTCTTCAAGGAAATTGCCAGCGATATTTACACCAGTATCGAAGCCGATCTGGCCAGAGGTGGTTTTTCATTGAGCGCTCTTGTTGCTGGCATCGAAAGAGACTGCAAGGCATCAACCTTCAGCACCATGAAAATAGTCGATCTCGGCATGCCCGAAAATGCTCCCGACCGTCCACGGGCCGAGGCCGCTTTCAAACAGATTCTCGTTTTGCATTGCGCGCTTGAGCTCTATCAGGAAGCGATCTCCGAGCTGAATTCAGAACTGGCACTGCTTGGCGATAAAGATGATGTTGTTTCTACGGTTAAGGTCATGGACAATTCGGTGCAGAAAGCACAGTGGGCTCTACAGGTTCTGGAAGTGACAGTTGATCCGATCGATGATATTCTTTTAGCGCTGAAGCCGGCCGGAATAGCTCCTCCCAGCCCTGATGCAATGTTCAATTATCAGGTTCCCATCATGGCAATGCGTTATCTGCTTTCTGCCTCGGAAAATGACCGCGACAGCACGCGGATCAGCCGCTTCGTTACCATTGCCGAAAGCCTGCCGCAGGAATATTCGCAAAGCATGCAGGAAGCATTTACCCGCGTTAACCGGCTTCTGCAGTCGAGTTACCGAAAACTCACACCCAGGCAGCTGCAGAAATACAGCAGGAGCATGCTGTCTTTCTATCAGCTTGCCAGCATCAACAGTTCCCGTCTCACGGTTTCAGGGCCGCGACGAACGGCAACCGAACTGGCACAGCAGGCCAGCTCGACTCTCAGCCTGCTGTACAGTTTCTATGGCGAGAACAACTATCTTGCCGGCGTCGAGTTCGTCGAATGCGAAAAACAGAAACTACAGCAATTCAACAGCATTTCTGCCACCAGACTTAAAGAAATGATCAAAAAGATTCAGAAGTTCAACAACCTGGGTGGTAAACTCAACCAGCTGAAAGCTGAATTGAGCAAAATCGATGCGGTCGCCAGGGGTGCGCAAAGCGTTAATCTTGTTTCGGCGCCTTATGATGTCAATATGGATGAGCTGTGTGATGTCTACTTAAAAAGAGGACGGCAGGCGGTGACCGAGTATCTTGAACGTTGCCGCCGGGAGTATGAGGCATCATTGCAAAATTAGTAAATACTGATTCATTGATGGATCAGCAATTCGAGGAGGAAAAGTTCGTGAAAAACAAAAATCTGTTGGTGGGTGTAATTGCCGGCGTGTTTCTGCTTGTAGCTCTGATCAGCTTCACCGGGTGTGGTACCGGCGCCGGCTCTTCTTCGATTCTGGCAAAAATCACTGACTTTACCGGCGAAGTGAAGGTCAATTCTGTTGCTGCAGTTAAAGATCAGCAGCTTAAAGAAAATGACAGCGTTGAAGTCGGCAAAGATTCAATGGCAACCATCAGTTATCTGCACGACAATTCAAAGGTAAATCTCTTTTACAGCGAAAAGAACAGCGCCAACAGCAGGCTGGTAATCAAACCGCTGAAAAATGACGGCAAGACCTTTGTCGTTAACCTGGTCAGCGGACTCATGACATTCTTCGTGCCGCCGGTCGAAAACCGCTCCAGCAACTTTGAAATCACCACCGATGAAGTAGTTGTATCGATTTACCAGACAATGGGACGCGTTGAAAACACAAAAGCCGAGATCTCGGTTGCACTGGTGCGCGGAAAAGTCGGCGTCAGCCTGGCAGATTCAAAGTTATCGGTCGAAGCCAACCAGCAATGGGTTTACAACAAAGAAACCAGGACTGCCCCAGAAATACGACCGTATGATCCGGCGAATGCCGATGACGACAAGCTCTATTCGCGCGACAAAGAGTCACTCAAAACTGACATAAATCTGGAAGGCAGACAGTAAGAAACCTGTGAGAAAAGTTCTATATCCTCTGCTGCAATCGCTTTTCGTGCTGTGCCTGCTCTACTTCTCAAATGCGAATAATTATCTGATGAATTATTCGTACGATATCCTCATCAACCTGAAAAACTTCGCAGCAAGATCTGATGATGTCGTTATAATTGGCATCGACAGCGATTCTTTCAACAAATATGACGTCAGCCGTTCCGGCGTGATTCCGCGAAGTGTCTATGCAGAACTTATCAACAGAACCGCCGATCTGCGACCGGCGGTTCTGGCTTTCGATGTAATATTTGAACGACGGCTCAGCAGCGAAGACGATGTTACTCTGATCGGCAGTCTCGCTTCCTATTCCGGTCCGATCGTCATGAGCTCTACATTTCAGACCTCGACTGAGTCTGACCGACAGGAAATTTACATCGAGCCCTGGAAAGAAATCGGCAATGACCAGCTGTCTCATGGCTATGTCAATATTTTCAGAGGTATCAGAGACGACACAGACTCAATACGAAGACGCTACCTGCCGTTCAAAAAACTAGGTAATGACACGATCTACTCTCTGCCGCTCGCCATAATGGAAAGACTCGGAAAAATAGAAGTAAACGGCGAAGGCAACGCGCTTTCCTTTTACCGGCAACCTGAAAACAGGCTGACGACAAAGTTGAAGCTGTATGAAGGCTACAGTTTCATAAATTATGTCGGCGATATCAATAACTTTTATGTCATTCCCTTTTCTGAATTCATTGAAGCAGGCGAGGCGCAGAGAAAAATCCACGAAAAGCTCATCGAAAAGAGAATCGTTCTGGTCGGTGTAATCGATCCGCTATACCGTGATTTTCAGGACATTCCAGCCCTGTCGTTCAGTCTGTTTCCAAAACGCAAACAGGAGTACGGTGTCGTCATTCTCGCCAATGTCATCGAAAATCTTCTCAACAACAAGGTCATCAGCGCGCCTTCTCCGGCCCTGGCGTTTTCCGGGATGCTGCTCGGCAATGTCGCATTTGCTGCAATAACCACGATGATCAGCCCGTTAGCCAGCTTCGGTCTGCTGCTGGCAATTCTTTTAACCTGCCTTTTCATGGCATTTTACCTGTTTTTTTCTTCCGGGCTGCTGATCAATTATTTTCTTCTGGCAACCAGCCTGCTCGCAATATACCTGTGGTCAGCTTTCTACAAATACCGACAGGCGAGAATAGAGCAGCAGAACCTCTTCGCCATACTACAGAAGTATGTATCGCCCGAAGTAGCCAAACTCATCACCCGCAGTGAATACGAAAAAACCGCACAGGGCGAAAAGAAAGTCATTACTGTCGTTTTTTCAGACATCAGAGGCTTTACCCAGATGTCTGAACACATGGACCCCTGGGAAATCAGCAAGCTGCTCAATGAATATTTCAACAAAATGACCGAGATAATCTTTCGCAATGGCGGCACAATCGACAAGTTCATCGGTGATGCGATCATGATTCTTTTCGGAGCGCCTGTCTCACAGACCGATGCTGCCTTCCGCGCGGTTAAAACAGCCTGTGAAATGCGCGATGAATTGAAAAACCTGAGAAAAGCCTGGCAGAAGGCCAGAGGTCAGGTCTTCGACATCGGCATCGGCATTCATAGTGGCGAAGCCTTCGTCGGCAATCTTGGCTCCGACAATCACAAGGAATACACCGCACTGGGCGATGCCGTAAACACGGCTGCCAGGCTCGAAAGTAAAGCGCTTGCCGGCCAGATACTGTTTTCTGATGCAATCTGGCGCGAAGTCGGTCATCTCGTCAAGTTCAACGAACTCGAACCGATGATGCTGAAAGGCAAAAGCCACCCGCAGGAAGTGTATGAGCTGCTGGGAATCATCGAAGAAACGCCGGCGACGAAAGACCGCTCAGCAGCCAACTGATGAGCGGCGGGCAATCTGCTTTTTGGTGCCGCGGCTGGCGGTGGCGCTGCCGGGGTCGTCGGGCCATGGATGTTTCGGGTAGCGACCCTTGAGCTCCTTTATCACCTGTGGATAACCGGTCTGCCAGAATGAGGCGAGATCGGCGGTTATCTGCACCGGCCGCCCGGCCGGCGACAGCAGATGCACCAGCAGCCGGCACTGACCGGCGCAGATGGCGGGCGTCTGCGCCATACCGAACAGTTCCTGTATCTTTACCGCCAGAATCGGCGCGCCATCAGCCTGATACTGAATGCGCAGGGCACTGCCGGAAGGCACGGTAAAGCGTTCTGGCACCAGTTTTTCGAATTTTTCGCGGTCTTTCCAGTTCAACAGCTGCAGGTACAGCTGCTCGAGCTTCTGTCGTTGCATATCGGAAAAGCTACGCGAAGACGCCGCCAGTTCGCGAATCAGTATAGTCAGCCAGTCGCAGTCGATTGCCGGAAAGTCTGCGCCGGCCTGGCAGCTTTTAAGCGTGGCGACTCGGTTAATAAAATTGCGGTTTTCATCGGCATCGAGTGCCAGCGCTTTTTCGGGGTCGGCAAGCGCGGCAACGATGAGAATTTCTGTGGCTTCGTCTGCCTCGTCGGATCTGACAGCGGTCTCATTTTCGCGCAACATGAGTTTGCCGTAAAATACCCGCTCGCGCGCCATGACACGGGTGTGCGGCCGGCTGAAAAACAGCTCGCGACGGCGCTGATAAAGATGCTGACCGGTCAGCAGAGATTCTTCGAGCGCACAAGCCAGAAAAATTCTGCCATCCCCCGCCCGCTGCGACTGATCGAGACGTAGAGCCAGAAGCAGTGGTTCTCCTGGCAGCAGGCCGCTTTCGCTGATAGCAAAACCCTGGCCGCTACAGATGGTATAGCTGCTACAACGCTCTTCACTGCGACGCAGACAAACCCGATCAGGAAATGCTGCGAGCAACGCCTGCCGCAACGGCCGGCCGCCATCATCCTTAGACGAAGGTTTCGCTCTTCTGCCGAGCAGTTCGAGCAGCTGCTTTTGCACGTCAAACACTCTTCTGACTGCGCTTCTGTCGACTTCGAAACTGCCAGGCAGACTGGTGCGGTCAGCCAGAACCTCAAGTCGCCATTCAAGATCGGCATCTATTTTCTGGGGACGGCTATCGCCAGTTCTCTGTACCGGTCGGACAAAATCTTTTTCAGAAATAACAGCAGCAGCCAGGGCGGCGCGTTCCACAACCCCGAGTTCGGCAGCGACGAGCAGCATGCGCGCCAGGCGGGGCTCTAATGGCAGCTCGGCCATTTTGCGACCGGTCGCCGTGATTCGGCCGTCATCATCCACCGCTTCGAGCATTTGCAAAAGTTCAACCGCGCGCCCGATTCTTTCGGGGCCGGGCGACTGTAGCCAGTTGAACTGCAGCGGGTCGCGGCAGCCCCAGGCAAAAAGTTCCAGAACAGCCGAGACCGGGTCGATCCTGAGAATTTCTGGCGGATCGTTTTCGGCCAGCTGCTGGTGTTCGGGCTGGCTCCACAGTCGATAAGCCTTGCCGGGTTTGAGACGGCCGGCACGGCCGGCCCTTTGCGCTGCCGAAGAGCGACTGATGCGATGGAGTTTGAGCTGCTCAAGACCGCTCTGCTGATCGACTTCGAGCCAGCGTGCCTCGCCAGAGTCGATGACCACAGTTATTCCATCTATGGTCAGAGAAGTTTCGGCGATGTTGGTGCTTAGAATGATGCGTGGCCTGGTCGATGGCTGCAGAACCTTTTCCTGCTCGTTCACCGGCAGCGAGCCGTGCAGAATCATGATTTCGCGACCCGCAGTACGCGCAGCCAGATAGTCGGCAACGCGCAATATTTCGCCCATTCCCGGCAGAAACACGAGAAACTCTTCGGCCGGCCCGCACTCTGCGATTATCGACGCGATTGCTCCGGCCAGCTCATCCATGCGGTTGCGACCGGCAGAAAATGGTCGATATACTATGTCTACCGGGTATAAAAAACCCTTGCCTTCGACCAGTTCAGGCTTATCCAGAAAGCTTTCTGCCAGTTCGAGATCGGCGGTCGCCGACATCAGCATCAGCCTGAGTTCGGGCCTCACTTCGCGCTTTATCTCGCGGCACAGGGCAAGACATAGGTCGGTGTGAACCGAACGTTCATGAAACTCGTCGAAGATTACCAGAGCAACGTCTTCGAGCAGAGGGTCTTTCTGCAGACGCCGGGTTAAAATGCCTTCGGTAAGCACTTCGATACGTGTCGTCGCGGTAATA
Source organism: Candidatus Rifleibacteriota bacterium (assembly GCA_022704885.1). Next base: position 9,163 of record JAKJFO010000012.1, on the reverse strand, counting down.
TTGCTGTCGAAGCGCACCTTATGGCCGATCACGGCACCCGGTGGCGAACCGTCGAGGCTGGCCATACGCCGCGCCAGGGCCACAGCAGCGATACGGCGCGGCTGCAGAATCAGGATGCGCTTTCCGGCCAGCCAGGCTTCGTCTTTAAGCGCCAGCGGCACAATCGTCGACTTGCCCGCGCCCGGCGCCGCCGACAGAATGACATCGCGATTATCGGCAAGAGCAGCCCTTATCTGCGGCAGACTCTCTTCTACCGGAAACCCGCGCGATCTTTGCTTCATTACTTATCAATACCTGTAATAAAAAAATATTACCCGGATATATACTGACTAACCGGGCTTTCGGCGGAATCTGCGGATGTTTTCAAATATTACTTCTGGCGGCGCTTCAGGGTGCCGTCGGTGAATTCGAAAATGGCCGTGTCTTCGACCTGGGGTTCGACGTCGGTGTCGGTATAGGCTATATAAACCAGCTTGTGACCGGCGCCTTCGCGATCTTCAATCGAAGCTTCGCCGGCGGCATAGCCGGTTTCCAGCCAGACTGGCAGATAGACGCCTTCTTTGTAATGCAGCAGTTCGAACTCGCGATAGCCGCCGGAGCCGCCGAGGTCCATCTGAATGAGCAGTTCGCCAATACCGTCACCGTCGAGATCTTCGTGCAGAACCTGCTGAATGGCGCGGCCTTCTGATTCGAAAACTTCGATGATTTCGTCGCCCTGTTCGAGCGTTATGCGGTCGTTGAAAGCCAGACCATCAGGGATGGCGGTGCGTTCGAGCACAAGCTTGCCGTGCGGCATTTCGGCGATGATCGAACGCTCTGACGACTGAGCGTAACCCGCATTGACAACTGACAACAAGACAATCAAGACTGCGAAGATGATTTTTTTCATATTGTTTCCTTATCTGGCGATTCCCTGGGCGCTAGCGTAAAACTCATCGGTAAATTCGTCAACTGTTTGATGCGAGGGCACGAACCACTTTGCTGCAAGCTTCTTTTCGTCAGCGCTCAGTTCAAGGCCCAGTGCCATTTTCATTTTGAGGCCGTAAGACCTGGTTTCTACCGGCATTTTTGCGGCTTTGAATTCTTCCCAGGACTTTTTCATACTTTTGGAAAATGGCCCGAGGTTATAAGCGCATGCCCCCATTATCAGCTTTTCAGCGCCGCTTTTTTTGCTGACATGGCCGCTGTTGAAAATCTCGCCAAGGTATTTTGCGCCACCTTTGAGATTCTGGGCGGGGTCAGAGGCATTGACTCCGAGACCTTTCGCGGTGTTTGGCATCAACTGCATGAACCCAAGGGCGCCGGCCCAGCTTTTGGTTACACGACCGCGACTGTCTTTGTGAACACCACGGCTTTCGATCCAGATGATGGCACGCAGATAATCTTCGCGGCTGATCTTCTGGCCGTATTTGTTGGTAACGTCAGGAAAATTCCAGTCCGGGCAATATTTTGCCGCAGCATTGAACCAGGTCTTGAAATCCTTAGACCCGACGGTAGCGCTGCTGCCTCCCGTTGCTTCATGCTTAACCAGAGTTGGAATTCTGGATTTGAGATCCGCCAGCTTCTTGTCGATAGCTGCAGTAGCCGAAGCGACCGCGCCTTTCGCCGCAGACCCGGCGGCTTTTTCCTGCTGCTGCATGTTGGCCAGCGAACGATCGAGCGCATCCAGAGTGCCGGCTTCGGCGTTTGAAACGCCGAACAGAGCTGAAGCGACCGAGCCAAGCAGATCGAGTATTTTTGCCAGCAGACCTTTTCTGGCAGCTTTGTCTTCGGCAGTATCAGAGGTGTTGGAAGAAGCAGTTGCGATAACCGCTGCCTTTGCATCGACCCCGTTGACATTGACTTCGAAAGGGCTGCCAGCCTGAGCCAGAAGCGCACAGGTAAGCGACAACATCATGATTACGGCAATGATCTGTTTTTTCATATTTTAACTCCTGCCACCGTCTCAAACTGTATATGTACAATTTTACATCATTTACCGGCATTTCAACAGTCATACCGACAATTCTCATTAATACCTGTGAGGCGCCGGACATTGATTCTTAGACTGCGCGGAGAATTAAGGTTTACTGTTAATAAATGTAAAGACGGTTCATGCAAGCTTCACAACGTGATATATTGTTGCGGTTAAAAATTCGGGGACTGTTTGAATTATAGACAGCGACAGGAGAACATGATGAAAAAGTTTGCGCTGACATTCATTCTGGGGCTGGCAATTGCCGGAGCCATTATTTATACGATTCAGGGAAGACAGGGCGCAAAAGCCGGCGGGCGACGCGGGCCGGGAGTTGCAAAAGTAGCGGTTGAAACCACCCCGGTGAAAGTTGCCGACCTGGTTGATGAAGGTCGTTTTGTTGGTTCGCTTGAATCGAAGTCGAAATTCATGGTCGCACCCAAGATTTCCGGGCGGCTTAAACAGCTGCTGGTAGATATTGGCGACAGCATAAAAAATGGCGATACCATAGCGTTTCTCGATGATGAAGAGCTGCTGCTGGCAGTTAAACAGGCCGAGGCAGACCTCGAAATCGCGCGCGCCAACTTTACCGAGAGCGCCGAACTGCTCGAGATCTCGCAGCGTGAGCTCGACCGTGTTAAAACCATGCGCCAGCAGAAAGTATCGTCAGAAGTAGATGTCGAGAATGCACAGGCGGCTCACAAGACCCGTCAGGCCAGACATCAGGTCAACCGGGCGCTGCTGAGCCAGAAAGAAGCGGCTCTCGAAACCGCCAAAGTCAGACTGTCTTATGCCAGGGTTACCGCTTCATGGAGCGACGGCACCAACGGTCGCTTCATTGCGGAACGCTTTCTCAATGAGGGTGCGATGATTTCAGCCAACACCCCGATTGTTTCGGTCATCGACATAGCGACGATAACCGCGGTGATCGATGCAGTCGAGCAGGATTATTTCAAATTAAAAACCGGTCTGACGGCCGAGATTGAATCGTCAGCGCTACCCGGCCGTATTTATCAGGCCAGAATTTCACGCATAGCACCTATGCTCGACGAGGCCTCACGCCAGGCACGCATCGAACTCGAGCTCACCAACACTGATTTTCAGCTCAAACCCGGCATGTTCATCAGAGCCCGCATCATTTTTGCCGAACATCACGACGCGACGGTGGTTCCGGCTTCGGCCATGGCCAGACGAAATGAACGCGAAGGTGTATTTCTGATCGACCACGCCAATGAAAAGGCCGACTTTATTCCGATCGAAAGAGGCTTTACCGAAGGCGAATTTGTCGAAATCGCGTCGCCAACCATTTCAGGCGATGTCGTGACACTCGGACACCACCTGCTTGAAGACGGCATGAGCATTATTCTCGCCGGCCAGACAAAGCCGGGTGCAAAACCCGCAGAAAAAAGCAGAAGCGAAGGCCTGGGCGCGACGAAAGGCGGTCGCCAGCCATGATTCTCGCTCATGTTTCGGTAAAGCGCCCGATCGGCGTGACGATGATCATGTGCATCGTGATCATCTTCGGCGCCATTTCGCTGTATAAGCTGCCGGTAGACCTGATGCCCGACATCACCTATCCGACGATCACGGTCATGGCGAAATATTCGAACGCCAGCCCGACCGAAGTCGAAACCCTGATTACCAGACCGATAGAGCAGGCGGTGGCCGCCATACCGGGCGTCGAAGAAATCAACTCGACCTCGACCGAAGGCAGCAGCCGGGTGCGCATTTCATTCGCCTGGGGCACCAACCTCGATGCCGCTTCGAACGATCTGCGTGACCGTATCGACCGTATTCTTTCGAGGTTTCCCGATGACGTTGACCGGCCGACCATTCGCAAGTTCGATGCGGCCGCCATGCCGGTGCTGATCATTGGCGCCGCCAGTGATCTCGACCCGGTGCAGATGCTCAACCTCATCGATGACCAGGTAAAATATCGAATCGAGCGTATTCCAGGCGTTGCCGCGCTCGACGTCATGGGCGGAAACCAGCGCGAAATTCAGGTTAACATCGACATCAACAAAGTCAGAGCGCTAAAAATAGCTCCCGATCAGGTTATCAGTCGACTGCGCGCCGAGAACATCAACCTGCCGGCCGGCATGATCGAGTCTGGCAACTACGAACTGCGCCTACGCACACCCGGCGAATTCAAAGATGTCAAGGAAATCGAACGCCTGGTCATCGGCGAAACCGCCGGCAAATTGATCAGATTGCGCGATGTCGCCGAAGTGATCGACCTCTGGGAAAAACGCCGCAGTATCGTGCGCATCAACGGCAAGCCCGGCGTGCGTATCATGGTCAACAAGCAATCAGGCAGCAATACAGTCGCAGTTGCCCAGGCGGTTAAAAACGAACTCGAAAAAATCAACGAAGAGATCCCGCAGTTGCGACTGGCACCAATCGTCGACAGCTCGAAGTATATCGAACGTTCGATCAATAATGTCAGTTCTTCCGCACTTTATGGCGGTCTGCTCGCTATTATCATTCTGCAGCTCTTTCTGGGCAATATCGCCAGCACAGGCATCATTGCCACAGCCATACCGGTTTCGATCGTCGCCACTTTCGCATTGATGTATTATTTCGGTTTCACTCTCAACATCATGTCTCTCGGCGGCGTTGCGCTCGGCATCGGCATGCTCGTCGACAACTCGATCGTCGTGCTCGAAAACATTTTCAGGCATCGTGAGAAAGGCATGGGCATGATGGAAGCGGCCATACACGGCAGTTCTGAAGTTGCCATGCCGGTTCTGGCCAGCACTCTGACCACCGTCGTCATCTTTCTGCCGTTGCTTTTCGTCGAAGGCATGACCGGGGTCATGTTCAAGCAGCTGGCTTATATCATCGCCTTCTCTCTGTTGTGTTCGATGCTTATCGCATTGACCATAGTGCCGATGCTGACATCGCGTTATCTGCGCATCGGCAATGGTAACCGCGGCTTATTCCGAAGAGTGTCTGAAAAAGTCATAAAAGCTATTCTCGCATCACACAGAAAAGCGCTCGACTTCGTGCTGCAACACCGCCGAAAAACGGTGTTCGTTCTTGGAATTCTCTCGGCGCTCGCTCTCGGACTCGCGAAGAACATCGGCACTGAGCTGATGCCAAGTGCTGATGAAGGTGAAGTGCGGGTCAACATCGAACTCGAAGAAGGCACCCGCCTGAGCCTGACTGAGCGTATTTTCAGCAAGGTCGAAGAGATTATCATGGCTGCTGTGCCTGAGGCCGAAACCGTGTTCACCAATGTCGGCGGCGGCATGGGTGGTGGTGGCGGCTCTTTGAACAGTGGCTCGATAAGAGTTCCGTTGAAAAACAGCAATGAACGTAAACGCAGCAGTGCTGCGGTTTCGGCCGAACTGCGCAAACGTCTGAGCGCTACTCCCGGATCGATCGTCAGAATCAGAGAAGGCCAGGGCATGTTCATGATGCGCATGGGCTCAGGCTCAGGCGATGAGCTCCAAATACAGATCCGCGGTTATGACCTTAAAACCGCTGATATTCTCGGAGAAGCGGTTAAAAAGGTGCTCGAAGGCATCGACGGCATAACTGACGTGCAGCTTTCACGCGAAAAAGGGGTGCCCGAGCGCCTGATCGTCATCGATCGCGCCAAGGCCGCTGACCAGAAATTGACTGTCTCGAAAATTTCGTCATTTCTCGAAACCATGATGTCAGGCAGCAGTGCCGGCAATCTGCGCGAAGGCGGTGACGAGTACCGCATTCAGGTCAAAGCCAGAAACGCTGAGTTTCTCAAACTCGAAGAAATACTCAACCTGACCATCACCAACTCGGCCGGCCGTCAGGTAATGCTGCGTAACGTCGCGCACATCGAAAGCCAGATGGGCCCGACCCAGATCGAACGGCGCGATCAGGAACGCGTGCTTAACGTCGAAGCCAATATCGAAGGGCGCGCCGTCGGCTTTGTCATAGCCGAAGCTCAGGAAAAGCTGAGAGAAATCCCACTCCCCGCCAACTTCAGCATCGTCATGTCGGGTGATTACGAAGAACAGCAGAAATCGTTCCGCGAACTGCTGTTCAGCTTTTTCCTTGCTCTTGTGCTGGTTTACATGGTTATGGCGGTGCAATATGAATCACTGTATGACCCGATCATCGTCATGTTCACCGTGCCGTTCTCACTGCTCGGTGTCATTCCGCTGCTGTATTTTACCGGCACCACCTTCAACGTGCAGTCTTTTATAGGCTGCATCATGCTCGGCGGCATAGTCGTCAATAACTCGATCCTGCTCGTCGATCACATCAACGACCTGCGCGGTCAGAGCGACCAGGATATTATGAGCATAATAAAAGAAGCAGCCTGCGACCGCTGTCGCCCGATCCTGATGACGGCACTCACTACCATGCTCGGCCTGCTGCCACTGGCAATCGGGCTTGGCGAAGGCGGCGAAGTACAGGCTCCCATGGCGCGTGCCGTTATCGGAGGTCTAGTCTGCTCGACCTTCATTTCGCTGCTGATCATACCAATAGTATATTACGAATTCGACGTGGCGTTCCGCGGCAAACCCGCAGAAAAAGAGGCTGATTCATGAACAAACGCTGTCTGACCGCAACACTTTTACTGCTGACGACTCTTGCTCCACTGACGGCAGAAGTTATCGAACTGCCAAAATCCGACTGCCGCGAATTCGGTGCCGTCAATATTTTCGCCAGCGATTCCGCCGCGCTGCTGATCTCACTCGATGACGCGATCAACAGCACTTTGCGCAACAACATCGCTCTCAGTGTCGAAAACTTCAAACCACAGCTCAGTGAAACCGACGTCGAAAAAGAAAAAGCCCGCTTCGACCCGACTTTCAGCGCCGAACTGTCGAGCAGTGAGCGCGTCGGCAGATCTCTCTCGCAACAACGCAAGCTCAATGACTCGATCAACAACTCGACCGACGCCGAGGTGGCTGTCAGTCAGCTTTCTACCTCCGGCACCCGGACCGCCCTTTCTCTCAGTCAGGCACGCAGCCGATCGGCGACGACCGATGATCTCTACAACACCCGTTTTGGCTTTGAGCTTCAGCACCCGCTGCGACGCGGTGCCGGCCGCAACGTCAATCTGGTATCTCTTCGCAAAGCCGAGCTCGAGCTCGACTGGTCGGAATACGAATTGCAGGGCTTCGTGCTGGCATTGACTGCCCGCGTCGAGACACTTTACTGGCAGTATTATCTGCGCCTGCGTCAGCTCGAAATCGTCAGAGAATCGCTGCAGCTCGCCGAACGGCAGCGCGAAGAAACCGGACGACGCATCGAAGCCGGCAGTATACCAGAATCAGAAGCAGCGGCCGCCGAAGCAGAAGTGGCGCTGCGTTACGAAGAACTCATCAATGCCGAGAGTCAGTCGGTAACCGCGGCAGTTGCTCTTTTGCGCGCCATCAACCACGACAGCGAAAAATTCTGGTCGCTGCGCCCTGAACTTACTGACGCGCCACTGCTCAAGCAGATCGAGCAGCTCGATCTCTGCAGCCACATTGCAACCGCCATGCAGAAACGCCCGGAACTCGCACAGGCCCGCCTGCTGAGTGAACAGGACTCACTCGATATAGTCGAGAGCGAAAATGGTCTGCTGCCACGTCTCGACTTTTTTGCGACTATCGGCACAACCGGCTACGCAACCAGTTCCAGCAAATCGTTCAGCCGCATGGGCAACAACGACACCTACGACATCAGCGCCGGCTTCGTCTACGAAATCAGCCGGGGCCGACGCGCCGAAAAGGCCGAGTTGAAACGGGCAAAGGTATCGCATGCAATGCGACTCGAAGCAATCAGAAATCTCGAACAGGTCATTCAGGAAGACGTCATCAGCGCTTTCATCGAGGTCAAGCGCACAGTTCAGCAGATGACCGCGACAGCCGCCACTTCCCAGAAACAGCTCGAAAAGTTGCGCGTCGAAGAAGTCCGCTTCAACGTCGGCAAGACCACTTCGTTTCAGGTGGCCCAGGCGCAGCGCGACCTGACTGCTGCCCGTATTGCCGAAGTACAGGCCGCCGTCGAGTATACCAACGCTATTATCGAACTGTTCCGCGCCGATGGCTCTCTGCTCGAACGCAACCGCATCGCCCTCGAAAAAGACGACTGATTTTTATTTGTTTGCGGGTGATTGTTGCATTATCATTAGAGCGTTGGGAGGGATCATCGTTATGCGCGTTAAAATATTGACACTGGTTATGTTGTGCATATTGCTGGCCGGCGCCGGCAATGCTTATCAGACAGATTATCCTGCAATGCTTGCAAAATATGGGCCGGTTCCGGAGTCTATTCTTGAGCCGCCAGTAGATGAAGTCCTTGCCCGTGAAAAGAATTCACTGCTTGCACAAATTTTCGGCAGCAACAGCAGCAGCCGGCATGGCATCCTGGCAAGAACCAAAGCCTGCTACGCTAATCAGCGCGTCACACTCGGCGCCATCGAAATGTACAACATGGACAACGCGACCATGTATAAAACGCTGGTTTACTCAGATGTTGCCGATCCGGGCGGCATGCTGGTGACCAGCAAGTATCTCAAAAGTCCTCTTTATCAGGTCGAACCTGGTTGCCATCTGCGTAGTTATGGCGATATCAGCGATATGGGGATAATCTACTGCGATTACCACGGCTGCCTGCCCGATGACCGCGATGGTCTGCGTGCCGCTGCAGGTTACACGCCAAAAGTCCGTCCTTCAGACACATCCGACAACACCATGATGTTTGTGTTCATCGTCCTCGGCGTATTATCGGTCGGCGTCATGATCGTTCTCCACAACGTACTGCCGAAAGCCCCCAATTCCTGATCGCTCAGGTGCGGTTTTTCAGGGTGATCGTCACCCAGCTGATGCCTTCGCGGCCAAGACTGTCGGGTTCTTCAGCACCGACCTTGGCGTCAAAACCGCCGGCAGCGAAAATCCGTGCCCATTCCTCGACCGGCATCAGGTTGAAAACCCGACCATGCTCGTCAAGCCCCGAATGATCGACATCGGGCCGACAAACCGGCAAAGAAACGATGCCCCCCCGCCTGACCACGCGATGAATTTCGCTCATCACCTGATGCAGATCGGAAGGCGGCAGATGCATCAGGCAGGCAACACTGTAAAAACCCTCGAAAGTCTTGTCAGCAAAGGGCAGCTGGCAGGGCAGCGCCATCTGAAATAATCTGCCTTCAAGCTCAGGATGCAACTTCTGCGCTTCTGCCAGCAGTTGCCGCGAAGCATCGATGGCCGCGACATCGAAGCCGCTGCT
>JAKJFO010000129.1 GCA_022704885.1 Candidatus Rifleibacteriota bacterium | reverse complement strand
CCGAAGATGATCTTCATTGAAGCCGAAATGTAACCGAGCATGGCACCGACCAGAATTGCGCTCTGAGCGGCTGAACTCGGGTATGCCAGGATCCATTCCTTGATCATGGCAATGTCGAGATAGGGCCCGATGAGCGGAATATAAGAAAGCAGACGGCTGACCAGATTGCCGATCGGCACGTTGCCAAGCATAACGATAAAGGCCGCGCCCATGAGCAGACCGGCTTCTTTCGACTTAACCCTGAAAGCGCGAAACGATGCTGACGCTACAAAGAAAGCGAGCAGAGAGAACATCGTCGCCTGCGCGGCTTTGAAAACGCCCTGAAAAAGCACCTGCTGAACGCTGTTGATCCAGGCCATGAAAGTGCCCTTGAGGCGATAAACCGGCGCACGCTCAGGTGCCGGCACGGGCTGACCAGGTATCGGATCAGCGGTAACATCGACGACCGGATTCCCTTCTTCATCGACTGAAGAGCCGACAACGGTAACCAGACGGTCAGACATGCTGTTTTCAGCAAGCAGATAATACTTTTCGCCAACCTTGATGTCACGGTCGAACATTGGCCAGCTGCCTGAAAGGAAGCCGAGAATGGCCATGGTCAAAAAGCCGATGACCAGCGCCAGACTGTAACCCCAGCCGTCAACCTTGCGCGAAATCTTGTTGAGATTGATGCGCAACAGGCTGAACGCACCAAGCAGCATGGTGAAAGACATGATAACCTGAATCCACTTCGGGAAAGTATCTTCGAGAGCCTTAACCGAAGGCAGCGCCGGGCCGCTGAAAAAGGCGATTATCATGATAATCCCGGTAAAAAACGTAATTATAAGCGGTAATGTTCTTTTAATAAAAAGCATTTATGTCTACCTCACTTCAACAGTCGCATAAAGTTTTCGGCTAGCGTGGCGAATACGGTGCCAGCGCCATACTCGGTTTGCGCAATGGTTACCAGCAAGGTGCCGACGATCATCACCAGAATGATAAGCAGCTTGATGATATCCTGCCCTTTGAGAGAGCCGACTTCTTTTGGGTTTTTGGAAAGGTAGGCCGATGCCGCGAAGAGCTCTTCGCCGATCAGCGTGTAGTCGCAGGCTGCTACGAAGAACGGAATCTGCGAAGGTTCGGCAGTACCGGCGATCTGAATGGCGCCGACCGCGTTACCGGTTTCGGCGAGAATTAGTGATTCGGCGTAGAAAGTGCCGAGATAAAAGCAGGCGGCCGGCTTTTCGCGCATCATGATGCCGCCGACACCAGCGACATAACCAAACTGGTCATCAGTAAGGTAGTTGATGCGGTCGGGGCGGTAAGCGTCCGGGCGGCCCTTTTCGAGGTATGACTGTTTGACGATTTCCTGCGCAACCGACATGACGAAAGATCTGGTCATCGGCGCGAACAGCGGAGTATCGTATTCAGCTGTTTTCTTGGCGACGTGACCCATGATAGTTACACCGGCAATGGTCTGAATGTCGTCCATATCCATGATGCCCGGAATGTAAAGAACGCCGCGACCCATTTCGGTAGCACGACCTACAGCGTCTTCGAGCGCCGACAGACCGCTGATGCGTCTGATGAACAGCTCTTTGCCACGCTGGGCATGAAAGGTATAATAGCTGACAAAGGCCATCAAAGTAAGAATGACGACCAGAACGTTGGCACGTTTCATGTCGAAATACTGCTGACCTGCATCGACAACCGGTTCTTTTGCAGGCTCGGCAACTGGTGTTGCAACGGCTACGGCAGTATCAGCTGGCTTGTCGCTCTCATCGCCAGCAGTTTCGCTGACTGATTTGTTTACTTCGTCTGCGGCAACAGCGGCGGCGCCGGCGTCAGGAGCATCTGGAGCTGCAGGGGCGTTGGTTGTTTCGCTCGGCTCGACCTGTGCGGCAAAAGGAACCGGTTCAGTCGCCGGTTCACTTATTTCAGGAAGCGTCTGGGCAGCCGGTTCAGTTGTTGCAGCTTCGCCGCTGCTGAGACTTTCGCCTGCCTGCTCATCGACAGCGGCTGTTTCCGGAGTCGACGGTGGAACTTCGTCTGGTGCAACGGTTTCGCCATCGTCACCGATAACTTCTTCCGTGATCTCAGTCATCTCTGACTGTGTAACAGTGGCCGCCGGGACTTCATCCTGTTGCGCCACAAGAACCATAGTCGATACCAGACACAGGAAAAGCGCCAGAATGGGCAGCAGTTTCCTGGGCGGTCGCCAGACAACGCTCATGGAAAGACCTCCAAAACACAAATTTGCAATTACAAGCTATGGATTATAAACGAGCATCATCGGGAAGTCAACGAAAGCCGTACCCCGAACAGCAGTTCCCTGTAAGAGGCTGGCATGAATACTGCGACCGCGCGCAGGATGACGATTTCGCCCTTTTCGATCCTTCTGCGCGAGCACAGCGAAGTCGCAGAATCCATGTCTTGATTATTTGTCGTTTGTCTGTGAGGTTCGCTATTTTCCTGCAAAATGGCAGGCAACTCGATGACCGGCGGCGATTTCGTGCAGCAGCGGCCGTTGCTGGCATTCTTTGCCGGCTTTTGGACAAACCGAAAGATAGCAACAACCTGCCCCCATGCCCGACGCAGCCAAAGATACAGTCGGCGCGGTTTCCGGCAAGCACTTACCTTCGCGCAAAAAAAGCGCGGCTTCGAGAAGATGCCTGGTGTACGGGTGACAGCCATGCGAAAGCAGTTTGTCGGCGGGCAGTTCTTCGACAAGATTGCCGCGATAAAGCAGAATGATACGATCGGAAATTTGCCTGACCACTGCCACATCGTGCGAAATGAAAAGCATAGCCAGGTTGCGTTGCGAACGCAGCCTGATCAATAATTCGAGAATTTGCGCCTGAACTGACACGTCAAGAGCAGAAACCGCCTCGTCAGCGATCAACAATGCCGGATTAAGCATCAAAGAGCGACAGATCCCGATGCGCTGCCGCTGCCCGCCACTGAATTCAGATGGGTAAAGGTCGAGAGCACCTGCCTCCAGACCAACATCAGTCAGAGCATTTACAAGAAAAGAATCAACTTCTTTTGCGGGCATCAAACCATGAATTTTAAGGGGTTCGCTTATTATCTGGCGCACGGTCATCCGCGGATCCAGCGACCCGAACGGATCTTGAAAAACCATCTGCATGTTGCGCAATACCGCCAGCCGCTCGTTGCCAGTCTGACCGAAAATATCTTTACCGCAAAGCTTCGCCGAACCAGAATCCGGCTCATAAATGCCCATGAGCACGCGGGCAAGCGTCGATTTGCCAGAACCGCTTTCGCCAAGCAATCCAAGTGTCTCGCCACGGTCAATCGAAAAGCTGACTTCGTGCAAAGCCCTCAGCGACTGAGGCGTCACCCCCCGCAACCGGTCGACAGCACCATGCAGCAGACTTTTTTCTACACTGAAGCTGCGACTGAGAGCGCTGACTTCAAGAACCTTGTCTGGGCCCTGCACTTTGTTCATATATGCCCCCCGAACAACGGGAACAGACATCTGACCTGCCGGCTTTCGGCCAGAGTCTGCGTCTCAGGCCGCGCCTTATGACACTCTGCCCGGGCATGCCGACAGCGGTCAGAATAAACGCAACCGACGGGTTTTCGCTCAGGAGAGGGCAAAGTCCCGGCAATCGGAACCGGAAGCTTGCGCTCTTCTACCAGTCGCGGCAATGCTGCCACCAGATCGGCAGTATAAGGGTGTGCCGGCGATTCAAGAATGGAACGGGTCGCGCCGCTTTCGACCAGACATCCGGCATAAAACACTGCGAGCCGGTCTGATACAGCTCTGATGACACCAAGATCGTGGCTGATAAAAATCATACTGTGGTGTTCCTGCTCGATCTGCCGCCGCAGTCCCGACAGCAGTTGCACCTGGAGAGCCGCATCGATTGCGGTGGTAGGCTCATCAGCGATAATGAGTGCCGGTTCGAGCACCAGGGCCATGGCGATCATCGCCCGCTGTCGCATGCCACCGCTGAGCTGATGGGGATAAGACTCAAGAAATTTTTCAGGATCCTTGAAACCGGCACGAGCGAGCGCCAGCATCACACGCTTATCGGCATCTGCCCGGCTGCTTGCCGGATAATGTGCGTAAACCGTTTCGACGATCTGCTCATATAGCGTCATCAAAGGGTTCATCGCCGTCATCGGTTCCTGAAATACAAACCCGACCTTACGACCACGCAGCTTCTGCAGTTCTGCCTCACTGGCGGCAAGAATCTCGCAGCCATCGAATTCGATTTTTCCGGAACGCGAATGCACCGCCCCGGTCGGCAGCAGTGCAGCAATGCTCATAGCCAGAACAGACTTACCGGAGCCAGACTCGCCGGCAATGCCAAGACAGCTGCCCTTATCGAGGCGCAACGAAACATTTTCGAGTACCGGCAGTATCCGGCCATCGCTCCCCTTGAGCTGCAGCGAAAAATTATCGATACTTAGCAAGGCAGAACCGCCTTACAGCTTTGAATTTTCTGGGCCAAAAAGCAGGCGCCAGTTCAAGATGTCGTTCCAAACGGTGTTCGAAGCGACCGCAGAGCCAGCCACATCATGATACATGCCAAGGTCGTTAGGCTGCAGCAGAAAAGCCACTGGCTTGTTTTCTTCCAGATAACGCGATACGGTTGCGCGCGCTGCCGGCGTATCTTCGTCAACAAAAACCGAGTCAAGCTTCAATAAAGCCTTGTCGAGTTCATCATCAGCGACCCCGGCAAAATTCAGGTTGTCGAGCACATTGGGCGCAGAGTGCAAAAAAGCGACCCAGTTTCCGGCAGCCGGCAACTGGTAGCTCAAAAGGGCCGTATCAAAACTACCCGCCTTGAGCCTCGAACCAGCAAACTCCGCCCACGAAACCGCTTCAACCGAGGCTTTTATGCCTGCATATCTAAGATCTTCGACCAGTTTGTCTGCGATAACCCGACGGGTTAGATTATCGTCATTTACCAGAATGCTGATTTCACAGGGCTTGCCGGCGAGTTCACGAATGCCGTCGCCATTGCTGTCTCTGGCGCCTGATTCATCGAGAATCTTCAAAGCCTGTGTCAGTCGGTTTTCACGCGACTCTGGCGTTGCAGTACTGCTGGCGAGAGGGTTCTGATAGAGCAGTGTTGCATCTGCATGGAACTGGTTTTTGATTCTGCTGCGATCGACAAGCAGATCGAGAGCCTGTCTGAAACCAGCGTCATCGAGAGGTGCCCGACGGGTATTGAATACCCACAGCAGTCGGGCAGAATTAGGATACCGCACCATTCTGATATCTTCGATTTTCATCAGTTCAAGTTGCTCAGCCAGCAACGACGGCAGGCTTATCCAGTCGTATCGTTTCGAACGAAAATCAGTGATCAGCTGCTGATAATTAAAACTGCTGTGAATCAGCACCTGCGGGCGTGAAGCAACTGCGGTATCATAAAAATACGGACTGGGCTCAAGAAGAAGATAAGCGCCCTTGTCGCGCTCTTTTATGCTGTAGGGACCAAGACCAACCGGTTTGTCGATATAAGTCGCCCAGGTATAAGAAGCAGGTGCTTCTTCTTCAGCGTTGCTCTTGAATGCTGATGGCAACACCGGTTCTGAATATTCGAGCCCCTTCAACAGATGCGACGGCAAAATGCCCACCGTCAGAAGATCGAGATAGCGGCGCGAGTCTGAGGCAAAAACGATTCTGGTGCGTTTACCCTGACCGAACGAAGAAATACTGACCACGCCCTTTACCAGCTCGGCATACGGGCTCTGGATCTTTTCGTTTTTCATCTGTTCGAAGGTAAATTCGAGGTCACGCGGATCGAAGACCGTGCCGTCATGCCATTTGAGATTGTTTTTCCAGACCGCCTCGAGAATTATAGTCTCGTTTTCGCCGCGGCTCAGCCAGTATGAATCGAAAAGATACGGCTCAAAACTGCCATCGGCAAGCTTGCGTATCGGGCTGGCATGCACGAAATTGCCGACCATCCGACTATATTCAGCATTCAGATGGCCGATCGGGTTCAACCCCATCGGGTCGCCGTAAATACCGAGGCGAACGACCTTACCACTGCCATCATTCAGCATGGCCTCTACTTTTTCTGGCAATGAAGCTGTTTTCTGACAGCAACCAACTACCGAGAGCGAAACGATGACAACTGCAACAAAAACCAGTATACGTGAATATTTCATGACATTCCTTGTAGATCAGGGCTCGACGACAGTCGAAGCCGCTGCGGGCAGGCTCACCGGCACTCCATCGACGACGGCATCTGGCAACTGCGGTTGCGGAACACTGACCGGCTGGCCATTGATAATAGCGTTGGGAAGAGGCTGCTGGGGCGGCTGCTCCTGCGGAGCTTCAGCCGGCAGACGGTTTATTTTAACGAGCGTGTCTTCAGCCCATTTTTTCTGTTCTTCGCTGACGGTGCGCGCAGTATGCAGGCGCTGTAGAATCGGCTGCGCATGCACGCCATGTCCGCTGCTGAGAAGGTTTTTCACCATACCAATTTCGGCTTCGGTTACTGAGGCGATCAGCGCCTGAGCATGCTGCTTTATCTCTGGCGGAGCAGCAGACAGAGCGACATCTTCGAGATGCGGACGGGCAAGGTCGAGGCGCTGCGATCTTATATAAACCACGCCAAGATCGCGCTTGAACACCATATTGCCCGGGCTCAGTTCGAGAGCCTTGTTAAGAGCCGCTTCGGCCCGGGCCTGGTCGCCAAGATTAGATGCTGCGATACCGACGATGTTCAGCATGGTCGGGTCCCGCTCGGCAACCTGCGCCGAAACGCTGGCGGCATATTCAAATGCTTCCTGCCACTGCTGCTTTCCGGCCATTATCACGGCCAGCGAAGCCTTTGCCTGCAACTCGAAACCTTCGAAATTGAGAGCGCGCTTAAGCCAGGTTTCAGCCTGATTCAACAGTTCTGTGCGCCGGTCTTCGGGAATCGGATATCTCGTGATGTCGAGCGCGATTTTGCCGCCATACATGTAATAGATAGAACGGGCGGCGCCACAGGTGAGATCGAGACCCTGCGTCGCGTAACGGTAGGCTTCGGGCAGGTTGTTGAGCAGATGATAATAGATATGCATCTTGCGAAAAATCGCAGAATGATAGGTCGAGCGCGCATTGAAGTTGATGTTTCTCAGCGATTTATCGGCATAATTGAGCGCAAGCTCATGGTCGCCCTGCTGCTGATAAATCTGAGAGAGCTTGAGATACGGATCACCAGGCAACGGGTCAAGTTCGACCGCCCGCAAAAGCATCGACTTGGCCGCGTTTTGAGCCTCAGCCTGCGTATGCCGCATATACATGTCAGCATTTCTCACCAGCTCGTCAGCTTGCCAGCAGCGCCACTCATAATAGGCGCCCATTACCGAGGCCACCGCTGCCAGCAGAGCAAAGGCCACGCCAACTATCGGCTGAACCGGCAACTGGCGGCGTTCCAGCGGCGAAAGAAAAAAGTCGGTTTCGGTCATAACCGGCACCAGTGACAGAAACAAAACGGCATATACTGCCGTTTCGATACGATGGAAAGGAAAATCAGGCAGGGCCGCCAGCAGCTGTGCAACCATCGCCGCGGCGATTCCGATCAACAATATATGATCGCCATTCATCTGCCCTTCCGGTCGGGTATAGATTTCACGTCGCAAGGCTCCCTGAATGCTCGCAAAAAATCTGAATACCAGAAAGCAGAAAAGTATCAGACCGGTGATTCCCAGTTCAGCCAGAACCTGCAGCCAGTCGTTATGAGCCTGACGGAAAGTCACCGCCGTAAACGTCTCTTTGTTGGCATCACTGAAAGTTTCGGCTTCCTGATACGGAAAAAAGTGCTTATAAGAACCAAAACCGCGGCCGAACAGCCAGCTGCCAACAGATTTATTGAAGCCTTGAATGGTGGCATACCATACCCACATGCGCTCGTAGGTATTACTGGTAGTGCGTTCGAGGGTAAGTGTCGTTTTCAGCTTGTCGAGAACACTGTCGGTGCTCATCGTTTTAATCGAAACCACAAACAGACCTGCGAAAATCAGTACGACCGCTACCACAAAAAAACTGGCATGACGGCGAATAAGCTGGCGATTGCGATCGTTGAGCGCAATCATGATCACCATATAGAAGATACCAATACCAATGCCGATCAATGCGGCTCGACAGCGCGTGATATACAGGCCATATAGCATCCACGCATAAAGCCCCATCGAAACTACTTTCATGGCCAGACTGCGATAGTAAAAAAAGAAGGCCAGCGGCAGAAATGCCGTGAACATGGCAAAAGTGCCCAGATAGTTGCGATTTCCGAATGTTGATACAACCGAGAACATCTGGCGCTTTGGATCAGCCAGCTGCGGAAAAAGCGGCAGATAGTAACCATTGGGATCGATCCTGCCCGCCTCCACGTCGTCTCTCACGAATTGAACAAGGTTCTGAGCGTCAAACTTGAAATAGAAATTGTAGGTTTCCATGATACCGATCGTCGAAGTGGCGATTCCAGTAAAAATGACGACCCACAGGATCAGTTCGACTTGCCAGCGACTGCGCACGACGTTAACGATCAGCGGGAACAGCAACAGAACACTGAAAACCCCGCGCAGGTCGCGCACTGCCGATGGCATGTTGTAGTTCCAGAGAACCGAGAACGTTGCGAAACCAAAAAACAGCGCCAGCGGAAGGTCGATGCTGGTTCGCGCCAGCACGATTTTGCGGCGGGTGAATACTCTGGTACAGTAGATGCCGGCCAGCAGCACTATTGCTATTTTCGAAAAAAATTCCTTGGGAGTCAGAAAATTTTCGGTGGTAGCCCGGCTGTAAAGAAACGGCATAATCAGGATAACAAGCAGAATGCCGATGTAGACAATCCAGTCGGTCAGCGAAAGGTCGGCGCGCGCTTCTTTCGGGCTTTTGCGAAAAGTCCGATGCAGCATTTCCTCGATCGGGTCAAGAAACGCCGCCGACGTCGAAGCCCCCGCCTGCGAACGCACATTGGCGGTCGCGTTGCGCACCTTATGCTTAGCCATTTAATTTGCCTTGATTATTACTTCGACCGCCGGGTATTCGCCCTGGGTTCCACAGGCTTTGCGACCGGAATAATCAATGATAATGTCGTTCTGAAGAGCAACTCCCACGGTAGAAGACCCCAGATTGAGGCTGGTATGGCTTGCCACACCGTTGAAATATAGAAGCAACTCGTTGGTGATTGAAGCAGACAAAGTTGCCGGAACGAGAGAGCCAAGATGCACATCCTCGGAAAACCATAAATCACCAGTATTTGAAGCAGAAGAATAATTAATTGTTCCGGGACCCGTGGCTATAAATCTCGAGAATTCGAGTCTGAGCAAATCATTCAGGCTTATCTGCCGATTGTTGTCGACATCGACCCATGTTGCTTTCTGCAAAGTTAACGGAGCCTTATAATCGACGGTAATGTTATCGCGTTCGAGATTGTGATCAGGTCCAAGCGAACGCACCTGGCCCTTGAGCCAGTCAACCTCATAATCGCGCCCCCAGGGGTCGCGCGGCAGGTCCTGCAGATACTTGCCCAGCAGCACGCGCGGGTCGCTGGCCACATAGGCCCGTTCCTCGAAAGTATCGTGCTTGATCAGCGCCTGCTTGATGATATCGAGCTCATGCTTGGCCTTGGTCAGACGCGTCTCCTTGACGTAGTCCTGATAATATGGCAAAGCAACGCCCACCAGTATCGCGATGATGGTAACGACGATCAACAGTTCAATCAAAGAAAATGCTTGTCTATTCATGCGCCAAATAATATCACAGACCCCCACCCCTAACAAGCCGTAAATTTTTCCTTCCCGCTGTTCTAAAAAATCGTTGTCGTTGTCGTTGTCGTTATCGTTGTCGATTTTTTCTTCTATTTACGCTCATCGATGCATGCTATAATATTTTTATAGATCAGCCACGGAAGACGTTATATACAGATGAATCTGATTTCTCAAATCAAAAACGGTGAGAGCAAAACTCTCGAATTCAAAGAAAAGTTGCCTGGCAGCGAAAACATTGCCAGAACCGCGATCGCCTTTTCCAACAGCAGTGGCGGAAAGCTGGTAATTGGCGTAAACAATGCAGGCCAGGTTGTCGGTCTTGCCGAAACCGAGCTTTACGCTGCGCGGGAAGCAATCGCATCCATAATATATGACAGCTGCTATCCGAATATTGTTCCAGACATCTATACCGTTAACCTTGACGGAAAGCTGATTCTGGTCGTCGAAATTTTTCGCGGTAACCTTCCGCCTTATTATCTCAAGAAGTCAGGCAAGTTTTCCGGAACCTATATCAGGGTCGCCTCGAGCAATCGAAAGGCAAGTCAGGAGAACATTCTTGACCTCGAAAGACAAAGATTGAACCGCAGCTTCGATGAAGAGGCTAACTATTCAGTCACACTTGAAGAGTTGAACCTGCAACCCCTGCTCACTCGATTCGCCAGTAAAGGTCGCGACCTCAAAACCGAACAACTTCTCAACTTCAAACTTGCCATCGAAGAGAACCACAAACTGCTGCCCACGAATGGCCTGCTCATTCTGCTCGGGCACCCGGATCATGCTTCAATCAAATGCAGTCGCTTCAAAGGCAAAAACATGGATGTCTTTCTCGATAAAAAGGAGTATACCGGCGATCTGTTCGGTCAGCTCGACAGCGCCCTGGCATTCATACTCAATCACATAAATATTCGCGCAGAAATTAACGGTTTGAAAAGAACCGATACTCCCGAGATCCCGCTTGCAGCGATACGTGAAGCCCTGATCAACGCGCTCGTTCACCGCGACTACACCAACCCCGGTCGCGATATCAAGCTTGGAATCTATGATGACGTGCTCAATATCGTTTCTCCAGGAGGTCTGCCGAGTTCTCTGACCGAGGAAACGATCCTTGAAGGCCGTTCAGAGATCAGAAACAGAGTTGTTGCACGTGTTTTCAAAGAACTTGATTACATCGAGCAGTGGGGAAGTGGCATTCGCCGCATTATTTCTGCCTGCGCGACTGCTGGTCTTGCAGCGCCGGTCTTCCGCGAGAAGGGCGACTTTTTTGATGTCGAAATTTTTCGCAATACCTCAAAAAGTGCCGGATCAGTGCCGGATAGTGCCGGATCAGTGCCGGATAGTGCCGGATCAGTTGATGAACCTTCAGACAAGAACTTCTACAGACAGGAAATACAGGTATTACAGCTGTTAAAAACCCGTAAAAGCGTCACAACCGGAGATCTGGTAACACATCTTGGCGTTAAAGAGCGCAGAGCCCGCACAATTCTACAAAAAATGGTAAGCCGGCAAATTTTGCGCAAAGTCGGGTCTGCGCGCAACACTTGCTACATCCTCGCTGAAGCTTCCATTTAATGGCGGTCTGAATTTCATGAACAATAAACCCATCATTAATGATCAAAAGAACAAAATCACCAGAAAAATAGTCAGACAGTGGCAGCATACCGCTGAACTGCTGCATGAGATTCATGCCAGAGAACTTCAAAATCTTGTCTACGACCCCGAACTGGTAGACGCGATGCTCGAACTCGGCCTCCTTCACGCCAAACCACGCACCACCACCGGCCTGATCGAAATGCAACAGTATTTCA
>JAKJFO010000128.1 GCA_022704885.1 Candidatus Rifleibacteriota bacterium | reverse complement strand
TTATTGTGAGTGCGCAGACAGGGATCTCATAAGCCAAAACTGCTCCCGGCACCGATGAACACAATAACCCCAGTCTTTCAGGCTGGGGTTATTCTTTTATGCGGGCTTTTTGCTTTTCTGCGACATGTCTATTTACCAGTGAAAGCTGGCCCAGCCTTCTGATCTGGCGATCTGATTGATGACTTCTTTGATTACCGGGTCGGCGTTATCGCTGTTGGCAAGAATGAATGCCCCGCAACCGGAGGATTCATGCGCGATGAACATGGATCGGTAGCCTTCGGTATTGCCGGTATGACCGAAGAATCTTCCCGGGCCCTTGTCGTTGTAAAGCGCGAATCCCAGTCCGAAGAAGGGTTCTCGATATGGCGAGAGCATTTCTTTGAGCGTTTGTGGCTGTAGTAAGCCGGCCGCATCATCGTGCAGGATTTGCTGTAAATGCAGGGCAAATTTGGCAAGGTCGGTGGGAGTCGTCCAGACGCCGCTGCCGGCCTGAGTGGGATAAACATACCAGTTGCCCGCTACCGGTTCGCCGTCAGACCGATGTCCACATGCAGCATTTTCGCTCAAATACCCGGGGAGTGGCTGAGAAAAGCAGGTTCTGTGCATGTTTAACGGCTGCAGCAGTTCGCGTTGCACAAGAGTTTCAAAATTTTCGTTGGCGACATCTTCTAAAATCATCTGTAAAACGGCAAAAGCGCCGGTCGAATAGATGAACTGCTCGTCAACCGGCTCCTCGACGATTACGGCAGGAGCATCGCATGGCCCGCTTCCATTCAATACGTCTTTGAATGTGGGAAGCGGATCTTCTTTAAAAAAACCGCGATAAGTCGGCACATTGATCCCGGAAAAATGGCTGAGAATCTGCCTTATGGTTACCGGCGTGTCTTTGGTCCATTCGTTCTCAGGCAGCTTCCAGGATTTCAGATATTTTTTAACCGGTTTATCAAGATTCAGCTTTCCTTTTTCAACCAGAATCATGGTTAATACAGCTGATATGATTTTGCTGATCGAAGCGCCCTGAAACAGACTGTCAGGCCAGAGAGGTTGTCGCGATTCACTGTTAATGACGCCTTCGCATTGGGCGTAGGCCAGGTGAAAGTCGCGCAGAACGGCGAAGCTGATGCCGGCAACGTTGTGTCCATTCAATGAATTCTTCAGTTCGTCAGAAGAAATGCTCATTTGTTCATACCCGTTTCATATCGTTTTATAGAGTTTAATTTCCAGACTACCACGACTGCATAAATTTGCAATGTGCAACTGAGTTTGTGCTGGCAATGTGGCATTTGGAATGTGGTAAACTGTCTTAGAATTATAGAGATTCGAGGTTGAGCGGAGCATGGACGATCTCAAGAACATTCCGGTTAAAGCTGAGATTAACAGCGACACGTTTCCCAAAATCAAAGTTGATTTGAGAACACCACTGGAGAGCGCATTCTGGTGGTTGACTGTTTTGAGTGCCGCCTCGATTGCAGGGGCTTGGGCTTTAAGCTCTGGCGAGAAATTTGCCCAGCAGTGGCCGTCAATAGTTGCTGTTTCCGTACTTGGTCAGATTGTTTTTGGTAGTCTGTATTTTAACACCGACAATTATTACATTTTCGACCTTGTCAGCAGGGAGATGTTCTATCATTTCCGCTTCTTTTTCTTCACGAAAGTAGATTTTGTAGCCAGATTCGAAGATATTCACGCGGTAACTTTCTCTGGCAGAATTGATAGCGGCGATCAGGATGAATCTTATGCTTACCGGGTGATGTGTGTTCTACATACCGGTCAGACTCTCTATTTAAGCGACGAAACGGATGAAGATCTGGGAGGTCACGATAAAATCGCCAGAAAGATTTCTGCCATAACCGGTGCTGACTATTTGATGGGATTGCCAGGCCATAGCGCAGTTGTCAAAAGAGAAGGCGACAGGTTCAGCTTCAGTTTTCGAGAATGTTCCGAGGTTGATCCGCCCGGGCGGGCCGCGTTGGAAATTGGTGTTGGCAGTGTGTATCTTGCGATGGCCATAGCGCTCGGGAAAAACGCCCCTGCAATAATCAGCTTTCTGAAATCTATTTTTGGCTGATGAAGACTGGAGAAAAAGCATTCCGATTGAGCTACCGCCCCGGAATGAGAATTGATCAGTGAGCCCTTATATAGCAGCGACCTGTGTCTGAATGTGCTTTCTCTTGACATGACATTTTTTCTCACTATATTGCCGTCAGACAATGGAGGAAAAAATGCTAAGTTTTAACAGGCTGCAGGTAAGTTTTGGTTTTCTAATAATTGCTTTAATGATGTTAGTGCTTACAGGCCCTCTCTTCGCGGATCAAAGCAGGACCAGCGCTACAAAAGCCAGATTGTCTTCTCTGAAAAGTGCTCTCTTGTCGTATAAAAGCGACTTAGGTCATTTTCCATTTGCTTTTACTGATAGTGAGGATGCAAATGCCTATTTCACAGGACTTAAGTCCGGGATGGGTTATTCGCCAGATGCAAATTGTCTCATCAAAGCTGACGTTGCAGGTTTTGGCAATCTTGGCTTGTCTAAGGACGTTTATTCACGCAGATGGAAGGGGCCTTATATGGATGAGGAGCCGGAAGAATTCATGTATGATTATTGGGGTATGCCGTTTATCTACCTCAGGTATGAAGATTCGCTTTATCTATGGTCTGCTGGTCAAGATGGAATATTCGATAATGTGACAGCGGTTGTTGATACCATTAAGTATGGAGGAGACGACATTGTAATTAGCATTGCCAGGTTCAGAAAAGCGTTGGTAAATGATAAGATAGATAGTTTCATCATTGCTGCAAATGCGCGATGTCGAGAGGATCAAAAATATAAAGAACCTGGAGTTCTGCAAAAGTTTCTGTCTGGAATAATGCGGCAAATCTTTTTATATTAAGCAACTGTCGATGTCGTTTTCTCCAGGTGCTTCTCATTATTCATGCATGATTAACTATAGATCTGCTTTTCCCGAACCATTTCAGAACAACAAGTGTGCAATAGTCGCAAGTTACAGGAATGTGGTAAACTGTCTTAGAATTATAGAGATTCGAGGCTGGGCGGAGTATGGACGATCTCAAAGACATATCTGTAGATGCAGAGATTAACAGCGATAAGTTTCCCAAAATCAAGGTTGATCTGAGAACGCCTCTGGAACTAACATTCTTCTGGTTGGCCGGTTTGAGTGTCGTGGCGATAGTGTTTGCCTTTATTTTCAGCCCTGGAGAGAAGTTCGACCAGCAGTGGCAAGCAGTGATGGCTGTTGCCGGGATTTGTCTGGTTTTTTCCATTGCTTTTTATTTTAACACTGACAATTATTACATTTTCGACCTTGTAAACAAAATGATGTTTTACCATTTCAGATTTTTTTCCTACACGAGAGTAGAGCGGGTCGCCAGTTTCGCTGATATTCATGCGGTTACTTCCACTGGCAGCCAGGAAAGCGACAGATATGAGAATTATCACACTTACCGGGTTCAGTGCATTTTAAACACCGGTCAGATTCTTTATTTAAGCGACGATACGCACGGGAATCTGGAAAAGCAGAACGGTACTGCGAGAAAGATTGCCGCCATAACCGGCGCTGAATACGTAGCCGGCATACCAGGCTGTTATGCGGTTGCCAAAAAAGCAGGCGACAGGTTCAGTTTCAGTTTTTTTGAGCCTTCCTGGTTTGATATAACCAAAAAATCTGCGTTCGAAATTGGCGCAATCCTTGTGTACGTCGCGATACTCGTAACAATAGGCAAAAACGGCCCTGCGATAATCCGCTTTCTGAAATCTCTTATAGAATAGCTTCTCATGCATGATTATAAGGCCGGCGACTGTGGCGGTTTGCGAACTGCGAAAAAACATGGAATAAAATCGCGGCAGATGGATTATAGATATTGTAATGACTACAAAACCGCACAATCTGCCGCAGATGTTCGCCGAAATGCAGCGCCACCACCAGGGGCTGGTCTACTCGGTAATCTACGGTATCAGCCTCGATGCTGCCGAAACCTGGGATCTGACCCAGGAAGTCTTCGTCAAGGCCTATGAATGCACGGACTTCTGGGATGACGGCTTCAACCGGAAAGCCTGGCTGGTAACGGTCGCCCGCAATGAAGCTCTCAAATACCGGCGCAGCCTGAGAAGCCGCCTGCGCTATCTCGCCCGTTTCTGTGGGCTGGAAGGGGCCAGCGAAGCGCGCGAGCTCGAAAACCGGCTGATCCGCGCCGAAGATGTCGCGCGTCTGCGTGAGCTGCTGGCGAAGCTCGACGATGATGAACGCCAGATCATAACCCTGCGCTTCAGCGCCGAAATGAGCTATCAGCAGATCGCCGACGAAATGCAGATCAAAGTCGGTACAGTCATGTCGCGCCTGTCGCGTCTTAAAGAACGTCTCGGCCTCGAGTTCGAGGAGGAAGAACCATGAAACCTCAACAGATGAAAAACGCCTTTGCCCGCATCAATGAAGAAGCCGGCAAGGATGAAAATCTCAGACAGGCTGTCGCCAGTCGGGCCGGCGCCGAGAAGATTGTGGTGCCGACACGGGCTGTTAAGACCCTCTTGCAGCAGTTTCTGGTAATCATTGTGCCGGCCTTGATTGTCTATCTTGCCGTCTCAATGGTGCAGATAGATGTTTCTACCAGTCTGCCCGAAATAGATGCCGGGCTGGATATGGCTCAGGCCAGTGTGATGCATAATCGAGATATTATTGACAACACGACACTGGTTAGTTTGTGGTTTATCCGCGGCGTCATGCGCGGTTTTATTTTACTTGCAGCGCTGACTTTCATTCTGACTGCAGCAGCAATGCCTGTCAGCCGCTCTACTGAAAATACAGGAGGTTCGCCATGCGTAGCCTGATTGAAAAATTCTATGCCCAAAGTCCGCTACGACGATTCCTGGCTGTAGTCGCATTATTGCTGCTTATTTCAGCTGCTTCGACAATCTACAGCTTTTACAATCTGGCCAGCCACCTCAAAGCGTTCAATGAAATGAACTCGTTCAAAGAAACCGGCTTCGAAAATATCCCGGCCAGCAGGGGGTATGTTATTGTCGATGAGCCATTGAAGAACGCACTGGCAGCCTGGAAAGCGCTGGTCGGGTTCTCTGAAACTGTCATGATCAAGGCCGATCGTGGTCAGCCGAACCGGCTTTCCGAAAAAGTTGCAGAACACGATCAGGAGATCATCGTAGCCCTGAAAAATTTTGGCACCCTTGACTGGAAATACCTGCTCATTTTTACCAGCCCGCAACTCGACCCGCTGTCTGACGAACTGGCCGAAAGTTTTCAAAAAGTTCGCTCGGTTTCACGCTTTATCGCTCTCTATCACCGTCGCTACAAGCAGCTGTATCCAGAAGAAAACAGTTCTTTCATCTTTGCGGCGCAGATAAAACTCGCTCGATTGAACGATCTGACCAGCCCTTTCCTTATCGGCAAAATGATTACGGTAGCCATGGATGGCATTGGCATGCGGCAGCTCACCGGCCTGCACAATGATGGTCTTCTCAGTGAAGCCGAAGAAATCGACTGTATTGATCTGCTGCGAAGCTCTCTGGCTGTCGATAAGCCGATGAAGACCGCCATGGAAGACGAGTTTATCTTCTTCAAACACGCTTATGGCCGGTTTTTTGCGCGGGCGCCTCTGGCGATGTGGATTCTCGAAAAATATTACGGCGACCCTTTCGATCAGTATCAGAAGCTGAGTCGCGAAACCTTCGAGAACCCGGAGTTCAAACTCGACATGAACCTGGTGGTGCACAATCCTGTTCTGATGATCGCTTTTCCGAATTTTCGCAAGGCAAACCTGCAGGCCAGGGAAAAGGCGAGCCAGAAGTCGATAATGATCGCAACTCTGGCGGCCCGTCATGGTCTTGCCGTCGAAACAGTTGATATCTGGAGCGGGCAACCTCTCAAGTCCATGCAGAAAGGCGACTCGACAATATTTTACAGCGTCGGCCCCAATAAAACCGATGACAGTGCTTCTGGCGACGATATTCTGCTGCCGACCGATCTCGAAATCTGAGCGCATTATCGCGCGACATAAAAAAAGGGGCTGACCCGTCTGCGGGCAGCCCTTCAGGTTAACAGATACTATGCTGTCATGGTCTTGTATGGCTGATATTGCATTATGCGTGCCACGATTTCCTGCGAAGTCATTCTGTCGGCAGGCTCTACTTCCGGTGTGCTCCAGGTAGGTTTTTGTGATTTGATGCGGTTCTTCAGCTCAATCTTTGCCTGCCCCGGCCCGAAAATCAGAATATACTGCGCTTCAGTCATGTTTTCGATGACCCGGTCATAGTATCTGGCAAGTTGTTCCTGAATGTTGCGCTGATGGTTGTCTTCGGATGTTCTGTCGTTTGAGCCCGGCGTAATCTCGGTGCGAACTCCTTTTGCAATATGAGTGTGCTCCTCGATGCCGGACTCCACCTGAACAATGCTGGAATTTACTCCTTTCTTTCCGGCCGGAAACACTATCCACGCCTTTCGATGGTCAATCCACACACCAATCTTTTCTTTCATAAGCCCTCCTCACAATCTGAAATTGGCAAAACCCCAGCTGATTGTCTGTTCTGGGAGCTGGTCACTCGTGCGATCCGTTTTTGTAAAAAATCTTCTTTATACAAATATATTCAGATTTCGAAAAAGGGGGAGTCGAATCAAAAATATTCAGTCAGTTTTACTGTAATTAGCGACTTCGCGCTGAAGCTGAGTCGTTAAACTATAGGGAATCTGCTGTGATTTTGTGTTGGCGGGTTGTTTGCCGGCAGAATTTGTCGTATAATCTGACAAAATATAGATTTTGCAAAGTTCTGTAGATTCTTGATTGCACAGGTATGCGCCGAAAAACAGCTATAGACGGCCGATTGTTGCTACCCGCAAAACGCGGGTATATTTTTCCGATGATTCTTTTTGCCTCGCTGGCAGTCGGGCTGTTTATTCTGACTCTGACCCAGTTTCAAACTTCCAATCGTATGAAATACCGGCACCTGAATGATTATCAGGCGGCCTTCAATATTGGATATTCAGCGCTCGTCGAGGTTCTGGCCGATATTCAGTCGAGGCAGTGGAGCAACCGGTCTTTTAAAAACGGCCCACAGAACAGCAATGCCAGTCTTTTTGGCGGAACCTATAACCTGCAGGTCGAAGACCATGCTGCGAACGAGTATGTGTTCAACGTTAAAGTCAGGGTAAAATACAAGGAAAAGAGTCATCTCTTTTACTGGCGCATGATTTACAACCCGAATCTTCTCGATTTCACCAGGCTTTTCGTTTCGGCTTTTTACAAGGATTTCCAGGATCCGGCAGATATCGCCGATCCTGACAGCATCGATGCCATAGTCGATGAAATCATCAACCGGCGCGAAGAAAACCGGCCGAAAGTTGCTGAAATTGCCGATGCATTAAAACCTGCTGAAACAGTTAAAGAAGCTCTTAAAGTAGTCGGTATCGAAGCCGGTGACGTAAAAAAGGGTGATATGCCGCGCCCGGCAGCTGGAACGATCAGTCTGCCGGTGGCCGGATTGCCATTGAAACCTGTTGCCAGACTGGTCTCCGATATTGCGCCCAGGGCGAATTACGTGATAAAAGACCTGCGTTTTGGTGGTGATGTGGCCGAGCTCGATGCTGAACAGAAACTTCTGCTCGATAACCTTGCAGAGCTGTTGAACGACAGGCCAGACTGTAAAATAGAATTGCGTGGCCATGCAACCGGAGTTGTTGGCACTCCGGAAAGCAATATGACCTTCTCGATTCTGCGTGCTCAGAACGTCGCAGATTATCTGCAGAGCGTCGGTGTTGCCGCAGAACGTATGACCGTTAAAGGCTTTGGCATGACACAGTTGATCGCCAGTAATGAAACTCTTGAAGGACAGGCAAAAAACCGCAGAGTCGAGTTTGTGCTGAATGAAGAGCCATGACCAGAGCCAGGCGCGCTTTTACCACGGTTGAGCTCGTTGTTGTCGCCGGACTGGTCGGGTTGCTTTCGATAGGAGTTTTTCGCATGTTTTCGAGTTCGACCTCGAGCCAGAAGAGCGCAATGGTCGATTTGAGCATGCAGTCGAGAGTTTTGACCACCCAGAATCATATTGTAAGAATGATCAGAGAAGGCACAGATTTTCTGCTGCCCGCAATTGGCGAGTCGTCTGCCGCTTTGTTTTTTGCTGACTGCGAAGGCAACGTGCAGGTTCTCTACCAGATCAAAGACGCCGAACTTTCGAAAAGTACCGGAAAAGAACTCTACAAACTGATGCATTACAAGGTAGCCGTCAAGAATTTCGATATCAGCAATCCTGTCTATGACCCGGATAAAAGCTCGGTAATCGCTGATTACGTTAAAGACATAAGCTTTTTAATGACGAATGCAAATACCGTGAATATCACAGCCGGTTTCGCTACTGAAAAGAAAGACTTTCAGGTAATGTTCGAAGTCGGGCTGCAGAACTCCGGAGAGATTGAATGAAACAGGGCCGCAAAGGGTTTTCACTGCTTGAATTATTGATCGGTTTTTTTCTTCTCGCGTCAGTATCGGTCATCTTCCTGCAGACAATGCATCGTTTCAGAAAAGAAACCGCTTTTACCTCAGAAAATTATCTCGCTTCTTCCCTCGTCGAAAAGGTTCTCGAACAGTGCTATCAGGAGTCGCTGCTGAACCCGCACGGCATGAAAGCAATCGGACTGGCCGATGCCAGCGGCAGTCCATACGAAATCTCGACCAGCATTACCGATAAGGAAACCGTGTTTTTTTCGCATCCGGCGATAACAGAAGACCTGACGCCAGATCTGCATCACCTGCTGAAAGACAACTATACTCTTTCGATTGAAACTGAAAAAAAAGATGGTTTCTACGAGATGGTCGCCGGCCTCAAATGGAAAGCGCAATCCGGCAGAGGCGAGCTTTTTTCGAGTTCGCGAGTGCTGTCGTTTACCGGCGAAAAAGAAGTTCGCACGACGTTTGACCTTACTGATGATGCAGTAGAAGAGCGACTGGTCAAAGATGTATTCAGTTCGCCCGGGTCGAATCTTGGGGCTGAACTCAGCAGTGTCGGGGCGCAGACCATGCTCGTTCATGTCGGGCATGTGTTTTATGCCTGTCGAGACTGGCTCAACGACCCAGATTTTGCTGATAAGCTGCAGCGGGCGGCAAGCCTGGAAGTTTTTACCCAGCCTGGTTCAGATGAATACGCGCGCTGCTCGCAGCTGTATTTTGAAATGGCGCGCGATCTGCTGCATCTTATGCTCAGCCTGCAGCCGCACAGCAAAGGTGCCACCGACAACATCAGCTTTCTCGCCAGCATACCGCTGCCCGAGAGGTTCATCGTCGAAAGCCGCATCAACCGGTCAGGCCTGTATTACCGGCAGCTGCGCCGCATCTTTTTCAACTGCATTCTCAAACTTTCCGAAAGGTATGAGCAGCAGCTCAAATATGCCGATTTTCAGCGCAGCCAGCGACAGATGGTGGCTCGTCTGTTCAATATCAACCGCATTCTTTACGCGAATCGCGCATTCAGCGAAGAAGTCAGCGCCAGCCTGATCGAAGAGCGCTACACAGTCTTTCTCGATGCCGTTCAGGTTTTCTTTAAAGATCGCGATGCTTCAGTCTGCCGCATGGCAGAGCAGGAGCGCAGCTTCATTGCAGCGAACAGGCTGGTCGAAAACTTTTTTGTTCTCGATCTTACCAGCAAGCTGTTCAAAGAAATCGACGAGTACGTGAACGTGCTCGACTAGTGATCTGTCACGAATGCCACTAAGATAAGAAGCTGAATTTTGTGAATCGTGCGCGTAATCGTAATCGTGCTCGTAATCGATTTGCGCTGTTGATTTTTCGATTACGATTACCACTTCGTTGATTACGAGCACCGCTTCGCTGAGCACGAGTAAAACATCTGAGTTTAGACCTGTCGTTAACTTAGTGCCATTCTGATCTGTCACCTGTAGGTTCAATCAGGGCGAAAACGAGCCTTTCCAGAAATCCAGAATGTAATTGGCGGCTTCACTGCCAAAACAGAGCAGGTAGACGATTCCCATGCCGATAATGAGGAAAAATTCGACGCTTTTGCGCGGCAGGCGCAGATTGGCAAGGTCAGCGAGAAATTGTTCGTTGAGATAGTCGAGCAGCGCCGGCAGAACTCTGCAACTCCAGGTCGGGCGCAAAAGCAACAGCCATGCCGCCAGAAAAGTCGTCAGCACTGTCCAGGGAAAATACAGCTTCGGCTGAAACAGCATGCTGACCAGCAGCAGGATGTCGAGCATCGTCAGCAGCAGGAAGATGACAAAGCCGCCCCAGTTGGTCAGCGCTGTCAGCAGGCCGGGCTTCTTGAGCAGTTCGGCCTTTTCCAGCATGCGCCGAACCAGCGGTTTCGCCTTTGCATGCGTCGCCACCAGAACTGTAACGACCTGAGCGAGTTCGGCCGCGGTAAATACCAGATTGCGCTGCTGCCAGCGCAGTTTTACGCGCTGGCTTTCAAGAAACACCGCCGAAACGTCGCCGGGCAGCTCGACCGCCTTGACTGTGCGCGAGTTATTGCTGGCCGCTTCGTTGACCTTTGTTTCGAACTCTGCCAGGCCGCTGACCAGCTGCTCATAGTCTGTCCAGGCTATTTTCTGCGGCTTTTCTTCGCCGAAGCGGAACAGAACCTGCGGCGGCATGACGCGGTCGAGAAATGCCGCCGCTCCGAGCAACTGCGAGTGCCCGAGATAAGTGGTGTGCGTAATCATTGCCACACCAGCGCTGGTCGATCTGGCTGCTGATCTGTCGTTTTGTAGCGGTTTCATAAACTTCGCAACTTCAATGATTATACCTGAAATCATTGCCGGTTACAGAAAAATAGCCGGGTTTTTGCGCGGCAGTCACGGTGAAGCATGGCATTGTATAAGAAATCTACAAAGGTTATAATTAATCAGATGAACTTCGAAAACAAAAACAGAGGCCATCAGAGATGAAAGGAAAAGCTGGATACATATTTCCGATGATTCTGTTCGCGTCGCTGGCAGTAGGCCTGCTGGTGCTTACGCTTACCCAGTTTCAGTCTTCTAACCGGCTTAAATACCAGCATCTCAATGACTATCAGGCTGCCTTCAATATAGCTTATTCGGCATTGGTAGAGGTTCTTGCCGATATTCAGTCGCGACAGTGGAGTAATCGCTCGTTCAAATCGGGGCCAAAAGACCGCTCGGAGAATCTGTTTGGTGGCAGTTACAATCTGCGTGTCGAAGATCATGCCTCGGTCGAGTTCATGTTCAACGTCAAAGTCAGAGTTAAATTCAAGGAAAAAAGCCATCTCTTCTACTGGCGTATGCAGTACAACCCGAGTCTACTCGATTTTACCAATCTGTTCATACCGGTTTATTACGAAGAGTACGGCGACCCGGCCAATGCTCCATCAGACATCGACAGCATCGTCGATGAAATCATCCAGAAGCGTAATGATAACCTGCCAAAAGTCGAAGAGATTGCTGACCGGCTGCGCACAGGCGACACCGTTAAAGAAGCGCTTGAAGTCGTTGGCATCGACCCCGGCGGCGTCAATCAGGCTGATCTGCCGCGGCCCGGCATCGAGACAATTGCCATGCCGCCGATCAATCTGCCCTTGAAACCAGTCAGCGGGCTGGTGTCGGCGGTAGACCCGGCAGCAAATCATGTAATCAAGGCTTTTCGCTTCGGCATCGAGGTCTCAGC
>JAKJFO010000127.1:7343-11726 GCA_022704885.1 Candidatus Rifleibacteriota bacterium | reverse complement strand
TTATTGTTCAGCATCATCAGCCATTCAGCGCCGCGCGCGGTTCGCTTGAGCCATGAGTCGCCCTGGTAATTCATCGGCCCGGCAGGGTTGCCGACAAAAGCCACATTGACATCCATCGGTTTGGTGCCATTAACCCTGATCAGACCAGGATATTCGCGCTTCTCAGTCTCGGTTGGATTACTGGTAATCACGCTGTAGTTGGCAAAATTGTTAACGGTCAGATCACCACCAATATCGTTGAATACAAGATACTCGTCATGCAGATTGGCGACGAAAAAGCTGTACATTGGCGCCACCGGCTCGACATCAGCACACTTGAATTCTTTGGTAGCGTAAATGGTCTTGGTGACTTTTTCCTGGGTCGGGAAAATTATCGTGCCTTTTGATTCGATGTTGAACATGCCATATTTTTCGACATGCCTGTCGGCAGCAAGCTCAGATGGCAGCGAAAGTCCTGATTTATCAGTCAACAGCGGAAAGATATTCTTATCGAGGGCAATTTCATAAGGGTAAATACTGTCAGGCAGAACTTCTGACAGAAGTTTATGAATCGAAGTCCATTCCAGCAGCTGCTGCATCGCAGTGAAATTACACCACTCGGCAAACTGGCCGAGAACACTGACAATTTCGACACTGAAAATTGTGATTCCGCCAACGCCAAAGTTCAGCTCGAACTGCAGCCACTTGAGAGAATTCGGAAGCGCCAGAGTCAGAGCAACAAAACCTTGATTGCTGAAAAATTCTTTCACACCGCTGTGACAGTTCCAGGGTATCTGCACGCCAGGCACCTTGTATGACGCCTCTTCGGGAGCTATTGAATAAGCTTTGTCGAGCTCGATACTGACTTCGATTTCAAAATCAGACTGCTCACCGGCCATGTATCTGACCAGCTGAGTCAGCTCATCGCCATTGGGGCCTTCAAGATCTGCTTTTGTCAGAATCAGCTTTTTCGATAATCCACCCGGATCGAGTTCTTTGTCGCTACCGATGCCTGAGTTGAAAACGCCAGACTTCGCCTGCATTGGTGCGCGAATCCAGGCGGCAATATGGTTAGCATCCTTGAACTTTTCGGGGTCGTTCAGTTGCTGCTGGATAATACCGAGCGCACGCTCAAGACCGGCTTCAGCCAGACACTGCGCCTGCGTGCTGATATGAGTTCGCTCGGTCTGGTGCTTTTCCTGAACGGTAGTGTTCATAAAAAACACCGCCATCACAGCCAGAACCGCCAGAATCCCGACAATCGTCAAAAATACGTTTCCTCTTCTGGCCATATTACCCTCCTAGCGTCTCGATGACGGAAAGTTCTTGAGATAGCCGAGAGTATCGTCAAGAACGCTGTCTACAGTCGCAACACCTTCGGCGCCATTCTGCTTGATGACTTCCTGAATGTGGTTGCGCACCACCGGATCGACTCTCACCTTGGAAAAATCCATCAGCATCTTGTTCATCGCCAGATAACCGGCCTTAACATTTTTGGCGGTGAATCCCTTGATCTTAAGACTTTCGAGCAGATCGAGATAACGCATAAATTCTTTGCGTAAAGCCTGAATATCGCCTTTTTCATCATAAATGGTGCAAAGATTGCCGCTCGCCATGAATCGTAAAAATTCGTTCTCACTCTCAGTTTTGAGTATTTCTTCGCATATCGCCCGGGCTTCATCAAGACGCCCCTGTGCGATCAAGGCATTCGAGGTTCTGATTTCGGTGTTCATTTCGGCCTCGTAATACTTGCGCTGGGAAGGCGGCAAGGCGGCAATCTGTGGTGGAATGTAGGCTTTTGCCTTGCTGATGCGGTCAAAAGCCTGCGCCCATTCCTTTTCAGGCGAAACACGCGCAGCTGCAGTCTTTGCCGAAGCGCTGCCCTTGCTGGCAGGATGTTGAGATGCCGTGCGCTGAAAAGAAAACGCCGACTTGCTCATGCCAAGGCGGTCGCGCGTTGAGGTTATCACGTCTTTTTTGCCTGTTCCGGCAACGGTATAGAGCAGAAACAAAATTGGGATGATCAGCAGAATGATGCCGACCACCAGAATTCTCATATCGCCCAGATCAACTTTTTTTATCAGGCTCTTAGGTTCATTGCTCTCTGTCATGATTCTTCCCTGAGGTGATTAGGTTATTATTCAGTTTATATTTTCTCACACTAATGTGCAACAAAACACAGGGAAGGATTACCTACCCTGCAGATGTCACTGTATATCTGCTCATATATACTTACGTTCAGTTAATCAGGTTTCGTTGCAACAAAAAAACAATAACCTTTGGTGCATCTTACAATATATAATGAGTTCATTGAGATTTTTCCAGGGGGCAACTATGAAAAAGGTTCTATTGATAGCTTTGTTCGTTGGTTTTACCATCCAGCAGATATCGATTCCAGTCATTGCGCAGAACCGTGCGGGAAAATCAGGAAATTCTTCCGCGAAGGCGGCTGAAATTAAAGCTAAGATTGAAGCAAAAAAAGCTGAAATGCAGCAGCAATTGCAGGAAAAAATACGCCAGAACCAGGAAAATGCTGCGGCAAAACGCGAAGAAGCCAGACAGAAGTGGCTTAAAAAAAAGCAACAGAATGAAGGTTCAGGTGGTAATGCCGAAAAATGGCAACAATGGAAGGAACAAAGAGCAGCTGGCCAGACCGCTAACAACGAAAAGTGGCAGCAGTGGAAAGAAAAATGGGGCGAAGGTAACGCCGAAAAATTACAGCAGATGAAAGAAAAGTGGGCTCAGTTGCGCGAGCAGAACCCTCAACTCAAGAATCTTGGCGAAAAGCTCAAGGCTCTCAGAGAAGCACGACAAGCTGGCGACAAAGCTCTCTGGCAAGAAAAAATACAGGATCTGCGCAGCCATTTCCAGAATATGAATCCCGAAGCACGCAACAATCTTCAGCAGCAAATGCCAGAATTTGCGAAAAAGCTCTCGGCAATGAATAAGGGCCAGCAGAAATTTGAAGGCAGCTCGACCTTTACCGGCCCTCGTGGCGGTCAGACAAATTACAGCGGCAGCGCGACCAGACAGGGCAATACGGTACAGCAGCAGGGAACTGCTACCGGCCCCGGCGGCCGTCAGGCACAGCATACGGCAACCAGTGTGAGAGAAGGCAACACCCTTAATACATCAGGTCAGTGGGTCGGACAAGATGGCAAAACACTTAATGTCGCCGGATCGACCACAAAGACCGGAAACACTCTGAACACCGAAAAAACCTGGACCAACGAAGCCGGCAAACAGACGAGCCTTAACCGTGAAACAGTCAAACAGGGCGATACTACCTCGACCACCGGCAACTGGAGCAACAGTTCGGGTCAATCCGCTACTGTTGTCACCACTACCCAGAAAAGCGGCAATACTGTTACCAGCGATGTCTCGATTTCGACATCAGGCGGCCAGACACTTCACACTACCGGCAATACCAGCGTTGAACCTGGCCATTCAAGCACGACCTGGAGCAGCGAAAGCGGCAAGACTCTCGAAACCAGCAGCGACTGGGTTTTCGACATCCTCGACGAATAAAGGTAACCAGAACCTCGTATAATTTAAAAAGCACCCGGCTTTTGCAGCCGGGTGCTTTTTTCAAACACCGTAGGAGATTGTCGCCTGATTATGCGCCGGCACTGCCGGAGAGAGAGGCGCCGTTCACGAAATCTTCGAGAATCTTGTTAAAAGTCGCGCTCGGGCGCATTGCCTGAACAACCTTTTTGTCATCGGGGCGGTAGTAGCCACCGATATCGAGCGGTTTGCCGCGGGCAGCGTTGATTTCGGCAAGAATCGTATCATGCTTTTCGGCAAGCTGCTTTGCCAGAACGGCAAAGCGTTCTTTCAGTTTGAGATCTGAGTTCTGGGCAGCCATGGCTTCGGCCCAGTAGCGGGCGAGATAAATGTGGGTACCGCGATTGTCGATGCCTTTTTGAGCGTCTCTCGACGGGGCAATATCACCCTCGAGGACCTGTCCAACTGCGTCATTGAGAGCCTTGGCCAGAATCTCTGCATTAGCATTCTTGTTGCGGCGGCCAAAGTCTTCGATAGATACACCGAGCGCGAGGAATTCACCGAGAGAGTCCCAGCGCAGGTGACCTTCTTCGACGAACTGTTGAACATGTTTGGGTGCCGAGCCGCCGGCGCCGGTTTCATAGAGACCACCACCGTTGAGTAGCGGCACGATCGACAGCATCTTGGCGCTGGTACCCAGTTCGAGAATCGGGAAAAGGTCGGTCAGATAGTCGCGCAGCACGTTTCCGGTAACCGAAATGGTATCTTTGCCTTCTTTACATCTCTGCAGAGTGGCAGAAATAGCGACACGCGGTGATATGATCTGAATGTCGAGATCAGACGTATCGTATTCTCTCAGATACTTCTGAACCTTTCCGATGAGGGCGCGGTCATGAGCGC
>JAKJFO010000127.1:439-7316 GCA_022704885.1 Candidatus Rifleibacteriota bacterium | reverse complement strand
GGGTATTGGTGATTCGGGCGCGGGTAACTGCAAGCTTAACCCAGTCACGAATCGCGATATCTTTAACCTGGCACATGCGCCAGATGTCGCCCTTCTCTACCGCGTGCTCGATAAGAGTCGTTCCTTCGGCATCGACAACACGAACTATGCCATCTTCTTTGATTTCAAAGGTCTTGTCGTGTGAACCGTATTCTTCGGCCTTTTTGGCCATCAGACCAATATTGGCGACGCTGCCCATGGTGCGCGGGTCAAAGGCGCCGTGCTCTTTGCAGAAGTTGATGGTTGACTGATAAATTCTGGCGTAACAACGGTCAGGAATTACGGCCTTCATATCATGCAGCTCGCCATCAGGCCCGTACATCTTGCCTCCGGCTCGAATTGCCGCGGGCATCGAGGCGTCGATGATCACATCGCTGGGCACGTGCAGGTTAGTTATACCTTTTTCAGAATTCACCATCGCCAGACGTGGGCGCTTTTTCAGGACTTCATCGATATCCTTGCGAATCTCTTCCTGCTTGGCTTCCGGTAGTTCCTTGATTTTCTCGTAGAGAGCGCCCAT
The DNA here is from genome assembly GCA_022704885.1 of Candidatus Rifleibacteriota bacterium. The sequence continues at coordinate 6,757 of JAKJFO010000127.1, read as the reverse complement.
ACCATTGTTGGGATTGATGCCCAGTTTGGCAAAGGTATCTGCATGTTTGGTAAAAACGTCTTCGAAGAATACACTGACCACGTGACCGAACATGATCGGGTCAGATATCTTCATCATGGTAGCTTTAAGATGCACCGAGAACAAAACATCTTTCTGCTTTGCGTCTTCGATTTCTTCAGCAATGAACTTGCGCAGGCTCTTAACTTCCATGCGCGCGCCATCGATGACTTCGTCATAATCGAGCATGATCTTGTCTTTGAGAACGGTTTCATTGCCTCTTTCGTCTTCGAAAACGATTTTGGCCATGCCGGCCTTTTCGATTACTGCCGCCTGCTCACGACCAAAAAAGTCAAAGGCGCGCATGTGGGCAACGTGAGTCTTTGAATCATGGCTCCAGGCACCCATTGAATGAGGGTGATTGCGGGCGTATTGCTTGACCGGCGCTGCAACGCGGCGATCTGAATTGCCCTCGCGCAGAACCGGGTTAACCGCACTGCCAAGCACCTTAGCGTAGCGGTTCTTGATTTCGGTCTCTTTTTCGTTTTGTGGTTCAAGCGGATAATCAGGAACCTTGAAGCCCTTGTCCTGCAGTTCTTTTATTGCGGCAGTCAACTGCGGAATTGAAGCACTGATATTGGGCAGCTTGATTATGTTGGCTTCTGGTCTGTTGGCCAGGTCGCCAAGAAAAGCGAGATCATCGTTCTGCTTCTGTTCTGGCGTCAAATTTTCGGGAAAACTCGCCAGAATACGGCCGGCCAGCGAGATATCGCGCAGTTCGACCTTGATTCCGGCCGGTGCTACGAACGACTCGATAACGGGCAGGAGAGAGACGGTGGCCAGTGCAGGAGCTTCGTCAGTTTTGGTGTAATAGATCCGGGGCTCGTGAGTGGTCATGTCGACAATTTCCTTTCTTCCATTCCTTGTTTCTTCTAATTCTTTGTCAAGATTGAATCTGAGTGTATCTGTCATTGCGAGCAAAGCGAAGCAATCTCACAGACAGAAGGATTGCTTCGTCGCTTCGCTCCTCGCAATGACAATTTTTACCCATTCATTCAACTTTGACAGACTACTGGTTCATAACTGGCTGTAAATCATGGTATGACAGTTATGACAGAACGCCGCTATTGCGTTCTATCCGGCAAGCGTAGCATAGGCAAAAACAATCGTCAATCCGGTACAGCTTGAATTTCCCTGTCTATTGTAATCTTTTTGTGAAATTGCTCACATAAACGACAAATTGCTGCTGATACCATCAATAAATCCGCAGCTGGTCTAGATCAGAATTGAGTGAGCGACAAATATTAACTATTTTTTAAAAAAGACGCTGACGAAAGACAAAACCTGGCCGGGCATTTCGGTATTGAGAATGCCATGTGTCTCACCGATGCGGCACAGCCAGCCATCACCCGGACCGACGGCGAAACGCTGGCCGTTGTGACAACCGACTCCCCTGCCGGCAACGACAAAATAAAACTCGGCGCTGTCGTCATGACAGTGCTCAGGTATTGTTGCCCCTGGTTGCATTTCATTGAGACCAAGCGCATTGAATGGCAAACCGTCAGGGTCAGCACCGATATAGTCGCGACAACGCACCTCACCCTCACCACCACGCACCCTCTGTTTTATGATTTCCTGCATCTGCTTGTATGAAAACATCTGTGATTCTCCTTCTAATTTATGTTATCGGGCGATTGTGACTAGTTGCATTTTTATCAGAATGGCGGCAGGCATACCACAAAAAACAAAGGCTTCTGAAGCGCACTGCGGCAGGAAAAATCGCAATCACGATTATGGTAAGCAGCATCTGCAGCACATTCTGGTTTTTACGCGAAGAGGTTCTGAGTAACGATTTGTTGATGATGCGAAAGACCTGGCCATTCTTGTGCGCCCAGGCTCTCAGGCGTAATGAGAACCAGATTTCTTCAGAAGCATAGACCTTTTCGTCGAAGCCGCCGGCCTGCCGAAAACCTTCTGCCGTGCAGAAAACGAAACAACCTGCCGCCAGCCTTGCTGCCTGCGATATCATCTGCCAGTAACGCAAAAGCGCGGCAGCAAAAAATGCCTGTGGCCGGTCAAAATCGACGCGCGCACCGCCTCCGGCTACCCGGCCACTGCTGAGCAGGCGCAGAACCTCCTGCAAAAGAGCGGGCTCGATCATGGTGTCGGCATCGACAAAAATTAAAAAGCGCCCCTTTGCCGCACCGGCGCCGCAGTTTCGCGCCCGCGCAATCTGCCGGTGCGGTTCATGCACGACCCTGGCACCCATGCCTGCCGCGATGGCGGCAGTATCGTCAGTCGAATCGTTATCGACAACGATAATTTCGCCGTTAAAGTCTGAGACATTTTTAATTGCCGACTTGATCGAGCCCAGAGTCGAAGCGATCAGCTCAGCCTCATTAAATGCCGGAACTATCACCGAATAATCGATTATGCCGTCTGCAATCATGCATTCGAATCCTTCTTCAAAGGTTCAGACAAATCAACAATGTCTCCCCAGAAATGAACAGATGTCGGCACTTCGACTTTTTCGATCAGACCGATCGCCATCTCGTAACTTGCCGAAAAGCCCTTATAGACGTGATCCAGCTCACCATAATGCTGCAAAATCAGACGCTGCGGCGCAAATTGCGCAATCACCAATTTTATCGCATCGAGCGTATTGCCAGTCTGTTCGGGGTGCCCCTCTTCATATTGCGGCCCCGGGTTGCGCCAGGTGATGAACAAAGCGGCAGCGCCGGGCCTTACTCCGGCCAGACCTCTTGTATAATCGGCATCACCACAGAAAACTATGCGAAAATCAGCGGCGAAGCCGACTTCAAAAGCGGTCAAAGGCACTTCTTCAGGTTTTTTGCGCCAGACATGGCAGGAGTGGCGAGCTGTGCAGACAATCTGGCCAATACTGACTGTGGCGCCGTCAGCTGATTTGATGACTTCAACGCCGGACAATGCTGCGTCTGGATGCATAAAAACCGGCTTGCCGGCGACATTACAGGCCTTTATCAGTTCTTCATCACAATGATCCTGATGATTGTGGGTAATAAACAGCGCATCTATGGCATCGGCAAGGCGGGCCGTCAAACCATCGGGCTCGGGCCAGCCATAATAGCGCGGAACCGGCACCAGATCAAAAGCTATCGTCTTGCCGGTCGCCCTGATGATTATGCCTGAATTATACCATTGCAACATTCTGATGCCGTTGCCGCCTGCGTCGAGAAACCGCCGCAACCCGTCCAGCAGCTGCTCCTGCACCTTCTGCCACAAGGCGTTCGGCCAGCGCGCCAGGTCGTAACGGCAGCCGGGCCGGCACTCATTTTCCACAAAGCGCCCAAACTCGACCAGCTGCCGGTAATAATCGGGTGCGGCAGCGTTCGGTATTACCGGCAGAGACTCTTGCGTCATATTCTTACTCAAACAAACCTCTAGAGCAATTCAATTTCTTTGCCATTGACCATTATCGGCTCTGCTCCAACAAACTCAGACATGGTCAAAGCCAGCAGGCCACGCGCTCTAAGCTCCGAAAGATCGTAGTTGTAGAGTCTGCCGACCGGGCTGTCTTCAGAATCTTCGGGCAGGTTTTCGATTATTGCTGGTGTTTCGGCGCAGAGCAGAAGCAGATCGTCGAGCGAGTGAACGTGGCGGCGCGCGAGCGCGAAGACCTCTGGAATCAACGCCTTCATTGCGATGTGACGGTCACTGTAACCGAATTTATGAGCATGCAGAGTATCAAGTGCGCGCATCAGCCGGTTCAAATCGTCTTCACACGTTATCAACGGCATTGCGAAGCTGCAAGAATCTCGGTATCTGCCAAGCCTTGCCATAACGGCCTCTGAATCAACCGGCTGCACGTCAGCCGTCGCCTGGACAGCTTTTTTCTGTGCCGTCTGCCTAGCTTCTTCTGCCAGGTCTCTGCTCGGGTCTTTCTTCAGGTGATAGCTCTCAGGCCCCTCGCCACCGATCAAGGCGACGGCGCTGTCGTCAGACTCAATCCAGCTGGTGCGCGTGCCGCCCAGATCGTTTTCATAAAACCGGTAAGCGGGCGGGTTGTGTGAAGGGTCCCATGAAAGCTCCCAGTAGCCCTCGCGGTCGCCCTTCTCGAAAAGGTAGCCGGCCTTGATTTTTTCGATAACAGCGTTTTTCTGTTGCCGGCTCTTTATGCCGGCCGTAGTTTTGCCATAATCCGCGTCAGCGGACGGGTTTATGATACGTGCCGCATCTACATACCCGCTGTCCAGAGCCATCTCATAAGCAGTCTTACCAGAAGTGTTCGTCAGATTTATATCTGCGCCATGCTCAACCAGAGCGCTGACAACCAGCTGGCGGTTAAAGCCGGCGGCCAGAAGCAATGGCGTATCACCGGTCAGGCTTACCGAATTAGGGTCAGCTCCTGCTTCAAGCAGGCATTCTGCGTTGTATGAAGTATCGTAATCCCATTTACAAGCGGTTACATGCAAAGGCGTGTTACCGGCATCATTCTTTGCATTCGCATCGGCTCCGGCTGCAAGCAGCGCTTTCACCGTATCACCGCTGCCGCACCGGCCGGCGGCAACGTGCAGTGGTGTGTCTCCGGCCCTGTTTCTGGCGTTCACATCGGCCCCATGTTCAAGCAGTATCCTTAGAATTTCTTCGTCGATGCTGGCTTCAGCATATAGATGCAGAGGTGTATTGCCTGCCTGATCTCGCTTATTTACATCGATTCCGCTCTCCAGCAGCAAAATGATCTTTTCGCCGGCACTCCTTGTCTTCACGACCTCATGCAGACCTGTCTTTCCGCATGCTGCGACGACAGACCTTTCGGCACCGTTTTCCATCAGAAATTTTACACATTCAGGGTCGGCCCGGCCGGCGAGGCATTCTGCCATCGCGTTTCGACCTTCAGAATCGCGGTCATTGATGCGGGCACCATGGGCAAGCATCATTTCAAGCCATAGCCGGCTCGCCACTCCTGCCAGGCAGATCCAGAAAGTCGTCTTTTTTCCGTGGTATTCGCAATCAGCATTTATGTCGAGACCGGCCTCGAGAAAAGCCTGCAGCAGTTCGTCAGTCAAAGCCGGTTTCAGTTTATAGATCGTATTCCCCAGCTCATCACGCGTACTCGAATCAAACCTGACGACCAGGTATCTGAAAGCCAGGTTCCCAAAGTCATCACGCAGCATGACATCCGCCCCAAGCCTGATCAATTCTTCTATTCTCGCAAACAACGGATGATTGACCGATGTATAGCAGGCATCGAGCAGATATTCACTGAGCTCCGATACCGACTTCAGAGCTAAGCGAGGCGCACTGTCAAAATTTTCGATAAATCTGATCAGCTCCTGCTGCGCCCTTTCCCAGATGGCTGTCAGCTGCTTCTTCGGAGTTCCCTTCGGGCGGTCGAGAATGTTCTGATAGACCCGCCTGATCTCATGCAGAGGGCATTCGATGCCATGATCCCTCAATATCCTCTCACAGGCAGCGCGCCGCTGATCTTCGTTATTAACCAGTATCTGCCGGAAAGCCTTGTGTTCCTGAACTTTCATCTGAATACTCCAGTAGCAGATGTATTTTAACAGAGAAAATTATATCATAATGCTTATAATAATCTGCCGGCAGATTGTTTAAAGTCGTTTTAAGTGTTTTAAGAGGCTTTGCAGTATGAACAATGAATCGGTTAAGGTGTGGAAAAAGAACGGAGCAGTGATTTTGAGCCAGACGCTGATCGAAGACGGGCTTGATCTGTCGACCAGTGTCGAAATCGGCGCAGAGCGGGCACCCTGGCTTCGCGATACTCTTGCCCTTTTTGCCGGGAACTGGCAGACGCCAGACCAGAAGCATGGCCAGCCTGACGAGCAAATCGAAATTTTCAGCGCCGGCAATGAAATGGATCCCAGAGTGGGCATTCAGAATGAACGCGGCGGCCAGTCGTTTTCGATGGTTGTACGCCTGCCGCTGGTCAGAAAACTCGTGCAAATGCTTAGCGACGAAATTCCTGATGAGGCGCCACGCTCGACCAGCCCGGAGCAGCAGGCGGCAAAAGCAGCACCAGTGCCTGAAACAGACAAACAACCGCAGATCTTCATAACGACAACCAAATGCCGCGATCCTCTCGGAGACCCGGCTGAAACGGTAGAAATCAGCTGCGGCGAAGCCCGCTACTGGGACTGGGATGCTGAAGATCTGCTGAAGCAGCTTACGCGGCTGCAACTAAAACTTTCCGCGCAAAAGTCAGAAGACGGCAAGGCAGAGATTCTACTGCAGGACGATTCATATCTTCTGCCCGGCGCGAACGCTCTCGATAAGGAGCAAACCCTCGCCCGCATGATAACACAGCTCGAAAAACGT
>JAKJFO010000127.1:0-429 GCA_022704885.1 Candidatus Rifleibacteriota bacterium | reverse complement strand
TATATCAAAGCTGTTCCGTAACTGCCAGGAGACTTCAGATTCCGCAGCAGCAACAATTTCAACGAGATCGCAACGGCATCTTTCAGATGCCTTTTGATGACGAATATTCTGCTTTGAGGTTGTGAAATTTGTTGAAGGAGCGCAATACCTGGCGGGCCTGGGCTTTGCGTTCTGCCAGAGAGCCGTGCAATATGATGTAGGGAATTTTGCGGCGGTGCAGGTCGTCGATTACCTGCTGCTGCATGTCGGCGCGGTTGGCTTCGCCGGAGCGATCGGGGCTGTCTTCATACGGAATGTCGGCATCGCACAAAAAATACAGATCGTAGCGTGACACGCAGTTATCTGCCAGCCTCTCCAGTTCTGCCTTCGCGCTGCCATGATAGTAATGCGCAAAAATTCTGGTCGTCAACGCATTGGTGTCGGTAAACA
>JAKJFO010000126.1 GCA_022704885.1 Candidatus Rifleibacteriota bacterium | reverse complement strand
GCATACGCGACATCCTGTCTTCGCCGAAGCGCTTGCATCCTCATGCGCTTCGGCATAAGGCCATCCGTGGCCAAAAAGTTGGTCGCTCTGCTGAACAGGCTTATAATAACCAGGCTGTATGTGCGGGGTTCTCACCTTTTTCAGATGGCTCTTATTGCCGCCAGGCAATAAGAGCCATGTGATCCTGCGCAAGCGGGATAGGCTGATGGAGTTGACTGTTTAGAACTGGGTTTGCGAGAAATCATTTGTCTCACCTATTGATGGTGCTTTACAAAGTGCTTTAAACAGTGTAGTTTGAGCAGAGGTGCAACAAATCTTTGTCTTCGGGAGAAAGTAGTGCCCGATACTCTTAATGGCTATAACATAGCCGAACAGAATAATGATTTTCGCCAGCAGATTTTAATCATTGCCTCGGTGCTGGCTGTCATTTATGGAGTCTGGTTCGCAGTAGATAACTATCGAATTGGAAATTACTGGTTTACTGCTGTCGATCTGATTGTTGCCACAATCTTCTTTTGTGGTGGTGTTACCGCTTATAAAAACAGACAGGCTTCCTGGCCCAGATTTGTATCAGTGCTGACTGTTGCGCTGTTTTTTTTCTCAATTTTTTTTAACGGTGGCATTGAGGGCACTGGTGCTGTCTGGAGTTTTCTTGTGCCGCCAGTTGTGTTTTTCCTCAGCGGTTTCAGGTATGGGATGACTATCTCGGTGGTTTATCTTACCTGCTGTGCCCTGTCTTATTTATTCAGTATTTATGTGCCAGGTTATTTATACGTTTATGATCCGGCGTTTTTGAAGAGATTTTTCGGAATATTTGCATTTTCTACAATAGTCTCCGGCGGCTATGAATACCATAAAATGAAAAGCGAAAGAATTCTTCTCGACCTGTTGGAAACCGCAGAGCGTTCCTGGAATCAGATCGCGGAATCAGAAATAAAATATCGTGCTCTGTTCGAAGGCTGTGGCCATGGAATTGTAATAGCGGATATTGAGAATGAAAATATTATTGGCGTTAATCCCTGGGCCGCAAAAATGTTTGGTTATGATCAGCATGAGCTTGTCGGGAAAAGCATAGAGAGCCTGCATCCAGCTGATGAAGCAGACAGTACGATGCAGTTGTTTCGCAAGAACAATTTAACCTGCTTCAGCCATGTTGCAAAGCTTCCCTGTCAGCGCAAGGATCATTCTGTGTTCTATGCTGAATTAAATACCGCTCTGATGGAAATCGACGGAAGAAAGTGTGTAGTTGGCTTTTTTGCTGATGTCACCCGCCTGGTGCTGACTGAGCGGGAACTTGTCGCAGCCAGAAGAAAGGCAGACTCTGCCAGTGAAGCGAAAAGCGTCTTTCTCGCTAATATGAGCCATGAAATTCGCACGCCGATTCATGGAATTTATGGAATGGTCGAACTCATGCTGCACAGCGAACTTTCTGACGAGCAGCGACAGTATGCAGAGATTATTCGAGACAGCAGCAATTCTTTGCTGATGCTTATCAATGATATCCTCGATATAAGCAAAATTGAGTCTGGCAAGATGGAAGTAGAAAGCACAACATTTGATTTAAAGAGTATTGTGCGTGGTGTGTTTGAGCAGCTGAGACATAATGCCGTTATGAAAAATCTTTCTTACCGGCTTGAGCTTGACGAAGCGCTACCAGATATTGTCAGGGGAGACTCAGCCAAACTGCGACAGATTCTGGTAAATCTTGTAGACAATGCAATCAAATTTACCGCTGAGGGTGAGGTTGTTTTGAGCGTCATTCCTGACTATGATACTGGTAACAACAGTAACATCAGGTTTGAAGTGAGAGACACAGGTATAGGTATAGCAGCAGAGAAGCAGGATATGCTCTTTCAAAGTTTTACGCAGCTCGATTCTTCAAACACCAGACGCTTTGGTGGCAGCGGTCTCGGTCTGGCCATTTCCAAAAAGCTGGTTTTATTAATGAGCGGGCAAATTTTCGTGCAAAGCGACCTTGGAAATGGCTCCAGGTTCTGGTTTCATATTCCTTTGCCAGTTGAAAGTGATAAAGAGCAGGCAGAGCATTTTTATCGGCAGGCAAGGTCGCTTTCGGGCAGAATGGTCGCTATTCCTATGCCGGAGTTGGCTAAAAAAAGCTATTATGCACTTCTGGCCGAAGACAACCCGGTTAACCAGTATGTTGTCAAAGCTATGCTCGACAAACTCGGCATATCGGTTGATGTCGTTTCAAACGGGCACGAAGCGATTCTTGCGCTGGCGCGTCGCCAATATGATATTCTCCTGCTCGATCTGCAGATGCCGCTTCTCGACGGTTTTGAAACCATCAGGCTGGTTCGCGGCAATGCTAATGCCAACTTCAATCGTTCAATCCCGGCGATAGCTGTTACTGCGGACGCGTTTTCAGAGACCAGAGAAGCCTGCATCAAAGCTGGTATGAATGATTGTCTGATAAAACCCTTTCGTATGCATGACCTGAGCAGCATAATAAAAAAATGGCTTCCGGGCGACAAAGAAAAGAGTTAGCGTCGGCAATAATTTTGTAATTTTAGCTCATGAAATTGATAAAATTGTAAAAACGAGAACTAATTGGATGGCTATTTGCTGCAAATTAATGTGTAAGACTTGACGAATTTGCGGCCGACAATTATTATTAGAAATCTTTCGAAGAATCGCAAGTTACATTTTAAGAGGTAAGCATGTCGCAGATTACTAAAATTTTCGGTGAACTGACGTTCAATCGCTCGGTAATGCGGGAAAAGCTCAGCCATGACACCTATGAGAGGCTCATTTCGACCATTCACACAGGTAACCCGCTCGACGAATCGATTGCCGAGCCCGTAGCACACGCTATGAAGGAATGGGCTATCGGAGAGGGAGCTACTCACTTCACTCACTGGTTCCAGCCTCAGCGTGGTGGAACAGCTGAAAAACACGATGCTTTCATTACCTATTCAGAAACCGGTGATATCATAGAGCGATTCTCGGCCAAGCAGCTTATTCAGAGCGAACCGGATGCATCCTCATTTCCCTCCGGAGGAATGCGATCTACTTTTGAAGCACGTGGTTACACCGCCTGGGATCCAACTTCTCCGGCTTTTCTGCTCGAAACTGGCAATACCAGAACGCTGGTAATTCCTTCGGTTTTTCTATCATGGACTGGCGCGGTACTCGATCTTAAAACGCCGTTTTTAAGATCCATGCGCGCACTTAATGACGCCGGTATTAGATTGCAGAGATTGCTTGGAAACAGGCTTGCCAAAAAAATCGTAGTGAACTGTGGCCCGGAACAGGAATATTTCGTCGTCTCAAGAAAGCTCTACAATACAAGACAGGATCTGAGAATTTGTGGCAGAACACTGTTTGGCGCTGCTCCAGCCAAAGGGCAACAGATGGAAGATCATTACTTTGGTGCCATTCATCCACGAATGATTAAATTCATGTCAGAACTCGATCCGCCACAACGAAGTTTCGCCCAACCAGTTTGAAATAGCACCTCTCTATGAAGAAGCCAACCTTGCTATAGATCACAATTTGCAGACAATGGACGTCATGCGTCAGGTTGCGATGAAGCACGACCTTTATGTAACCATGCATGAAAAACCATTTGCCCGGGTCAACGGTTCTGGCAAGCATGTCAACTGGTCGATCGGCGATAACACAGGTGCCAACTATCTCGAACCTTCAGCGTCACCACTTAAGAACATTTCTTTTCTGCTCACTCTTGGTGCGTTCATGCTTGGTGTCGACAAATTTGGCGGTGTTCTGCGGGCCTGCGTAGCTGATGCCGGCAATGACCATCGTCTTGGGGCCAGCGAAGCTCCACCTGCGATAATGTCGATTTATCTGGGGGAATATCTGACACGGCTGATAGATGAAATAGAGCGGATGGGCAAGCCGACGGAGCAGGTAATGGCCAACATCAATATGGGAGTGCGTAATCTGCCGAGAATTTCGAAGGACTATTCTGACCGGAATCGCACTTCGCCTATTGCCTTTACCGGTAACAAATTTGAGTTCAGAGCGGTTGGTTCTTCTCAGAATCCCTCTGAAGCAGTTACATTGCTCAATCAGCTTTGCACCTATGGTTTTTATACAATTGAAAAGAGACTGGCGGTACATAAGGAAAAAGATATTCGAGAAAGCGCATTGCTGGTGCTTAAAGATGTTTTTAAAGAAACCCGTCGCGTCAGGTTTGAGGGCAACGGATATTCGGACGAATGGCACAAGCAGGCAGAAAAGCTTGGTTTGCCCAATGCCAGAAATACTCCCGCAGCACTGAGTGCCTATCTTGAGCCCGAAGTCATCGAGTTGATGGAAAAAACTCATGTTTTGAGCGAACGTGAAGTCTGCGCCAAGGTTGAGATCAAGCTCGAAAACTACATAAAAACCAAAGAAATTGAATACAAAACTGCAGTAAACATGGCTAAGACAGAAATTCTTCCGGCGGTTGTCAAGCAGATCAACGCTGTAGCGTCTGCAGCAGCTGCAGCTAAATCTGCTGGCATGGCTTCAAAAGCTTTGACAGAAGATATAAAGAAATTCGATACATTTTATTCAAACATCAGGCACTGCACTGACAAGCTTGAAGAGGCTCTTGCCAAGGCCGACAAACAGGAAAATCATCATAAAAAGGCTGAATTCCTGGCTGACGCTGCCGAAAAAGCTCTTGGAAAATTGCGCGAAGCGGTTGACCATGCCGAAGAAGTTGTTGCACAAGAGTTCTGGCCGATGGCAAAATATCAGGAGTTGTTGACGGAACTGTAATACTCTGGAAAAGCTGAAATCAAACGCCAGAATTTTATGAACTGGACTCTTCAGGCAGACTGTTAAGTATGGCATGAAGTCTGTACAGGTTCTGCGTGGCAGCTCCTTTAATCTCTACATTCGACATGACACTGTATTTGAATGCGTCGGCAGGAAGATGCTTGAAAGTCGCTTCGTCAATGATGATTTCATCGCTTTCTGCCAACTTTTCTATACGGGCGGCGAGGTTGACGGTTTCGCCGATAGCAGTGTATTCCATGCGATTTTTTGAGCCGAAGTTGCCAACCACAGCTTCCCCGGTCGAGATCGAGATGCCAAGCCCGAGCGAACAGCCTGCTGGAAGCTTAACTGGTATCATAAATCTGGCAAACTCTTCCTGCAGCCTGAACGCAGTATATACTGAGCGCAGAGTGTCGTTCTGACCAGGTTTGGGAGCCCCGAACAGCACAAGAATGCCGTCTCCCATAAATTTATCGATATGCCCGCCATTTTTGCCGATCAGCGCGCAGGCGCGTTCGAACCATGTATTCAATAGAGTTACGACACCTTCTATTGGTATAGTACTGCTCAAGCGGGTGAATCCGCGCAGGTCGGCTATCATTACTGAAATTCGAGCTTTTTTGCCGCCGAGCGAAATCTGATTCTGGCTGTCGATGATGTTTTTAGCCACATCACCTGAAACAAATCTGCCCAGTGCATTCTCAACCATTTCACTTTTCTGAACGGCTTTATCAAGCAGTTGTCTGCAAATAAGGCTGGTCTGGCAGTTCTCGAAGGCCGAGCCCAGAACATAGGCAAAGGCGGCAAAATGTGCGGGATCGAGGTTCTTTTTGTTTTCTTCTTTTTGCCTAAAAATCACGACCAGGCCGGTGACAATCTTGTCTGCGCTTAGAGGCATGGCTGCCTGCGCGTCAATCGACGACTCTGGAATCAGACTTTTGAGAGTATGCAGACTGGCTTTACCGCCGATCAGGCTTAACATGCCTTTGTCCGGGTCGTAGCTGTGCTTTCGCCAGAAATCAGGCTTTACCAGTATCGGTTGGAAGCTCTTATCCGGTTCGGTTCCCGGTTTGAAATTTGGAATAAGAAGATTCTTTTCGTGGTCAGCAAGATAGATAACTGATTTTTCGGCTTTAAAAAAATTATCAAGCACATGGTATGCCTGAGCCAGAACACGATTCTTGTCGCGCAGACAGCCGAGCAGGCTGAAGTAAAGAAGTTTCTGCAAATTCTGCTCATCTGCTTCCTTTAAATTGGCTTTAAGACTGCTGACACGAGTTTCGGGAACATAAGACTGACTGAGGTTCCAGTAAAAGTAAAAAATGATGGCTGATACCACTGCATGCGTTGCCAGACCACTGAAAAACAGAGCCGGTGACTGATAATGCAGTGAAAGAAACAACAGCATCAACAGGTTGGGCAACTGCAGCGCTGTGGCGACAATAAAAAAATGTTCTATTTCCTTGAGGCATAGAATCAGCAGCATTATTGTCAGAATCAGATTTCGCGAGCCGTATGCAAGAGTATGCGAAGAAATGAACCATGTATCGACTGCAGCCAGTATCAGAGCCATGGCAGAAAATATCAGAAAATGCGGCGATCCGGTCAGGTTTTTAAGGTATGCGAGCAGGCGTGTCATCTATATTCACCAGTTAACTTTTCGCTCCTGACAGGCCCACTAATATCAGCAAAATGCGGATACTCTGAGTGAGCTTCTAATGTACTTTGGTTCTCTGCATCTAACATATACCTCATTCAGCTGTCCTTGGCAATTGTATTTCCTTTGTTATACAAGCTTTTAGCAAAGAAAACCTGTGACAGAGCTTTCTGCTCAAACAGAGAAAACAAAATCAGAGAACCTTATCAACTTCAGGCACACAGTCATCAAGACAAAGAAACCGGCAATATCATTCATGCAGGCTATCGAACTGATTCGAAATCTGTTATTATTTTTTATCCGCTGCTGAATCAGGAATCACACAATATGGACATTACAATAATACTTACCGGTCTGGCTGTGTTTATGGCCAGAATTGTCGATGTTTCGGTCGGTACCATTCGTATCATCAGTATAGTGAACGGACGCATCAAGACGGCATTCGTTCTTGGTTTTATCGAGGTAAGCATCTGGCTGCTGGTAATTTCTACTGTTCTTGGCAAAATCAATGAAAGCCCGATCATTGCGATTTTTTATGCTCTCGGTTATGCGTCTGGTAATGTGGTCGGTATTGTCATCGAGAAGAGAATTTCGCTGGGAAATTCGCTGCTGCGAATTATCAGCCTCGAGAAAGGTCTTGAGCTGGCGACAGAATTCAGACGTCTTGGTTTCCAGGTAATGACTTTTGACGGCATCGAATCTGATCGCGCCGTCAAAGAAATCGAAATTCCCTGTCGCCGCAAAGATATCGATCAGCTCGTGGCAATAGCTAGAACAATAGAGCCAGATGCATTTTTTGTGACCGCTAATATAGGTGTCGGGCCAAAGATAAGACATCCGGTAATGCAGCCGCCAAGCGGCTGGCGCGCTATCTTTAAGCGCAAATAGTCTTTGTCAGTGAACACCAGATTTGGTCAGTGTCTGCTTCAAATCTTCTATTATTGCCTGGTAAGGCCTGGGTATGCTCTGCCCGATTGCAGTATGCCCGGTATTCTGGTTTCTGATAAGTAGATCGAGATCAGCTATTTCTCTGGTTAACCAGTCTCTTACTGCGCGCAGTTTCTGTGCCGCCAGTTCCTGCTGCAATAACTGCCTTGCCAGCTGATATTCAGCAAAGTGTCTGGCGACAAAACTCAAGCCAAGACGATAATAGTCTTCTTCGAGCAGTTGTGGGTGCCCGGCAGCGATCGCGGTCATCTCATACTGCAGCGCGGCAGTTCTCATAAAATCGTCATGATTTTTCCCGGGCAGCTCTATGCCCGATTCAAGGCGCCAGATTGTGCTTTCGACAACAATTGCGAGAAGTTCGAGGTTTTTCTGGACTGATGCATGAACTGGAGCGGCGTACAGCATGACGAACAGCACAAGTGAAATCAGCCCGGCGAAGGGTAAATGCCTGGAGTAATGCTGATTGTCTTGAGATTGCTTCGTCGCTACGCTCACCTCGAAGGCCTGGATCGCCGAGTGTCGGTGAGTCGACGGATTGCGAATGAATCGACCAATGACTGACTTAAACAATATTCAGTCCTTTATTTATGCAGAGTTTGAGCTGTCACTGCGAATTGATGATTTTATCAGACTGGCCTGACCGATCATTGTTCTAGAAGTTTTGCGGCTCTGGCGAGAGCTTCGTCACGCGTGCTGATTTCGCCGAGAAACTGCGCTTCTTCGAGGGCTTCGAGGATTCTTCTGAATTCAGGGCCCGGCTTGAGCTTGAAATGTCTGATCAGGTCGTTCCCGTTGAGAAAAGGGGCGATTTTCGGTTTTTTGAGCTGCTCATAGAAGGCCGCCATGATCTGCATGATGCCGATTTCGAATTCGGCCATTTCATCGGTACTGAGAGAGCCCTGGGCTGAGCAGCGATCGGCCAGCGAGAGCATAGCTATGCCAAGCCCGTCGCGACCAGTTTCTGAGAAGAAACGAAACAGGCGCTTGTCGGTAATTCCCTGCTGCAGCATGACGCCGGGGCGCATGTGATTCTTTACCAGCAGTTGCAGATACTGACTTTCGTTGACCGAAAGTCTGAGATTCTCGCTGATTTCGCGGACGATGCGGACTCCTTCCATTTCATGGCCATGAAAAATCACGCGACCAGAATCGGCATCAACTCTGCGACAATCAGGTTTCCCGAGATCGTGCAGCAGGCTGCCCAGCTTGAGAAGCTGGCGATAGGTACGGTTTCCCGAGAGATTTTCGTCAAGATATCTGATGAAGGCAGGCCACCATTCTGGCCGATCATCTGCGGCAAGCAGCAGCTTTTCGAGGTTTTCGAGAGTCAGCAGACTGTGTTCGAAGACATCGAGATGGTGCCACTCGTTCTGCTCAACACCAGAACAGGCGGCGAGCTGCGGAAATATCACCGGCAGAATCCCGGTTTCATGCATGATTCTGATCCAGTGTGTGCTGTTATCGACCTGGAGAACCTTAAAAAGTTCGTCGCGTATGCGTTCACCCGAAACACCTTTAAGCAGCGGCGCCTGGGATATTATCATCTGTTGCAGTTGTTCAGAAAAACTGGCATTAAAAAGCGCAGAAAATCTGAATGCCCGCATCAGCCGCAGCGGATCGTCGGTGAAAAGATTCTCTGAACAGGGTCTGATCAGCCCCTTCTTCAGGTGTTCACTGCCACACAGCGGGTCGTATAATTTCAATTCACTCCCGGTTCTGGCCTCTTGCCCCTCTGGTTGCGACTCATCTTCAGGCATTGTGAGTCTTGCGGCAATCGCGTTGATGGTAAAGTCGCGTGCGCGCAGGTCGGCGTCTATGCCTTCAGCTCTGAACATTGATATGTCAAAGGTATAATGCTGTTCTTCGAAAGATCTGACCACTCTGACGACCTTGCGCTCTTCATCGAGCACGACGAACCCGGCGCCGGTCTTTCTCGCGTATTCACGCGCAGCCGGAATCGGGTTGAAGCTGGTGGCGAGATCAAGATCGGGCAGGGCGGTCTGCCCCTGCAGCAGGTCACGTATACTGCCGCCCACCAGCCATACTTCGTGGCCTGCTGCCGGGCGAAGAAAGTACAGAATCTCCCGCAGCATCATGGTTTCGATGTGCGGGAGATTTACTGAGTTGGTCATCAGCCGGGTTATTCGGGTTTCTGGAAGTAGTTTATATCTGGTTTGCGGGCAGCTGTAGCTTCGTCAAGGCGGCGCACCGGCGTTTTAGTCGGGGCGTTCTTGAGGTTGTCAGGTTTTTCAGCAGCTTCGCGCGCAATCATTTCCATGGCTTCGCAGAAGCAGTCGAGTGTTCCCTTGCTCTCGGTTTCGGTTGGCTCGATCATCATCGACTCTTCGACGATCATCGGGAAATACACGGTAGGTGCGTGAAATCCGAAATCAAGCAGGCGCTTGGCGACGTCGAGGGTCTTGACGCCGTATCTGGCGAGACCTTTTCCCGACAGCACGAATTCGTGCTTGCAGAAGCGATCGTAAGGCAGATCGAAAGTCTTTTTAAGACGCTGCATCATGTAGTTGGCGTTGAGAACTGCATATGCAGAGACATTCTTGAGACCTTCGCGGCCATTGACCAGAATGTAGGCAAAGGCACGCACGAGCACGAGGAAATTGCCGAGCGAGCCGAGTACCGGGCCGACCGACTCGCGGCATTTGGTCTGCAGGCGGTATTTTTTGCCGTCGAACTGAATGCGCGGGTTGGGCAGAAAGGCTTCGAGATGCTTTTTGACACCGACCGGGCCGGCACCGGGGCCGCCGCCGCCGTGCGGGGTCGAGAAAGTCTTGTGCAGATTGAGATGCACGATGTCGAAGCCCATGTCACCGGGGCGTGTCCAGCCCATGATGGCGTTGAGGTTGGCGCCGTCATAGTAGACGAGGCCGTCGATCGAATGCACCAGGTGAGCGAGTTCACCGATATTTTCGTCGAACAGGCCGAGTGTGTTGGGGTTGGTGATCATCAGACCGGCGATATCGGGGCCGAGTTTCGATTTGAGGTCTTCGATATCGACGCCGCCGCGCGGGTCGGACTTGATGTTTACGACTTCGTAGCCGACCATCGAGCACGACGCCGGGTTGGTGCCGTGGCCGCTGTCAGGAATCATGATTTTGGTCTTGTGATTGCCTTTTTTGCGGTGATAAGCCTTCATGACCAACAGGCCGGTCATCTCACCCTGGGCTCCGGCAGCTGGCTGCAGAGTGATTGCATCCATGCCGGTAATTTCGGCGAGCGACTCTTCAAGTGTCTTGAGCATCTGCAGGGCTCCCTGCACGCTCTCTTCGGGCTGCTGCGGGTGCAGATTGGCAAAGCCCGGCAGGCGCGCCATGTTTTCGTTAACCTTGGGGTTATACTTCATGGTGCAGGAACCGAGCGGGTAGAAGCCGATATCGACGCTGTGATTCAGTCGCGAAAGGCGTGTGAAATGCCGAACTACATCGAGTTCAGACATCGACGGCAGCGGCAGTTCTTCGCGCAGAAAGCGCGCTGGAATATGATCGGCGGGATCGACTTCAGGAACATCGAGCGCCGGCAGCGTAAAGCCGCGGCAGCCATCTTTCGACAGGTCAAAAATCAAGGGTTCAGCCATTGATAAACCCTCCTAACAGGTTGCAGTAGTTGTCGATTTCGTCTTTGCTGCGTTTTTCGGTAACAGCGACAAGAACGCAGTCTTTGAGATTCGCGAACCAGTTGTCGAGAGGAATGCCGGCAAAAACGCCCTGTTTGGCCATTTTGCCGAGCACCTTGCGGGCATTGGGAATCTTCACGACCAGTTCATGGAAAAAGCTGCCGGTAAAGGGGAAGCTGACGCCATCAACCTTTGCGAGTTCGCGCTTGAGGTAATGAGCCTTCTGGAAACACTGACCGGCAACTTCGCGAATGCCTTCGCGGCCCATCAGACTCATGTAAATGGTCGCGTTCAGTGCCATCAGCGCCTGGTTCGAGCAGATGTTGCTGCTCGCTTTTTCGCGTCTGATGTGCTGTTCGCGCGCCTGAAGAGTGAGAACATAACCGGTTTTGCCATCGATATCGGTTGTTTTTCCGACAATGCGACCGGGCATGCGTCGCAGCAGCGCTTTTTTGGCGGCGAGAAAGCCGACGTAGGGGCCGCCGAAGCTGAGCGGTATGCCGAGTGGCTGGCCTTCGCCGCAAACGATGTCAGCACCGAGTTTGCCAGGGGTTTCGAGCAGGCCGAGGGCTATCGGGTTGGCAACGACGATTGCGAGAGCGCCAGCGTCATGGGCAACTTCCGCAATTTTTTCGACATCTTCGATGCAGCCGAGAAAGTTCGGATACTGCATGACAACTGCTGCAACCTGGTCGTTCAGCATTTCATACACCTTGGCCGGATCAACGACGCCGTCTTCGAACGGCACGTTGACGATTTCGGCTCCGAGTGGCGTGTTAAGAGAGTTGATCACCCGGCGATATTCAGGGTTTACCGTAGTCAG
>JAKJFO010000125.1 GCA_022704885.1 Candidatus Rifleibacteriota bacterium | reverse complement strand
GAAACCTGTATCTTCTTGTGGATTCTGAGCTTGTTAGTTGAGGGATTGTACTGAACCGGGCTAACGATCAGGTTAACACCGCGGATATCGCGGAAGATGAAAGGTTCGCCCATTTTGACGAGGTCTTTGTCAGCGGGATACCAGGTATTGGCTTCATAAGCCGGGCCGAAGTTGAAAGGAACATCAGCGGGGTTGATGTTGCGGGTAAAGTTGCCTTTGCTGGGCATTACACGCGCATCGATTTCGATGATTTCGGATTCGAGGCTGTTGACCTGGAAAACCGGGCGGCGCACCGGGTCTACCATTACCATTGCGGTATAGACCGGAAGGGTCGGAGCATCTTTGTCAGAAGTGAGAGAAGCTTCGGGAGCGGTAACCATATAGGCTTTGGCGCCGAGAACCTGGGCTTCGGTCAATTCAACTTTGGGACAATCGATGGTCAGAGTGGTTGAATAACCACGCGCAGTGCTTACAGACACTCCAGCGGCAAAAGCGGCGCCAGAGCCGAGCAGACAAAGAACAACAAACAAACTGGTAATACGTTTCAAGCTCTTTCCTCCTAATTACTTGTCATACTTATAAAAGCTTAGTACTTTGATTATACGGATTGGTACCCCGTTGCGCAATAGTTTCTCAAAAAAAAATGAGTTTTGTAACTACCCGCAAAAAAAATTCAATGCACCTTCAGCCCTCTTTGAATAGCCACAAACACGAGACGGCAACCTCACATACTATTTGTAACGTAAACAGTATCAGATGCGGCGACGGCGGCGGCGACGGCTTTTTCGAATCTTCTGTGGCGGTTCCTGTTGCAGAATGGCAAGAAACTCATCGCCAAGCTGTCTGGCCTGCCAGTCATGCAGGATCTCACTCTGAAGCAGCTGGCCCATGTTTTCGGGACGCAATCGGGCAAGATCATACAAAGCATGCGATGGAGCCAGCACTGACGCAGGAATCTGCAAACGATTGGCAACATCATCACGTATTTCGCGCAACGCTTTGGCAAGCTCGCCTTCCCAGGCATTAAGCAGCTCCTGCCGATCACGCGGTCTAGGGGGCGGTTCAAGATCAGTCAAATCGGAATCTATTCCCTCTCGAATTGCAGCCTGCAGTTCCTGACCATAACGATTGAGAAAATCACGGCCAATGTGCTTGATGACGGAAAGTCCCGACACCGTTCGCGGAATCTGCCGGGCAATCTCAAGCAGGGCCTGATTGCTGAGCAGCATGAACGAAGCTCTGTCCTGGCGCTCGGCGATTTTTTCTCTGAGCTCCCAGACCGAGCGGAGAACCGCCAGCGAACGTGGCGACAGCCGCGACGAGCCCTTAATGCGAAAAGCATAGGGATTTCTGGTCGGCGCCGGCGCTTCTCTTGCGTCATGGGCGATATACTCACACTCCTGCATTACCCAGTCGAGGCGCCCCAGGTCATCGAGTTCCCGGACCATGAAGTCGAAGATAGGTACAAGACATACGGCGTCCAGCAGGCCATATTCCTTCATTGCCGGCGTAAGTGGGCGACGCGACCAGTCGCACCGTTGCAGGCGTTTATCAAGAGTAAAGCCAAGATATTTCTCGGTCAGAGCTCGAAGACCAAGTTCATGCTGACCAAGAAATTCTGCGGCCTTGCGGGTGTCGAACATGCGCGGAATATAGATCTCAAGATCGCGGGCAAGCATCGAAATATCGTAGTCGCCACCGTGAAAAACCCATATGCAGCGACTGACCGTGGCAAACTTCTGAAAACTTGAAAAGTCTTTGATCTTCTGCGGGTCGATAATCGCAGCTTCAGTTCTGGTCGCGATCTGAATTAAGTTGACTCGCGAATAGTATCTATAAAAGCCGGCTGACTCGATATCAACCGCTATTATATCACTGCCCTCGGCGCGTCTGAAGAAGGCTTCGAGCTGCTCGGCAGTTTCTACGACCATGGCGTTGTCAATAAATCTATGATAATCGAATTCTGGTTTCATTCTGTTCCTGAGTTGTGTATGACTGTTTTGTCCAGAACGGCGGTCAAACAATAATTATCACAATTCACTGTCATTAAGCATCATTTTTTTTAAGATTTGACAAAAACGATTACCAAACCCGGCAGGGCCGCGCGCGGGTGCCGCGCGTAGGGGCGCATCGAGACGCGCCCGATATGTGCCAGATATGCGGCTGCGTGCAACAGTGATACCGATACCGATTACGATTACGAGAACGAGCAAGAGAAAGATAGAAAAGTTATTTGTGGGTCAGGATATACCTGCCATCCCAGCCCTCTGGTGGTGGGTTTTCTTTGTATTCGTTACATCTTGCGATATAGGTGTGGCTGGGGCCGTCATCGGGCCAACGCGCCAGAATCTGCTCGAAGGTCGCGATCGCTTCATCCCATTTGCGTTCGAGGTGCAGCTGAATGGCACGGTCATAGAGTTCGATCAGTTCGTTCCAGCCCGGCGGCTCATTGCCCACCTCGCAGACCAGTTCATGCACCTTGACCGGCTCTTTTTTACCTTTAACCGCGAGAAAATCAAGAAAGCGGCCGACAACCACGTGCTTTGCCCGCTGAAAAGTCGCATCACTGACCATCAGTGCCGTACCGTATTCTTTATTGGCACCTTCGAGACGAGAGGCAAGATTAACGCCGTCACCCATACAGGTGAAGTTCATCTGTGCTTTTGAAGAACCCATATAGCCGACAACCACGTTGGCAGTATTCAGGCCGGCGCGGGCAGAGACGCGCGGCAGGCCTCTTTCCGCCCAGCCGATCTGCAACTCGTTGATCTTGCGCTGCATTGCGATGGCGCACAGGCAAGCGCGAACCGCGTGATCATCCTGTTTACGCGGAAAGTTCCAGAAGGCCATGACTGCGTCGCCGATGAATTTGTCGAGGGTGCCCCCGTATTCGAAGAGCAGATCGGTCATGGCACCAAGATATTCATTGAGCAGAACGACGAGTTCTTCTGGGGTCAGGGCTTCTGAAATCGAAGTGAAGCCAGCCACGTCAGAGAAGAAAATCGTCAGCTCGACCTTTTCGCCACCCGGTTTGACCATATCGGGGTTGTCGAGCATGTATTGCACGACGTCAGCTGCAACGAAACGGGAGAACATGTCTTTGGTTTTCTGGGCGCGGGCGCGCTGGCGCACATAGTTGGTCAGGGTCGCGATCGCCCAGATGGCAGGATAGCTGAACAACAGAGCTGAGCAGTTGAACATCTGCCTGGCAATATGATAGGAATTGTAAGAATGCCAGAAGGCACCGCCCATGAAGGCAAAGGTCAGAAAGACTCCGGCTACCGGCGTGAGAATGTCGAGCAGAAACCCGAGCAGCAGACATGACATAATAAGAACCAGGGCAGTGTGTCTGGAATGAGGGTGAGCAATATAGCGCTTATCGAGAATATTGATGATAGCATTGGCGTGAATTTCAATACCCATCAGCTGTTCTTTCTGAACACGATAAGGCGTGTAGAGATCGAGAGGTGTAGGAAAGTAATCGAAGTCGCTGGCCTCAAAAGGCCCGACCAGCATGATACGCCCCGACTTGTTTTCACTGTTCATTCCGACACCGAGAGTTCGTGCATGAGCGTTCTCTGGCAGCAGGGCCGTTTTTTGCGGCATCTGCCGGCTGAGGCGGCTGAGGAGTCTGCGGTCAAAACATTCATAAAGAGATACTGAACCAATTGCAGCCTTGTTATAACGGCCGGTCATGGTCGAACCAACATAGTCGATCAACATCAGACCCTTGCTGTTAACAGGAATACTGCGGTCGTGAATCACCAGCGGACCGACAAATGTGCCGGAAGCGACACTGTCGTATATTTCGGCGAGCGCTCTGTTCATTTCCTCAGAATATGAGGGCTTTTTGTCAGGATGCTGGCGGTCGAGCTCCAGCATGGCAATTCTAAGACTGAATGCGGGCACAAGCTGTCTGGTCTGCTTGTTGAGAATAAACATCGGCGCCATCGTCACGAAACTTTTGCTGCCAACGCTCATATCTATCATTGCTGTTTCGGCATTGCCGGTAACAAACTTCGCATGTGGCATGATCTGACGCATGACGAGTCTGGCGGTGCCTTTATTGCCGACAGAGCCAGCGTCATCTTCCTCGCGCTGTTTCTGATCGATATCGGTCTGCTGCTCTTCCAGATAAGTGTGAGCAGCAAGAACAACTTTGCTCTCGCTCGATGCAATTGCCGCAACCAGAACATCATCTATGGCGGGCTGCTTGTCGCCCTGCAGAACAAAGTCGAAACCGATGACCGACGATGGCTCGACAAGAAATTCAGGCATTGGCGGGGAAAGCTCGATGTCGAGCGAGATGCTGAATAAAACGCCAGGGCTGTCGCAAAATCCAATGTTCAGCCGGGGCACGACCCGACCTAGATTTACCAGCAGATTTTGCCAGCGCGAGAGAAGCTTTATGGCAGGCTCAAGTTCGGCAGGGGCTGCTTGTTGGTCACCGCTTCCTGATTGCTGCGGTTGCTTTTCAGGTTTGCTCTGCAGAAATCGATGAAGCTCGGGATTTTTCCAGTCGGTGGTCAGCGTCGGCAGCACCAGATATTGGCCGCCACCGGCTAATATGGTAAAAGCATTCTTTGGCAGAGGGTTCCACAGCTGACTGGTTACTCTGATCAGGCTGTCATAACCTGGGTTATCAGGATTCGCCTTAAAATAGGCGCGAACCTGATTACTGCTGGAGCGCCATTTTTTCTGGTCAAACGCATCGACTCGCGTTGCCGAAGCCTGCTCTGACGTGTCGACAAAAGAACCCCATTCGTCATAGCCGGTTTTGAAAAGCATGTCTTTATGGTTTGTAAACAGACCAACATCGACGTTCAGCAGACGCAGGCCCGAACCTGATGAACCATGCTGCCGTTTAACGATCTGGGGTTGGCCAAGAAAGCGAATAACTGAAGCGAACTCGGCCCGATCGGGATTTTTTTCAAGCAGCTCTGATGTCGCCTGATCCTTTTTGACTATCCAGACGCGACTGTGCTGGCTTTCGGGGACCTGAAAACCCATCTGCAGAACCATGGTGTTGATGTAGGTATCAACCCCGCCATAAATGCCTGTCAACAAAAGCAGCAACGAAAGCATGGCTATGATAAAGCCGAAAATCAGGCCGGTTCTTACGGTTTGCTGAGACTTTGACGCGGACTGGGCGACGAACACCGACTTGATGGCGGCAAAAAAACCAGATCTGCTCATAATACCCCTCTATCAGCTCCGATAAATGCGATAATCCATCTCGGGAAAAATGTTGTCACGGCGTTCAACTTCGCGTAACCAGTTCTCGTTGATACTGCCGCTTCTGATGTCTTCATAGAGTTTGCTGAACCTGAAAACGTGGTCTTTGGTGCGCTTGTGCGCGTATTCCACCGTCGTCCCTGTCTTCATGATGAAAGCCCAGTCCGAAGACTGCAGAAGCATGAGCTCGCGGGCCGCCTGATTGAGCGCGCGAAGCATGATGCCCTCAGCGGCTGGAAACGAATTAGCAAGTTCGATCATGCGTTCGGAGGCCTTGTGCATATGTGGGTAAATCCAGGCATTGCTTTCATCGAGCCAGACTTCGTTATAGCCCTTGTGCCCCCATGACGACAGAGACGGCGTCGACTGCTGATTACGTGGATATTCATCGAGATAATCAGCAGGCGTCGCGAGCCTGATAATCTCGCTCTCAAGCGCAATCTTGCGCAGCACCAGATGAACAAAATCAGGCCCTTCGTACCACCAGTGTCCGAACAGTTCTGCGTCGTAAGGCGATACCACGATCGGCCTGCGCTCCATATTACCGGTGAGATATTCGATCTGGCGTTCACGACACCAGATAAAATGGCCTGCGTGAACGGCAACCCGGGCCATGGCTTCCTGATAGTTGTAGGGCTCTTTATCTTCGATTTCACGAGAAGTGATGCGATGATACTTGATACCGGTATTGAGCCGATGACCAGATTCGTGAATGTATGGCCTGATATAGTCGAACTCAAGATCAAAGCCGATGTCGCGATAAAAATCGCGATACGCAGGATCACCAGGATAACCCTCGTGGGCCGACCACACCTGCCGGCTGCTCTCGACATCGCGCCCGAACGCGACAACCCCTGATGGGCAGGCTATCGGCGCATAAACGCCATAAGTAGGGCGCGGGTCGGCAAAGAGAATGCCATGGGTGTCGGTAAAAAAATACTCGATACCGAATTCTTTGAGAATTTCGTCGTCGCCGGGGTTGTAAGCACACTCGGCCAGCCATATTCCGCGCGGCTGCCGACCAAAATGTTTCTTATAGTCGCGAACTGCCATGTCGATCTGGGCACGCACAGCCTCTCTGAAATCATTGATCAGAGGCAGAAATCCGTGCGTTGCACAGCAGGTGATGATTTCGAGAACTCCGGCATCCTGAAAGCTTTTGAAAGCGTTGACCAGGTTACCTTGCCAGTAATTGAAAATTTTGCGGATGCGGTGGAATTTGTCGCGGTACATCAGCGCCGAAGAGTGAAATTGCGGCATCCAGCGGGTGCGCTCTACTTCCTTTTCGGCGAGCTCTTCGAGAAGTGTGAGGTGACGCGAATAGCGGGCAATCAGCAGGTCGTCGGAAAGCATGTTGACCAGCGGCGGCGTCAGCGTCATCGTGATGCGAAAATCGACACCGTCATCACAGAGCTTACCGAAAACATCGAGCAGTGGTACGTAGGTTTCGGTGATAGCCTCGAAAAGCCATCTTTCCTCCATCATGTCGACGTGTTCTGGATGACGGACGAAAGGCAGATGAGCATGCAGTATCAGTGAAAGGTAGCCGGTAGTGTTATTCATCGGGGTGTATCAGTTTTTTTTAAGACTGACGGCCGCTTTAATGACTCTTTTCTTTCCGGTGCGGGGATCGGTGGCAACCAGGTCGATACTATGACCGCTGTCAAAGGGCAATGCCATGCGCAGGCTGAATGAGCCATCAGGACGAACACGAAGCGGCTGTCCCTGGAACGTCAGATCGCAACCAACCTTAACCCGGCCATAAACTATAACTTCGACCGCGGCAACGAGAAAAATGTCATCGTCTTCAGATTCGACCGGGCGGGCGCCGAAGCTATCAGCTCCGGGAGAAGTCCAGTCAGAGGAAGTGGGAGCATGAGACGTCGGCATGCCAAAAGAGCCAGGCATTGCAAAAGAGCCGGGCATACCGAAAGAACCTGGCATTTCAAACGAAGAGATACCACCGGGTATGAAAGGCATTTCACCGACAGGTTGTTCGGGAGCCTGAAATCGCTGACCAGCCAGCAGATCGGACGAACCGGGATGCGGCACCGTTTCGCCGGTTACGCTACGGAAATAAACCTGTTCCGGTTCTGTGACCTGCGGAATTCCGGGGGCCTGCGGTGGCGGCTCGACAATCTCATGGCCACCGAGTCTTTCGACCGGTTCGGGAACATATTCGGGTTCAGGCAGAACAGGTGCCGCCCAGGTTTCGGCAACACGGTCAGGAGGTGTTTGCACGAGGTTGGACAGAGCGATGAAAGTGTAGCCTTCAGTTGGGCTCTGCATACCGAGTTCTACCTGATAGACCGTCTGCGGACTTTCGAGATAAATATACCAGTTGCGGGCATGTTCGCTGAGCTTAATTTCCTGCGAATATCCCTGCGAAACGTTGTGCAGACGAAGAACAAAATGAGAGTGAGCATACTCGAAAATGCCAACTTCAAGCTCGAGGCGCTTGAGTTCGATGCGCGGAATTTCCCAGTAGGCGTAGGCCCAGTGCGGATCTCTAATCTGCAGTACAATGCGGGTTTCACCGTATTCGAGCGGCAGTTCGCC
Organism: Candidatus Rifleibacteriota bacterium; assembly: GCA_022704885.1. Next base: position 4,129 of record JAKJFO010000125.1, on the reverse strand, counting down.
GGTCAGTTCTTCTTCGCTGATGGTCGAAGCTGCTTCAACAGGAGCGACCGGCTGAAAAATTGGAACTTCCATGGTAGTTTTCAATGAAGCCTGCTGTCTTTCACGCACCGACTCCATTTTTTCAGATGGTGGCAGAGCAATTTTCTTAGCTCCGGGCAACTCTACCGGAACTGCAACACCATCTTTAAAAACCTCAGCGCCTTTTTTGCTTCTGGCGGCTGGGGGCGCATCATCAGGCTTTCTGGCAAAACCGCGTGCGAGCCCTTTTACGGCTGCTTCGGAAACAGTGCATGAGGCATTGTCCTGCGGTTTCTCTGGCGGCTCTGGAGCTATTTCCACCGGCGCAGCAGCTTTGGCAGGCCTGCCGCGCTTTCTGGCGGGAGGAGCCGCTGGCGGGGCTTCGATTTTAACAGCCGGTTCAGAAACAGTTTCGATGCTTTTGCGGGGACGACCTGCCTTCATTTTTTCAGCAGGCTTCTGTGACTCAGATGAAGATTCCGGAGCTTTCCCTGCCGGCCGCCCGCGCTTTTTTGCCGGGGCCGGGGCAGCTTTCGCCGTGACCGGCTCTTTCGTTCCAGCCACAGATTTCACGGGTTTAACAGGCTTTTTTGCGGCAACTGGCGGGGCTGAATCGGCCGTTTTACTTGCTGAAACCGGCTTTGCAGATCCTGCAGTTTTCCTGGTTGTTGCCGATTTTGCGGTCTTTGACGGCTTCTCGGGCCTGGCGGATTTCTCAGTCTTAAGAGGTTTTTCTGTCTTAGGCGGCTTTTCAGTCTTAGCCGGTTTTTCAGTTTTGGCGGGCTTGGCGGGAACGACAGTCGTGGCGGTTGCAGTTGATTTCTTTGCAGTCGAAGTCGGTTTCGACGTGGTTTTGACTGGTATCGTTTCCTGTTTGGGCGATTTTTTCGCGGAAGCAGCGGCTGGCGCCTTTTTGGCAGAAGAGACGGGTTTCGTGGCAGCAACTTTTCTGGTGGCTGAGACCTTCTTCGAAGCAGCTTTCTGCGCATACGGCAGCAGGGCTTCGACAAGTTTTTCCCGCGAACTGTTTTTGCGTACAGTCAGCTCAAACTTTTGCGCGAGTTCGTACAACTCTTCACGACTCAGGCTGTTGAGGTCTTCCTCTGAAAATCTTGTTCTCATATCCACGCTCCAAGGTCTCTAACAGGAATGTCCGCCAAGGCGTTCAGGATATGATAACAGAAAACCCCGAAATTTGCCCAAATTATTTATCGTCGAGAAAACTGTCGATAAGTGCCGGCAGAAATACGAGAAAAACATAATAGTGTACAGCCATAAACAGACCGAAAGCATAGCCGAAAATCTGAAAAAACATTAGCGCATACCTCCGTCAGTCCTGCTGGCGCTCGATCCTGAGCTGTACCCCGACATTCGAAAAAAGCGTTACCGCGCGGCGGCCATCACCATATAGATCTTGAATGAATCCGTTAGTTTGATTTATTGAAGTGAACGTAACCGAGTATTTGACACCACCAGAGACAAAGCTCAGGTTCTTCTGGTCGATCCCTTCTTCTGCTGTGAATAAAAAATCCCGCTGATCGCTCCCCTGCCCCAGTGTTATCGAAAAAACTTCGAACCGGTCGGGCGGAATGCCCGGGCGCTCATTAACTGCGCGCAGCGTAAACGCCGCATTTTCGAGCTGCCGTGAAATTGTACCGGCATTTCTGAATTCAAACACCTCGTTGAATATAAGCACCGGCTCTTCGTCATACACCTCGCTCAGAGCATCAGCAGGCCTGACCGGCTCAACATAAGCAGTGCGCCGCAGAGTAAACTGTTCAAGTTTCTCTTCGGCCTGACGGGCCTGGTCTGATTCAGGATAAATTATTGCAATCTGCTGCAGAGTTTCGATCGACTTTTCGACATCACCACGCAGCTCGAGAAAGGTAGCGAGCTTGAGAAGACGATCAGGTTCGCGCTCTTTGCTTTCTGACAGATAAGTCAGATATTTGACCGCGTCTTCGATCAGGCCTGATTCATCCTGTGCCATCAGAGTCGGCATGAGCCTCAGACTGGCAAGATAGCTGTCAATTGCATCACGAATATTGCGGCGGCGGGTAGCTTCTTCTGTCTGTGCCAGCTCAGGCAGATGTTCGAGTTTCATGATAGCGCGACTGACCAGTAGTTCCGGCAATTTGCCCTGTACAGCCAGCTTGTAATGGTAAGTGGCAAAATCAAATCGTCTGAGAGCCTCAAGACATTCGCCGATGCGAAAATGCAAACGTGCCTTGACCTCTTCATTGGCGGTCATGCTCATGCCTTCGTAATAAAAAATCAAAGCTTCAGAATACTTGTTGGCGCGAAAAAGCTCTTCGGCCCGGCTCAGGCAGTTGTTAAGTGTATAAGGCGCGGTCACTCCGCCACCGGCAGAGTCGCTGCTTCTGCTGTAAGCCGGTGTCAGACAGGTCGCACACACCGCCAGACAGAGGATGAGCTTTCTCATGCTGTCACCATTCAGAAAGCACCCGAGAAGTTTTCAGGCGCCAGCTTCTGCACGACAAAATCGTTGTTGCGGGTATTGGGAACCATATTGAGAAGCACATGTTTCTCAGAACCGGTATCGATGCTTTGTCGTATCTCTTTGAGCAGGGGCACCAGATTCAAATCGCCACTCTGATACAAACCGAGATTGAAACAGGAGTTGCGACGCGCTTCCTGATAATCCTTGAGGGCAAAATTGAACTGTTTCAGGCATTTCTCTGTGTAGCTTTCGTCTTTTTCCTTGAGGCTCTGGCGATATTCGTTGCGAGCGGCAACATATTCCTTGAGAGCTCTATCCATTGCCTCGCGACGACCGCTGTATTTATCGAGACCGGGCAGCACCTGCTGCAGAGAAATAATCGCGATATTATTATCTAATTTTTGATAGGTGTCGATAATGTCATCGCCTTCGAGATGCGCAATTCCCACGTCATAAGCGAATTTGCAGCCAAATTCGCGAGCCAGTTTGCGGTAGACAGACAACGAGATGCCGCCATTGCGCAGTTGCAAATTGATCGAACTGGCAGTCGCGGCGCTGTGAATTTCTTTTAAGGCTTTTTTGAATCTTATTTCTGCCTGCGGGTCAAGAAAAACACCGGGTTCGGAAACAGGTATAATGATATCTTTGACCGCATGTTTCGCTGCCAGCTCGATTATTGGCAGGCATTCTTCGACCGACAATGCATAATATGAAGGGTGGCCCTGTATTGCCGATGGCAAGGCGAGATAAGCCGGCTTAAAATGAGTCAGACGTTTGTCTTTGATAACGCCACGCGGTGCCGGCGGCGCCGGGCGTTTTGGCTCGACGACTTCTGGTTCGGGTGGCAGATCGAAGTAAACCGGCGAATATTCAGGCAGCGTAATGATGACCTTGATTTCGAGCGAAGCTGCTTTTTGCAGAATCTGCTCGAATGCCGCCGCATTCTTTTTGAGAGCAGGGTCGTTAACCCGAAGATCGATAAAATTGAGTTTGCCTCGCCATTTGGCGAGAGTGCCGTTTCTGCTGATCGAAATCGGCGGATTCAGGGGATCCTGGCTGCCGCCGACTGCCTGTTCGACATATCCAAGAAAAAAAGGAATTTCAGTGTTTTTCATAGTGCTGCATTCTACCACATTTCAACGACAGCCTCAATAAATCCTGTCATCTGTTGGGTTGATCTGACGTGGAGGATTGTTTGAGAAGTGCCTGCACTTCGCTTTCTGCGACGTACTTTGAGGTGCCGCGCAGAACTTTGAGGTCATTGAGATATTCGATGCCCTTAGGGTCTTCGTGCATCGTCAGCATGGCTTTTTCGATCTGCGACTTCAACTCTGGCGCCATATCAGCCCGCACCACCAGCGGATCATTGGGAATAGGTCCGGTGCGGGCGATTACCCGCAGCCCTTTGCTGCCTTCGTATACCAGTTCTGAAGAGAATACAGCAGCAGCATCATATTTGCCGTCAATTACTCCGAGAAGACTTGAGCGATGGCTCTGCGAAAACTCGACACTGCTGAAAAAATCGAGCGGCCTGATGCCTTCGGCCTGAAACAAAAGGTTCGGAAAGTAGAATCCAGACCCGGAAAAGCGGTCGACATAGGCAAATTTTCGACCGCGCAGATCGCGAACGCTCTGATATGGGCTGTCTTC
>JAKJFO010000124.1 GCA_022704885.1 Candidatus Rifleibacteriota bacterium | reverse complement strand
CCAGTTTAAGCATGAGGCGGTCGCCGGCAGAGGCCCGAATTACAGCCGGGCGCACAAAAACCGTGTCTGAACCGGTCAGATACCACGACCGGTAACCATTGTCACGCATCCAGCTGCTTATTTCGTTCATGTACGGGTTTACATAAGCGGCCCCATGCGTTTCGAGTGATATCACTGCCGGCCGGCTGCGCAGGGTCTTGATAACGAACCACTCGGCCCCTTCTACATCAACGCTGAGCAGATCGATGCTGCCATCGTCAATTCTATCAAAAGGCAGCGCCCGAACAACGAATTTATCCTTTTCGGCAACTTTGTAGCCGTCATTCTGTATTGCCGGCGAAGCCGTGAGTTCGCTGACAAAAGTAGAGGCCTCACGCTGAACCAGCTCGAGCTCACCTTCGCGGTCAAAAATGGCAACTTCGTGCAGTGTAACATTGCTCAAACCGGCAAAATGCTCTTTGATCTGCTGGATCGAGCGCGGGTCGGGCTCAACCAGAGTCGTTCTGATACCATTCTTGATGAATTCGTAGATATTGGAAGTTGCGGGTTTGAAAACGCCGACTTCAGCCACATGCTGTGGCTTGAAGCCGGCCTCGGAAACACGCTTGAACAACGAAACCCGGTTGAGAAGTTTGATCATGAATTTTGTTCTTTCATCAGATTGTGTTACTTCGATTTGTATTGCTTTGGACTTTCACGAACAACTTTGACCTGAAGCGGAAAGATCTCTTTGAGGTCGATCTGCAGATCGTCGAAAATACTCACATTGACAACATCGCTGTCGCCGTAAACAGTGAATCGGCTATATCGCCCGTCTGAGTCGAGCAGATAAACATGAACAAGTCGATTTGTCGGATCGATTGTCCAGAATTCTTTTACACCATGGCGTTCGTAAAGAGCACGTTTTTTAATGCAGTCTCGCGATGCTGTGGTCGGTGACAATATTTCGATGACCAGGTCGGGCGCGCCACGACAACCTTTGTCATCGAGCTTTTTCTCGTCACAGATAACGAGAATATCTGGTTGAACGACATTTTTGATCTGGTTGTCCGATTCCTCTCCAAGCGGCAGTCTGACATCGAATGGAGCGTGGTAAACTTTGCATGGTTTGCCACGCAGATACAGTTCAAAAGCCACCAGCAAGGCTTTTGAAATATCAGCATGCACTCGCAACGGTGCCGGTGACATATCATAAGCGACGCCGTCGATAAGCTCCCAGCGCTCATCATCCGGCCAGCTGCAGAGATCTTCGTAGGTAAAGTCATCTTTGCGTTCTTTTGCTGATCTAACCATTTTTGCTCCTGTTAAGCATGGATTAACAATTCAGGGCAAGATCATAACCAGAATAGCATCACTGCCGACGTCAGTCAAACGCCTGAGCTGCTTTTTAAAGCCATTTCGGGAACTGCTGCAATTACTTTATCTGGCTGGCCCTTATATAATAGCTGTCGCCTACGGTATCAGAAGTAAAAGGCGGAGTCATCTTCACACCGGCACCTTCGGCTGTGCGCAGAGTAAGTATGAAGACGCGCGCCAGGCCATGCGCCTGATCTTCGGGTTTTTGCACTGCCAGCAGTACCGGCAGGCCATACATTATCGGCTGACCCAGCAGATCTTTTTGCTGGACCGACCATTCGCCGGTGATGACTGTGCCGAGAACTGTGTATTTATGCTTTTCGTCTTTACCCCAGCTGTTTTTGAGATACTCGAGAGCGCCGGCGCGGTCTGTATCAGTGCCCTTACAGGCCGGCCAGGTTTTCTGGTCGATTTTCGCTTCGAACAGTTTTTTGTCTTCGGCGAGTTTGCCTGCTACAGCTGCGTCAGCAGCATAACCCGGAACATTTTTGACACAGAAATCTTCGAGCTTGTTTATTTCGGCATGCCTTTCGAGCCGATAAAAATCATGGCGCGACGACAATGACGAAAGCTCCTGAGCGATCATTTCTTTAACCTTGTCACCCATACGGGCAGGAACAGTTTCAATATCAGTCATCGCTTTTTTGATATTCTGCCAGGGGTAAACCGCTTCCATGCCGCCAGTCGCCTTTTCGATGGCGTCACGGTCGGTGCCGTATTTTGCTTCAAAGTCAGCCAGCGCCTTTGCCAGTTCTGCCTTTTTACTGCCGTATTCGCTGTAGAGAGCGAAAGCTTCACCGATTTTTGCAACATCATTATCGTAGCTGAGGTTGTTGATCGGGGTAAAATACTTGTTGTCAAAGCTTTCCCATACCTGTTTCAACGACCCGGCATCAGCGCCCGCAGCCGCTTCTCCCGACTTCTGACGCTCAACGCTCTCGCGGGTTTTTGCCAGCTCTTTGCCGGCCCAGTCGCTGACAGTTGCGACACGCGCTTTAGCCGCCAGAAAATCAGGGTGTTCGCTGGCACCTTCTTCGGCGGCCACGCCAGAAACAGTGTCCAGCAGCCCAGGCAGGCTGTCGATCTTCTCCTGAACACTGCTGAACGTCGATTCGATGCTGTATGAAGAATAATCTTCCTGAATGCGCTGCAGGCGGTCCTTTTCGAATTTTTCGAGCGAATCGAGGGTTTTGCTCAGTTCACGCATTGCCTGAGAGGTTTTGCGCGGCAACGACTTGTTTTTGCCAGCTGCTGCTGTCGCCGGGGCAGACACCTTACCCGGCATTTTTCCGCCATCTGCCGGAACTTTGGTAATTTTTTTGGCAAGATCACTCTGCAATTTGCTTAACTTCTGCTCAAAAGATTTAAGCTGTTTGTGTTGTGGATCGAGTTTTTTCAGGCTTTCCAGCAGCTCTGCGCATTTTTTGACGCCGGCGTCGGCGACATCCAGCTTCCCATTAAAAAGGGCACCCTGCGCGCCGCGAAGCTCGGTGTTCAGCTGTTTTTCCAGCTCCTTGGCGTCCTGTGCCAGTGCCGGCTGGCTGATCAGCGCGCAAATTATCATAAAAACAAGTAAACAAACGTATCTCATATTCATCTCTGTTCTCCTCTGAAAAGTTTCTGTTGCGCTGTCATCATATAACAACCTGCGCTGCTCTGCCAACTTGCATTTATCAGATAAAAACCGCTGGCAATTTATCTGATTGCAGATAGATTTATTTTCCTTGGAGCAATGTAAGTTTGCCTATAAGATGTACACAGGTTGGTATGAATATGAAGAAAAATTACATGAGGTCTTTGCTGCAGGGCGCAGGAATAATTATGCTGCTGATTGCAGCCCTGATCGGATTGCTTGAAGCCGGCGACAATGTCCGGGCCGGCGAATACTTCGCGCAGGCCCCGTCGGTAACCCATCTCAGCCCTGAATCGGTAAAGCTAAGCTGGAACCTCTACCCTCAGTTCAACGACAGCACGCATTACCAGGTTCAGGTCAACCACAATCTTTACGGCTCTTCAACCAAAAATACCTGGGAAACGGTAGAACATCTTGAACCTGGCGGAACCTACAGCCTCTCGGTGGTGACTTATGACCAGGGCGCAGCCGTCGGCGTATCGAGCCCGACCAGCATTCTCATGGCACCTGCCGCGCCAGCCGAAATCGGCATATTCGACCTCGCTTCGGCCTCTGTCGGCCTGTTCTGGCAAAAAGTCGATACTGCAACCGGTTACCGCGTCTATCAAGCTTCAGATACGCTTCTACAGGAACTCACCGCTACTCAGACCCGAGTTCTGCTCACCGGATTTCAGCCCGGCAGCATATTGAAGCTGCGGGTTACCGCATTCAATATTACAGGCGAGTCGTATTACGCCGACATAACAGTACAGTTGCTGCCACCACCACCAATATTTTCGATCATCGACAATCAGATTGGCGCCGACTGGTTCTCTTTTAAATGGGTGCCGGTCGAAAATGCCCTGTCTTATCAGGTTTTGATCAATGACGCTGTCGTTGCCACCCTGGCTGCAAGCGTAAATGAATACAAGGCCGAAGGCCTGCCGCCAGGAGATGCCGTTTCTCTGCGCATGACCGCACAGAATGATTCTGGTTCGTCGCAGCAGTCAGAAGCAGTAATTATCCAACTGCTGCCGGCGACGCCATTTCTGGCCATGACTGAGGTTTCATCGTTTTCCTGCACGCTGCAGTGGGCCGCCGCTAACGGAGCTGCCTATTACAAGGTCTACGAAAATGGCCAGTGGGCCATCTTCAACGTGCCTTCTTCGATCACCAACGTAACTGTAACCGAACACATAACGGCAGGAATGACCGCTACCTACACGGTGGCCGCTGTCAATGGCACCGGCGAATCGGCGCATTCGAACCCGGTTGTCGTTACTTATACCAGTACTTCGGCGATAGTGCGCAACGGCGGTGATTTGGCGAAGGTAAAGGCGACTTTCTCGCAGTTCAGCGACAAGCTGCCCGAAGCATTGCGCGGGCAACCGCTCGTCTGGGTTTACTTCCCTCCCGAGCTCGAAGGGCCGGCGCTTGAACTCGAAGCTTCGTATTTTGAGTTCCTTACCGCCACCCCCGAAATGGCCTCGGTGCGCTTTATCGGCGTATTTACCAGCGATATCGCAAAAATAAAAGTTGCTAAGCGTCCTAATTTAAACTGGAAAAAGCTGCCGGCGTCGCGTCGTCTCTCGATACCCGGGCATCTGCCGATGGTGCGCTTCTATGGCCCGGATGGCATGCTGCGCCGCATGATCAGAATTTCAATGGCGATCATGTCGCCTTATGACGTATTCAAAGAGATTCCCGAAGTCTTCGAAAAAAGCGACGGAACCATGCTGCAGCTCTATCAGGAAAACCGCGACCGCTTCGAAAACCTGCACCAGCAGTAAATCTCGACAACCTGTTGAAATCCGGTTCATCCAGCAAAACCGGACGACCCAAAGACTCCGCTCTCACTATCTGGTTTACATAACACTGCTGAACTCGTGTATTGCCGGCAATTCTCCTGTTCTCTCATTCACCCGGCGCATAAAAAAAGACCCGGGCATGCAATCCTGCTTGCCCGGGCTTATTTGAGCGGTAGAGAGTCGTTACTTGTCGGTGACCTGCATCACGAAGCTTTCTGAATGGCTGTTGAATTCTGGCGCATACATGCACTGAATCTCGGCCATGCCGCTCTGGTATGTGCCCTGATGCTGCACGCGCAGTTCGTATTCGAACACGTAGGTGCCCTTCGGCAGATAGTCGATGTAGAAATGCGTTGCAGTATCCTTGGTTGCCTCATAATAGGCGAGGCCATCCTGATATTTGTAGCGCGAAATCACGTTGACCGGCTCCATGCCACTGCCACGCTGGTCTTTCATGTGAATGTATTCCATGTCACGGTCAGTGCGCAGCTCGATGCGAACTACCAGCAGGTCGCCGACCTTCAATGCACCTTTTACCGGCGTAATGGTCGGGCCCTTGTCGGTGTTCTCTTTAACGAACAGCGACTTCTTGAGCTTGAGGTTAGTTTCGTGCGGCGTTACCTTGCTCATGTCTTCGAGATACTGCCAGTGAACGGCGCCCCAGGCAATGCCCTCGTCTTCCTTTACCAGCTCGATATTGCCCATTTCAGATTTAACCTCTGAAGCAGCGTAGATCTTCTGGTAATAGCCGGTGCCGGCTTCAACGCGCTCAGGCTTGACCTCTTCGCCGCCCAGCAGCACCTTAACCAGCTTGTCAGATGCGAGCAGGTTGGTGCCACGCAGCAGAAGTGCATAGACGGCATCAGACGTTGCCTTGGTAGTCTTCCAGTTCTGCGTCTGCTTCTGCTTGAGCAGCCAGATCTTGCAGTCTTCGACAGCTTCCTTGTCATTGGCGACTTCGGCGAACATTTCAATCATGACTGCCTGCGTCTCGATTTCAGCACGATACCACCAGAACGACAGCTCATTCTCACGCCAGAAGCGTCCGAGTTCTTCATCGGTGACACTGCGTTCCTTGATGCTTTTTACGATATCAGCAGGAACCTGTTTGTCGCCAAATCTCTGCAGTGCGATAGCCAGGTGCCCCTGAGCCAGTCGTGAGCCGACTTTCAGCCAGTGTTCCTTTGCCTGACCGATGAAAAAGTTCACCGCTTCCTTGCTGCCTGAAGGAATCGGTCGCTCCTTGAGGAAGAAGCTGCGGCCGTAAAGGTAAAGCGCGGTTATCGGGCTGATATGAACGCGTTTTTCCCAGCCGGGATAACGCTGCAGTTCGCGATAGACTTCGTTGATCCAGTTATCGAGATGGTTAAGAGACTTGAGCGCCACCTGTACGTCGACATCGACGCCAAGATGCCGCATGCGCCCGTAACCGGTCATGATGTAGAGAGTGATGAACGAGTTAACCCGGCCACCCGGAAACCACGGGAAACCACCATCAGAAAGCTGCATCTGGGCCAGGGTCTTGTTGCCACGCGAGAGTTCAGCGTCGATGCGGGCGCGGTCGAACAGTATGCCGATCTTGTGCTTCTGTTCGGTTTCGCTTTTGGCATCGAGAACCCACGGGGTTTCGAGCAGAGTGACCGATTTGAGGTGTTCGTTCTTTTCGAGGTTCGAGAACAGCGCTTTGCCGCCCTGGGCCGCATCGGCTTTCCAGGTGTCGAATACGCGCTTGATCTTGGGGTCTGAATTCGCGATGAACGAAGCCAGGCTGTTGGCATAAATGCGGTTGAAGATCTGCTCCGAGCACTCATGCGGGAACTCGATAAGGTAGGGGAGAGCCTGAACCGCATACCAGGCCGGATTCGAAGTGACTTCAACGGTCAGTCCCTGATGCTTGAGGCTGTCCGATTTTTTCGATTCAATTAGCTTTTTGAAGGTGAACTTCTTTGTTTCCGGGCCTTTTATCGGCAGAGGTAATGATTCGGTAACGAAGATATGTCGCGAAAGTATCGGCAGCATGCCTTCTTCGCCATCCGAAAGATTACCGGTGGCACCGACAACTGTGTATTTAACCACACCCGGGGTGTCTGGAACATTGAGTTCCCAACCAAATGAGCGTGATTCTCCGGCCGGCACACTGAATTCGAGAGTTGGCTTGTTCAGCTTGAATTCGGCATTGCGATCGGCATCGGTGATGGTATCCTGCAGTTTCAGGCGGATCTGGCCTTTCTGCTCGTCGCCGGAAAGGTTGGTTACCTTGGCGGTGAACACAAGTTTGTCGCCTTCGCGCATGAATCTTGGCGGATTCGGCTGCACCATCAGGTCTTTCTGGGTAACGGTTTCACCGATGAGCTGACCTGCCTGCAGAGCAGTGCCGTGCGCGAATCCCATGAATTTCCAGGTGGTGAGAGCTTCCGGCATGGTGAATTCAACCGATACCTTGCCGTCGCTGTCAATAGTCAGATGCGGCTGGAAAAAAGCCGTCTCGTTAAGATTGCTGCGTGCAGAAACCTTGTCAAGATCTGGCGCTGGTGCGGGTTCTTCTTTTGCTGAGCCTCCGCCATTCGCTTCCTGCGGGACTGCTCCCCCAACGGACTCCTCATCGCTTGCGAATGAATCGGCCATGTCCATTTTCTTGCTCTTCTCCATGGACATGCCTTCGCTTTCCATCATTGCCTGAGGCGCCATGGCACTAGGCATCGGCGGCGCACCCCGGCTCATGCGCAGACTCTTGGTTTCATAGCCGTAATGGTAGCCGAACAGATCCTGCTGAATGTTTGATGGCAACTGAGGATATGAGCGATAACCTATGCCGGGGTAACTGTTAAGATCGTTTCGCCATGTATAAAGGCTTTGCGCCTGGTTGAACCCCTGCGGCGAAACGCGGTTGTAATCGTTGTAAAACACCGGGAAATTGGCCGGCCAGTTGTGTGGAGCAAACGCATCGAGGCTGGCATCGTACATTGCGGCAACCATCTCGATTGCGCTTTTTTCTGCTTGTTCGCCGGTGATTTCGATTTTCCAGGTATCCTTCTGGGCTGGCTGCATCTTTGAGGTCATGTGCGCAAACTTGAGCTGCAGCTGTTTGTTAGTCCATGGAACAGTCACCGTATGCGCGAGGAAATACTCGCGGTTTTCCTTGACCTGCATGACTCTGACGATGAACCCGCCGCGGTGCGACTCAGTTACCGGCAGACTGATATGCACTTTTCCCTTGTTTACATCAGTCCAGAAAGCTTTGATAACCTTGTTGCGGTGTTCAATTTCGATGAAGGCAGGGCCCTTGCCGTAACCGGTCGCCCAGAATGCCTTGAATGTGTCGCCAGGCTGAACTGAACCAGTAACATCTCTGAAAAAGAACGGGATATTGATGGTGAAATTGTCGCTGGCATTGTCGATCACCATGAAGTTGAAAACCGAATTGACCGGGTTGTTGTAGCGGTCGCGGGTCTGCGCCTTGATGCGGTAGGCACCTTCGGGCAGCTTGAGTTCGCTCGCAAAATTCCCGTCAATGTCGGTATTGAAGCTCTGTTCAAAAACTACCTTGTCTTCTTCCCAGGTTCTGATGTTCGATTTGTCGTTCTTCGCAACTATGGTGCTGCGCATATAACTCTGGCGATAGGCTCTGGCCGGTTGTTTAAGCGCGTATACCAGAAAACTGCCGGCGCCGGCGATGCCTTTGCCGTCGAGAGTGGTTGTGCGAACATTGATCGGGAAAGACTTATCGGCATCCTGCAGTTCATTTGCCTGAAGATCGAGCGAAACGGCTGTGTAGCCAACCCGCACTATCTGCTTGCTTGAGCGGGTTTCGCCAGTTCCGTCGGTTACGTCGGCAGATACCGTGTAAATGAAGACCGGCTCGTCAGCCTTGTTGACCGTGCGGTCAGGCAGTGCGGTGAAACTGATTACGAACTCACCATTCTTGTCGGTTCCCGTTGTGCCGTGCGCGATTTCCTGCGAACTGCCCGGATCGAAATACCACCAGCACCACGGCGGGTAGCGAATTTCTCTGACAACGCGGTATTTGACCTTGCCGTCGTCGATTTTGGCGCCGGTATAGGCCATGGCGCGGCCAGTCAGCTGCACAACCTTGTCGAGCTGAAATGCCTGGGTAGGAGTGTCGATATCGACCTTGAACTTCGGACGCTTGTATTCTTCGACGCGAACCTGCGCGTTGCTGTGAAAGGTATTTGAATAGATCGTGTAGACACCGGTCAGGCGGTCTGCCGGCGCAATGAAAGTGCCCGAAAATGAGCCGAACTCATTGGTCTTGAAGTTTTCGTTTTTGACTTCCTGGCTGTTGGGGTCGCGCAACATGACGTTAACGCTGGTGCCGGCCGGAAGTGTCTTGTATTCGTCAGTTCGGGTATCGTGGCGGGCCACTATGCCCTTGAAATATATGGTCTGACCGGGTCGATAGATGGAGCGGTCGGTAAAGAAATAAACACGCGTGTCAGCACTGAAATCATTGCTCTGATAAGAATAGAAATCAGTAGTGCGATAAATTGTATGACCCTTATGCTCGGCGATGAAGAAACCGTTGCCGCGATTCGAAGCAAAGGTGGCGATACCGTCGCTGTTCGTCTTGCCGCTGAGCACCTGGCGCCAGCCCTTGTCGTATTCGTGCGAATAGCCCTGCACTTTGATATCCTGCATGGGTTCGCCCGAAACGTTGTTGACAATGAAGACTTCCAGATTGCCTTCACGTTTACGCACTATCATGCCGAGCTTCGTTACTATTATCGGCGTTATGAACAGCGCATTCCGAGATTCGCTGAAATCTTCGTTAACGCTGGCAGCCAGATAATAAAGACCCGGCTGCATTTTCGGCAGGTCGACGAGCGCCTCACACGACTTGTATTCTTTGCCCGGGTCGACATCTACGCTCCATTTATCTACCGGCTTGCGCCTGAAGATGCCGGCGTAATCATCCCATTGTATGCTGTCAGGTGAGTAATTGTCCTTCTTGTAAAGCTCATCGGCGTCTCTCGGTAACAGCCTGAAATAGACCTTGTCGATATTTTTGAAACTGACGCGGGCCTGCCCGCCATCGGGCAATATGACGCGTTCGGTTTCCAGGTTGACTTCACGAGCCTTGATGCTGGCGATGAGATTATTGCAGATGCTTGCGCCATAGCTGTTCGGGTGCGCGCTGCTGCCACGTTCAGCCGTCTCGATTGCTTTGACATTGTCGCCAAGTCTCTGATGCTCCTGTGCCGCATAAGCCAGTGCAGTTGCGGAAAAGGCGTGCGAAGAATATGCCTTGGCAAAACTTTCGAGGCGGTTGATGTAGGTGCCCGAAATATTGTCACCAACGGCCACCTGGCGAACCCAGGCGAGCCTGATCAGGTCGTTGTCAAACAGGGCGTCGAGATTGTCGCTGGCCTGAGCGGCTTTCATCAGGCGCTGCAGCAGCTTAACCGCCCGCAGATTGCATGAATCTGTGTCGAGGGTTTCCGGCTGCCATTTCATGAAAGCTTCAAAATCGCCAAAAGCCGGAGAATCGACGGTGATCTCGAATGCAGTAGTCGGCCTGGCGGCGCTTTGTGCATCAGCCATGTAGAAGGTCAACGCTTCATGCGCAAAAAAGTCAAAAAGGGTCGAGCGCAGGTTCTCGGGCTGATTGCCTGGATCAAGAAACCCGCTGAGGGTTGAGATCGGAATCTTTTTGAGCGCTTCTTCTTCGTTGAGAACGTTTTCGTAAAGGTTGCCGATGTGCGAGAACAGCTTTGGCAGATCCCAGGTCGTGAAATCTTTTTCGTTAAGACCTTCGGTGCGCGAACGATTGATGAAACGGTAGCTGTTGCGGTTGTAATAATGCCAGTACCACTTTGCCAGCACGATGTTGAGCAGTGGCTTAATCTTGGCATCAGCAGATGCTATCTCGGTTTCGAGCCGGGTTATGCGTTCTTCGGGCTTGTTACCCTGGACGGTTCCTTCCTGGACAATGCGTTCGCATAATGCTTTAACGGCATCTACCATGTGGTTTTCCTTCTGCGCCTGTTCATAAATCTTGTTAAGATGCTCTATCGCAGTCTGAGGCAGGCCTTTCGACTTCGCCTCATCGACCTTTTGCCAGAGATCGGCGCGGGTTTGCGCCTGCGCCGGCAGTGCGAAGAGCAGAGCAAAAATCAGCAGCAGTGAAATGTAACAACAACGTTTCATTAAAGCCTCCATAAGATACCTGATGGTGTAATCTTTAACGTGCTTTATCAGGCCCGGATTTAGAAAATCGACAAATTTTCAGACTAGCCATTCTACTCTTAAAGCCTGCAAATTTAAACCTGCTGCTGCAAAAAAAACTGGCAAGAAAAAAGCCCCCTTTTCGGGGGCTTTGCATGAAATCGGTTTACCAGATCTTGGCCAGCTTTTCCTTGGCCTTGATGGCAGCCGGGGTATTGGGGTAAACAGCTATCGCCCGGCGGAAATAATTGTCAGCAGTCGCATCGTCACCGAGAATTTCATAGCATTCTCCGGCCTGAAAAAGAGCTTCTGAAGCATAGTTGTTGGTCGGGTACTTCTGCTGGAACCAGGCGAAGTTGTTGGCGGCCTGGCGTAGATACTGACTGTTGGCGGCACTGATGCGGCCATATTCTTTTTGAGAATGTGCCAGAGTAAAGGTGGCTTCGGGCATCAGTTCTGAATTTGGGTAGAAACGCATGAAATCTTCAAAAAGCCTTATCGCCTGCTGGTAGTTGCGCTCGTCATATCTGATGCGACCTTTCCAGAATGCTGAATCATCTGCATACATCGAGCCCGGAAAGCGTTTGAGCAGTTCGTCGAAATAGGTGAAGGCCCGGTTGAAGTTGCCGGCTACGTATTCATTGTGGGCGCGATTATACAAATCATAGTCAGTAAGCTGACCCGAACCGCCCGGATTGCTCGGTGGCACTGGAATCGGCTGTGGCGGATTGTAATCGGGATAACCTGGGGTCGAACTGCCGTTCTGCAGTGCTGTCAGGCGCTGTCTGGCTTCTTCGTAATAGCTCGACTGCGGAAATTCATATACCACTTTCTGGTAAGCAGCGATTGCGCTGGCTTTGTCGTTGAGTTTTTCGTAGGTCATGCCAATGACGAACCAGGCGTCATCAACGTATTCGCTGAAAGGATAACGTGCGATGAAATTTCTGAATTCATTGATTGCGTTGCGGTAATCATAGACCTTTACCAGGCAGTAACCGATGTAATAGGTCGCGCGTTCGGCCTGATGAAAGTAAGAATACT
>JAKJFO010000123.1:4699-12028 GCA_022704885.1 Candidatus Rifleibacteriota bacterium | reverse complement strand
TTCAGATGCGAGTTTGATGCCGGTTTTGCCAATAATCAGATCTTCGCGCCGGCTTACCGCCAGGCGCGGGTCGTTGGAAAAATGAACTGCGCCGGTCGGGCAGTTTTCGGCGCAGGCTCCACAGAAAAGGCAACGGCCGAGGTCGATTGTAAGATCGTTATCGACCGTTATGGCTTCGGTCGGACAAACTTCAGCGCAGCGGCGACAGTCTTTCCGGCACAGGTCCTGGTGAATTAACGGCAATCCGCGCAGACGATCAGGAATCGTCGGCGGGCCGTCCGGGTAGGCAACGGTTCTGAAACCCTGTTGTAGTCTGGCGGCGATGACTTTCAGCATTGATTTATCCTCACAGATCAAATCCGCAGTAAGACAGATTGAAGCTCTTATTGCAAAGCGGGAAATCTGATATCTCCTGGTCACGCAAGGCCATGCCAAGGCCAATCCAGTTATGAAACGACGGGTCAACGACTTTATAGGCGGCAAAATGGCCATGAGCATCGGTGATGGCCGTGTGGCAGATTTCGCCGCGCCAGCCTTCGACCAGCGAGATGACGAGCGCATCCGACTGGCACGACGGCGTGGCTTTGGTGCTGACAATGTCTCCTGACGGCAGCTCTGGCAGCAACTCAAGCAAAAACCGCAATGAGTCATGCAATTCGTGCCAGCGTATCAGCGCGCGTGCGGCGACGTCGCCGGTCATGCTTTCAGGGCAGGGCTCAGCCGGAAATTTTTCAGTCAGATACTGGCCGAGAGGAAAATCGCGGCGAACGTCTCTGACTACTCCGCAGGCGCGCGCGGCCGGCCCTACCAGGCCAAGTGCGAGACATGCTTCACGCGAAACCCTGCCGGTATTTTCGAAACGGGTCATGACCGATGGTGAATCCCAGAGCAGCTGAATAGCGGTTGCCGTATCTTTTTCGGCCTTCAACAAAGCTTTGATCAGCTTTTCGCTTCTTTCGGGCGTGTCGATGTCAAAGCGCACCCCGCCGGGTCGCAGCAGGCCACGACCAAGACGACTGCCGCAGATGAGGGCTGTCATATTCAAAAAATCGCCCCTGATTCTGCCACAGAAAGAAGAAGTCGGCAAATAGCCGACGTCACCGCCGAGGGCGCCGAGATCGCCGGTGTGATTGGCAAGGCGTTCGAGTTCGAGCCCGACAGCCCTGATAGCGTGTGCTCTTGGCGGAACGGGCATTGTCTGAAGAGCTTCAATTGCCTGGCAATAGGCGAGATAGTGACCGATGGTGGTGTCGCCTGCCATGGTTTCCATCAGATATGGCGTTCTTTTGTGCGGCCCGCCGGGCAGCGTCTTTTCGATACCGCGATGCTGATAACCGAGTGAAATTTCGAGATGAAAAACCTTTTCGCCGTGGCATTGAAAGCGAAAATGACCAGGTTCGATGACACCGGCGTGAACAGGGCCGACCGCCACTTCATGCGCCTCACCGCCTTCGATATGAAAAAGCCTGGGTTCACCGTCTGAAGTCGGTGACCTGACAGAACGCAGCCAGGGGTGCCCGACCGGGGTGACTCCCCACTGTTCGGCAATTTCGCGCTCGAACATGTGCAATTGCGGGCATGCCGGGGTAAACGATGCAAAGCTTTTCTCAACCTGGGTTGTCATTACCGCCAGACGCTTTTCGCTTTCGCTGGCGAGAACCGCTACAAGCCTGAGAGGCTGTGGTGAATCGCCCGAACCTTTTGCCGTCTGCATACCGAAAAAGGAACATACCCGCCAGTGCTCAGAAACAGCTTCGAGGATCTGGCGACGGAACTCGTCGAAAGCGAGACATGGCACGGCTGCAAACGCAATCGCCCTGCCGTTTTCAACGTAACAGGTGAAGTTCATGGTTTGCCTCCGGGAATGCCTTGAATGACCGATGCCTGCGGCGAAGTCTGAATGATTGCCGCAGCCCGGCTGAGGGCAGACTGTAATGGCTTTGGCATCCAGACGCCTAGCACCAGAAGAATCAGCAGCGGTGCCGCAACCAGAAAGGCGTCGAGTTTTCTGGCGGGAAGAGGCTCGAATGGCGCCGAAATTTTGCCAAAAGCCATTGGCAGAACATAGCGCAAAGCACCGATAAAGACTATGCCGGTTCCGATAAGAAAGCCAACCACGACAAGCATTCGGCTGCTGTCGACAGCGGCTTTAAGTATTTGAAATTCGCTGATGAACAGCGAAAAAGGCACTATGCCGATGAGCACCAGAATACTTGCAGCAATGCCGGTTCCCCAGATGGGTGAAACCTGCATGCTTCCTGACATTTTTTCGATGTTGTGGCTGCCGAAAGACTGCCCCAGACGGCCTGCTGAAAAGAAAGCCAGTGATTTCGAGAGAGAATGATTCAGTGTATGAAACAGTGCGGCAAAAGTTCCAAGGCCGCCAAGTCCAAGGCCAAGCGCGATGATGCCGATATGTTCTACAGAGCAGTAGGCAAGAAACCTTTTGATATCATGCTGAAACAGAATAAAAGCCGCTGACATGAGAATTGAAAACAGGCCGAAACCGGTTAAAAAACGCAGAGCCCAGCCTGAATGGCGCAAGGTTTCTTCGGTAAGCGGGATATAGCGCATAATGCAATAAAGGGCCGTATTCAGCATGAATCCGGAAAATATCGCAGAAACCGGCGAGGGCGCCTTGCTGTGGGCATCAGGCAGCCAGCTGTGCATCGGCGCCAGACCGGCCTTGGTGCCATAGCCGACTAGCGCGAAAATAAAGGCAGCCTTAACCAGGGCAGGCGACAGAAATGCCGTATGTGCCATGAGATTGGTCCAGAGAAGCGCCTGGTTAGGGTCGAGAGGCAGGTCTTTGGCGGCGAGTCGCATCAGCATGGTTCCGAGAAAGGCAAAACCGATGCCCACAGAACAGATCAGCATGTATTTCCAGGTGGCTTCCAGCGAATCGCGGGTAATTCGCATGCAGACGAGAAAAGATGTCAGCAGGGTCGTGGCTTCCATGCCCACCCACATGATACCGAGATTGTTCGAGATGAGCACCAGCATCATTGCCGCCATAGCCGGGCTCCACAGGCCGGCAAAAGTCTTTGCCTGCTGAATGCTGAGCTTCCTTTCGCGCAGCTCCTCGCCGAAATAAACCATTGCAAACAGCGAACTGAGCGTGAATACGGCAAGCAGCACCGCGAGATGCCAGGCCGAAAGCTCGTCAATAAAGATCCAGTCGCTGAAGGCAAAAAAACGGCCATGTCTGAAAACATTATATATGGCATGGCAACAGATCGGCACGGCCAGAAACACACCACTTAACGAAATATGAACAGCGGCGCGCTGTGACGAAGCAAACTGCGACACGATTCCGGCCAGGATTGGGATTGCCAGCATCGAAACAAATATCATCTCATTGCTCATGCGGCTTTTATCCCTTCAGATGAGTAAGCTTCTGCGTATCGATATTGTGAAAGGCGCGATTCATGAAGCGAATGAGCACCGACCAGATTAAAACGGCGACCAGAATATCGAGCAGGGCGCCGATTTCAACGAGAAACGGCGCGTAATACAGAGTGCCGACGCCAAGCATGAATGTGCCGTTTTCCATGACCAGAAAGCCGATCACCTGGCTGATCGCATTTCTTCGGCTGATAATCAGAAACAGCCCGCTGAAAATCGAGAACAGCGTCGCCGGCAGAACCAGTTTTGACATGTCGTTACCTGGCAGCGGCAGGCGTTCACCCAGCCATAAAGAGGCGATAAAGGCAAGCAAACCGATAATGGTCGAAGCGATGAAACCCACATACGGGTCGGCTTCGCGTTTTGAATGAACAGCTTTGGTCAACTTGAACAGCATTACCGGAAATACGATGCCTTTCAAGGTAAATGCGGTTATGCCGACGAGAACGACATCCGGAGCCAGGTGTGCCCAACGCGACAGAAGAGCGAAACCCCCCAGCAATAACCCCTGCACGCCGGTCCACGAGATGAGAGATTCGATGCGACTCGTCGCGAGCAGGCGCAGATTGGTCAGTACCACGAGAATGATCAGCAGGTCGAGCACGGATAATTAACCTTTCTGTTTATTGAATAAGAAAGCCGATGATCGTAAATACGCAGGCTCCGACAAGAAGCTGCGGCACCTTGCACATGCGAAATCGTGCCATGGTTGACTCGATGATTCCAATCAGAACAGCCAGCCCGATAAGGGCGGCTAACATGGATGCCAGATCTATACCCAGATTGCCAGACCTCACCGGCACAGCGAGACCCACGATCAGAGAGCCGAGAATCCACAATTTAAGCGATGAAGCATACTCGATAAAACCGAGATCGACGCCGCCGTGATCGAGAATCATCACTTCATGAATCATGGTCAGCTCAAGGTGTGTAGTCGGGTCATCGATGGGAATACGCGCATTTTCAGCGAGAAAAACCAGAAACAGCCCGGCAATTACCAGGGCCAGAGAAGGCGCGCTGCTCTGCCACATTTCGGGCGTGATTTCACGCATCAGCGGAGTCAGCGAAAAACTGCCGGCTTTGCGCGCGGCTGCGGCCAGGCCGAAAAGCAGCGTCGGCTCTGCCAGTGCCGAAAAAGTCATTTCCCGGCTGGCGCCCATTCCTTCAAATGCGCTGCCGGTATCCATCGCTGCCAGAACGGTAAAGAAACGCATCAGTCCGAGCAGATAGACGATAAGAATGAGATCGCCCTCAAACGAAATGCAGGCAGGAAAATTGCCAAGCGGCAGAAAAACCAGACATAATGCGCATATCGACAAGCCGACCAGCGGCCCGGCACGAAACAGCCAACTGGTGGTCTCGCTGTAAACCGCGCCTTTGCGCAACAGCTTTGCTAGGTCGTAATAGGGCTGCAGAAGCGGCGGGCCCCTTCTGCCGGCAAACAGTGCCTTGGTTTTATTGATGATACCTCGCAGCAGCGGGGCAAAGACCAGGGCGAGCAACGGGTGAATAAAAACTGCCATGCTTACACCAGTCCCACAATCAGCAACATTAAAAGAGTGACGGCGATAAAGAGAACGCTGAGCTGCACCACGCCGTTTTGTATCCAGACAATTCTGTGCAGGTTATGCGCAACGAACCTGAAGAATGGCGAGAACATTTTTGCCTCGAACAGGTCGTCAGTGTGGCTTTTAAATGATGCCTGCCCCGGGAAATAACCCTCAACGCCCTTTACATGACTTGAGGTCTGCAATACCGTATGAAAAAGTTCGGTAAGAGGCTGCGCAAAAGAAGAACCGGTGTATTGCATGGTCGCAGCCGGTTTGTCGTAGCCACAGCCCCAGGTGACGGTCTCGCCGATCTGGCGGTCGCGCAGCAGGCGAAGGCGCAGCAGAACAAAAACTCCTGTGAGCAAAAACAGACTGAGCGCGCAGATAAAGATGATCTTCAGCGGGTTCGCTGCTGCCGCAAAAATGCCGGTAAAATTAAATTCGCCAACGAATTGTGGGCAGGTCTGCAATATCCGCCCGAACGCCGGCAGAACGAATGGACTGGCAAGAGCGATAAAAAGGCAGAGCGCGGCCAGCACTACCATTGGAATTCTCATTGTGGTTCTGACTTCATCGACCGCGCCGGCAGCCTGGCTTCGTGGTGTGCCAAGAAAAACGACACTGAACGCTTTGGCGAAGCAGGCGGCAGCCAGTCCGCCGATGAGAGAAAGTCCAAGAATTATCATAATCCCCGGGGCAGTCAGGGCAGGCGCACCATACATAACGCCCATAAAAGCTGCCATATATATCAGAAATTCGCTGATGAAGCCATTGAATGGAGGGAGACCACAGATTGAAATACAACCGACCAGAAAAGTGGCGCCGGTCCATGGCATTTTTTTGAGCAACCCGCCCAGGCTGTCGATATCGCGCGTGCCGGTCTGTGCAACTACGGCCCCGGAACCAAGAAACAGCAGACCTTTGAATACCGCGTGGTTCAGAACATGCAGCAGTCCCCCTGCGAACCCGAGAACAGCCACCGTCAGATTCCCGGTATTCAGTCCGAGCAGGCCAAAACCCAGGCCAATTGCGATAATCCCAATATTTTCGACGCTGTGGTAAGCGAGCAGGCGCTTGAGATCATGCTGTGCCAGTGCAAAAAGAACGCCGAGGATACCTGAGGTCAGCCCGATCAACAGAAGCATCCAGCCCCACCACCAGTCAGGCCGGCCAAGAAAGAAAAGAATGCGTACCAGGCCATATATGCCGGTTTTGATCATTACTCCCGACATCAGCGCAGACACGTGGCTGGGCGCTGCCGGGTGAGCTTCGGGCAGCCAGATATGCAGCGGAATAAAACCAGCTTTGGTGCCAAAACCGATGATAGCCAGCAGGAAAAGAGCCCCTCTGGTTGCAACCGGAAGTTCAGCAGCTTTGGCAAATGAGGCGAAGTCGAGCGATCCGGTCTCTCTGGCAAGCAGCAGAAAAAGAACGACAAGAAAACCCGCGCCAAGATGAGATGCGATCAGATAAATCCAGGCAGCGTGACGCTTTTCTGCACTGTGTCCGCCCATAACAACCAGAATGAAAGACGAGACCACTGTCATTTCCCAGGTCAGCATGAACAGAAGCCCGTTTGCCGCCAGAACGACCAGAATCATGCTGGCCCATAGAACGTTAAAACAGAACCATGAGATACCGTGGCTGGTTTCTTCATGGGAAAAGAGCAGATACTGTGAGCCAAAAACCGCGGTCAGCATGCCAAGGCCGAGAACCGGCAGCAGAAAAAAAGCGGCAAGCGGGTCAAGTTGCAGCACAAAAGATCCGAAGGGCATTTCCCAGGGGATTTCAAAAAAAAGACTGCCGCTGCCGGCAAGAACCTTCAGACAGGGTATGATTCCGAGGCCTCCGGCGAGAACAGCCATAATGGCTGACCAGACCGAACAGATTCCGGGTTTGTTCTTTAACAGCAACGCCCCGAATCCGGCGACGAAAATACACCCGATGGAAGCGACAAGCAATAACACACCGCTCCTCCAACCCCGACTGTATGGCTACGTTCTACCACTCGCCAATCAAGGTGTCAATAAAATCAGAAAAAGCAGTTAAATCAGAGCGCCCAGCGGGCATGTGTTTCAGCGATGCCAGGGGCGCCTGTCAAGGACGCGCGTGTTCGCGAAAGAATTCCCAGATGATGTCGTTGCCGGGAAAATTCGGTGCAGGCTTGTCTGATCCGGAGCGGGGCACTCGCTTCGAGCCAGGCCAGGCGTGGCCCATATCATGAATGACGTAAGCAATCACTTCGCTGTTGTTGCGGCCATTCTTATGATGATGAATCGTGGTATTCATTTTCTTATCGAAGCTGGTAACAGGCGCCTTGTCGCAGCCATTGGCGGTGACCCAGAGATCGATAGTCTGTGACGCTGACCACATC
>JAKJFO010000123.1:0-4685 GCA_022704885.1 Candidatus Rifleibacteriota bacterium | reverse complement strand
TTTGGCGCGCCAAGCGACTTTTTCTGCAATCCACCCTCGACCGGAACATGTTCATCGATCAGGCCCTGAATGACGCAGACCGAAACCGGCGTCGACGGTTCGTATGGTTGGTGCCAGTCCTTTTCGCCTTCGTCTTTGCCGCCGGCAGTGCCAACGACCGGGGCGATGGCGGCGAAACGATTGCCGGGAGCCGCGGCGAGAAAGTGACAGAAAATCGCACCATTCGACAGGCCTGTCGCATAAATGCGTTTAGAATCGATCGGGTATTTTCCAGCAAGCTCGTCAAGCAATGCGTTGACAAAACCGACATCATCGACATTGTTCTTTTGCGCATAGCCGAAACCAAAAGCGACGTTCCAGGTCAGCAGAATATGTTCGTTTTCACCGGTGCCGTTTGGCGCCACCAGCATAAACCCGGCTTCTTCGGCCTTCTTTTCAAGTTCATAGTAATAAAGCGCGCCACGCGCACCACCCCCACCACCATGAAACAGAAAAACCACCGGCAGTGACGTC
This sequence comes from Candidatus Rifleibacteriota bacterium, assembly GCA_022704885.1. Next base: position 4,172 of record JAKJFO010000123.1, on the reverse strand, counting down.
TTTTTATCCCACTTAGACGGCAGATAGAGATAATAAGTGCGCCGGCGACCGCCATGTTCGATCTCATGAAAGGTCGACGCGACTTCCTGCTCGAGCGCCTTATTATCAGCCCGGGCACGAATAGCATCTCTGATCTTCCCACGCAACCACTGCGCCGACAAAGGTTCGATCAACACCGATGACATAACGGTGAGCATTATTCCAATCAGCAGACATCCGCGCTTAAGCTTCATAATCTTCCCCCTGCCGGCATAATATCAGAATGTTGTGTTAATGTCTTTCCAGCTGATGCCGAAGCGTTGCAGGTATTTGCGCAGGCGGTCAGAATCGTTGGTCGAGCGCTTTTTCTGCAGGGAACCGGCAAAGAGTTTTCGCCCGGCTTCGGCCATGCTGGATGAATTGCGGCAGACTTCGAGAACGGCAGTGAGCTGCAGGCGGTCGAAAAGATCGATTTCTGCCAGCTGCTGGCGATCAAGAATTGACTCAAGCAAAGAAAAATCGTTGCCGTCAGACTCGCAGCGCCATTCATTTCGGAGCCGGGCCATTTCATTTTCGACGTCGGCGACTCCGATGCGGTTGCCTTCGCAAAGAGACATCATGCGTGACAATGAACTGTTCAAATCACGGAAATTGGCGACCCACAGTGCTTCCGGAGACAGGGCGAATTTAACATAGGTTTTGCGCGCCTCACTGCTGAAACTGACCGGTTTGCCGAGGGTCTGCGAATGCAGCTGCAGTTCATAGTCGATGTTCGGCTCGATGTCCTGCGGGCGGTCTTTCAGGCCTGGCAGGGTGAATTCCCAGAATTTTATGCGGGCCAGCAGATCCTGACGAAAGCGGCCGCGCTGGCATTCCTGCTTGAGGTTGCGGTTAGTTCCGGTGATCAGCTGAAAGTCGCTGCGCACTTCCTTGTCGGCGCCAACCGGCAGATAGAGCTTCTCTTCGATCGCGCGCAACAGCATAGCCTGCTCGTCAAGACCGAGTTCACCGATTTCATCGAGAAAGAGAATTCCTTTGTCGGCAGCCTTGAGCAGGCCCTCGCGGCTTTCGGTCGCGCCGGTGTAGGCGCCCTTCTTATGGCCGAAAAGCACTGACATCGCCATATCGCCGCGCAAGGTGGCACAGTTGACTTCGACGAACCGCCCCTTCACGCGGCCGCGCTGCCGACGCAGCTCATATATCTGTCTGGCCAGACGCGACTTACCGGCACCGGTCGGCCCGGCCAGCAGAATCGGCGCATCGCTGCGCAGGGCAACTCTTTCGACTTCGGCAATCAGTTTGTTGAATGCAGCATTGCGGGTATTGATACCTGATTTGAGAAATGAAATGTCATCCTTCGTCTGTATGGCAAAGCGGCGGGCAATACTGTCGTAACGCGAAAGATCGAGATCGATGACCTCATAGCTGCCCGGTGGCTGATTATGCCGGCCAGGTCCGGTCTGCAGCAAACGCGCCGGAAAAAATCCGGCCTCGGTCAGCAGAAACACGCAGATCTGCGAAACATGCGTGCCGGTCGTGATATGCATCAAATACTCTTCGTCTTCGCGAAAGCGGTAATTCTGCGAATAGCTCAGCAAGGCAGAGAAAACCTCTTCAAAATCCCATGGATTCTTGAACTCAAGATACTCGATCAGCACTTCGGTTTCGGGCGAAATCATTTCGATATCGGCCCTGACCTGCTGTGCAAGGCTGTCATCACGCCTGCTGCACAGCAGATGAAAGCGATCGACCAGCAGATCTTCGTGCTGACAGACCGCAACAGAAGGTCGCCAGCTCTCCCAGCGTTTGTCTTTGCCGCGCCGGTCAAGAACCGTCCCCAGAAAACCAATTACCACTTTTTTCATATATTAAATTATAACACACTATATTTAATTATATAAGTTGTCGTAGCGAGAGAAAACCATCTGCGGCCCAAACAAGCGCTCCAAAAGCATTACAGGCAAATCAACAAAACTGGCACGGCGGTTGCAAATAACAGTGCGTCGGTTGATTCGTCCGCCCTGGTGCCCGCCCTCTGGGTAAGGGTATGCCGGAGGCGGTTGGAAGGTGAGATCGACACTCTGGATAGCTCATCGGGTAGAGCAATGGCCTCATCAGCCATGAGTAGCAGGTTCGATCCCTGCTCCAGCTTCAACTGTTTACCAACAGTTTTCCGCCTGAAGAGTGTCCGCGGAGTCTGACGGGCTGTTTCCGAAGCGCGCGCAGGGTCGGGAAAAGGTAGCGGCGCAACCGCTCGCAGACGGCAGATACCGCAAACCGCAAAGCTGTGCGGGCTGTTTTCCGAAAACCGGATGTTCCGTCGATCTGAAGACAGAAACCGGCGGCGGCGGGGTTTGCTCAAGCAGGCTCCAGCGGGAGCGCAGCTGACAGACAAAACGGACATTCTGATGGCCCAGAAATCACCAGGCATCTACCAGTTGCCTGCAGGCATAGAGTCGAAAGGAGAAAGGTATGTTTAAGATTATCAAGATCAAGAACGCTGAAACTGGCCTTAAGTTCAAGAACGGCAAGCTGATCGAAGCCCTGCAGCCCGGCTGGCACCTTGTGCGCACCCTGCTTGGCGAGCGCGTAGATGTGCTTAACGAAAAGGATCTGTTCATCTGGCATCCGGAAGTCGACCAGATCGTTAAAACCGGCGTGCTCAGCGAACGCATCAGAATCGTCGATCTTAAAGACAGCCAGCGCGCCGTCCTCTGGGTCGACGACCGCTTCTACGCGCTGCTCGGCAGCGGCCGCCAGCTGATCTGGACAACGCAGAAAGACATCAGAATCGAAGAACTGACTGTCGATGAGCCGCGCTTCGAGCACCGCCACCTCTACAAGATCGGCAAGTCTGGTGCTGCAAAAGAACTTCTCGAAACCGTCCAGGTCGAACAGGGCGAAACCTGCGTTTATCACCGCGATGGCAAGTTCATCGCCGAGCTCGAACCTGGTTTCTACGCATTCTGGAAAGGCATCGCAGCTCTTAAATTCACTGTTGTCAGCAAGAAAGAAAAGGTTATCGACCTTTCCGGCCAGGAAATTATGAGTGCTGATAAGGTCAGCCTGCGCCTGAATGCGGTAGTGAATTTCAAAATCATCGACGCAGTTAAATCGGTATCTGTATGTGAATCGGCCGAAACCGCGATTTATCGCGAGGCACAGCTTCTGATGCGGGCAGTGATCGGCGCCCGCAAGATCGACGAAATGCTGGCCGGCAAAGAGCAGCTGACTGCCGAAATCGCTGCGATGCTTCGGAAACAGTCAGAGAGCTACGGTATCGAGATTGTCGGCTTCGGCATCAAAGACATCATTCTGCCCGGCAAAATGCGCGAGATCATGAATAAGGTCGTCGCTGCGCAGAAAGAGGCTGAAGCGAACCAGATCATCAGACGCGAAGAGACTGCGGCAACGAGAAGTCAGTGCAATACTGCCAAAATGCTGGAAGCCAACCCGACTCTGATGCGCCTGCGTGAATTCGAGCTGATCGAGAAGGTTGCCGAGCGCTCGAAAATCAACCTGGTTCTCGGCGAAAAAGGACTGGCGGAAAAGCTGGTAAACATGCTTTAATAGCAGAAAATGGAGAGCATATATGATCAGAATTGACGGGTCACAGGGAGAAGGCGGCGGCCAGATTCTCAGAACGGCGCTGGCTTTGTCAGCCTGCACCGGCCAGGGCTTTTCGATCGAAAACATCAGAGCCGGCCGCAGAAAGCCCGGGCTGATGCGCCAACACCTCAGCTGCGTGCATTCTGTGCAGCAGATTTGTGCGGCTGAAGTCGAAGGCGATGCAATCTCTTCGCAGAAACTGCAGTTCATACCGGGTCAGGCCAAAGCAGGCGAATACCACTTCGCAGTCGGCTCTGCCGGCAGCGCAATGCTGGTGCTGCAAAGCGTTCTGCCGCCTCTTCTCATGGCCGGCAAACCGTCGCAGCTGATTCTGGAAGGCGGCACCCACAATCCGATGTCACCGCCCTTTCACTTCATCGCTGAGGTTTTTGTTCCGGCAATTGCAAAGATCGGTTTCAACTGTTCGTGCGAAATCGAACGCTGGGGATTCTACCCGGCCGGTGGCGGCAGAATCAGAGTAAGCATTCTGCCGGCCTCGGCCCGGCTGCAAAAAACCGACTTGTGTACCCCAGGCAAATTCAACGGGGGATCTTTGCTGGCGGCTGTCTCGAAAATTCCCTGGG
>JAKJFO010000122.1:11827-12188 GCA_022704885.1 Candidatus Rifleibacteriota bacterium | reverse complement strand
CGGCGGCCTGTAATAGCAGATCGAACAGAACGATGGGAACAGACTGATTTTGTGCATATCTGCCCAGAGAAGGGTTGTCGTGGTCAAAATCAGAGAGCTCGACCACAACCGTCTGGCGGTTGAATTCGTAAAACACGAAATCAGCCTGAAAAGTCGGACCGTGGAACAGCAGCGCCGGGTAAAGCTGCTGTTTCAACAAGACTGAGGGAATGGCATCCCGCGGTGCTGCCAGCACAAAACCGCCGTCTGCAACTATGTTGGCACCTTTGGTAAGAATTGCATGCAGATTACCATTCTCATCCTGCAGGCTGGAGGTTTGTTCGTCGCAGGTGCAAACCAGTGTTTTAGCCAGTCTTCTGCG
>JAKJFO010000122.1:288-11817 GCA_022704885.1 Candidatus Rifleibacteriota bacterium | reverse complement strand
CATCACCGGCGTCTTTACTTCGATGTCGGTAAAACAGCAGCAGTTGAGGCTGAATCTGCGCGCAAGTTCATCGACGATCATCGCCATCGGCACGAACGGCGTGCCGTCCAGCTGATGATCAGCCAGACACGGCAATTCTTCCAGCGAAAATGTGCAGTTAGCTTTCATTCATCCCTTTCAGAAGCAGGCATCGGTAACAAACTTCGAGGCTGCGGGTTTAAATCAGTTCATCAGAGCGCTGGCTGCCTTTTCGGGTTGCCCGATCAGCTTGAATGAACCGTTGATGATAACAAAGTTTGCAATTGGCCTGAATGTCTCGCGATCCCTGGAAACGTAAAACATTATTTCATAAAGCGAGACCGGTTTTTTCATGTTCTGCAGAAGAAAAGTCTGTTTCTTTTGCCAGACCCAGGTTGGAATATCTGATGGCTGGTCGATTTTGAAACATCTGATATCCCCAAAGTCAGCATCAACTTCCATCTGAAATCTTTTTGTCATTAGCTCTACGAAATCTGCAAGAGAAGGTACCTGTTCCTGAAAATCGCGCGCGTAGGCTGAACCAAGCTCTTCACCAAAGGTTTCTTTTAGATACTCCCGGTATTCTGGCGAATAAAATCTTGCAATATGCGCTTTGGCCATAGGAATCTGGTTGTTTTTAAGACAATGCATTATCTGCTTGACCTGTTTGCACAGATCTTCTGTGGTTTGCGCAAAACTCGCTTCAGCAAAGCAAACCAGAAAGAACGAGAACAAAATTGCAATACTCAGAACTCTTTTAATAATCATAACTTCTCCTTTTGTTATATGGTTGACTGCCAGTCTACAGCCGAATTATTTATCTGATGTTGTCGAAATGGGCAGCGATTGCGTTTATCGAGGTGAATTTTGGCAGATGGGCATCGTCAATCATCAGGTCGAGTTCGTCTTCGAGCATGTTGACGACCTGTATTGCCTTGATGCTGTCGAGGCCAAGCGCAAACAGGTTATCACCGAATTTTTCAGGCGCAATGCTGATGCCCGACACCTTTTTAATCGCCGCCACAATTTTTTCTATCAGTTCTTCCCGCGTAATCTCAGGTTTGCTCATTTCTCCCCCTTATGCTATCCGTCCTCGTAATCGTAATCGTAATCGTAATCGGTAATGCCGCTCTTGCTTCAGTCCTCATTTACCACACTTCCCCAGCACCATCGCCATATGGTTACCGGCAAAACCGTAATTGATGAAAAGCATGTTATTGATCTCATACCCGGCATAATCAGAAGAATTGTAATAAACGTTGGCTTTGACGCGCTCATCTGGCTCAAAAATATTAAACGGCGCGGGCACCAGATTTTTATTCATCGACCTGATGGCCAGCGCGCCTTCGCTGATTGCCTGGGTTCCAAAAGTCGAGCCGAGAAAACTTTTGTAAGGAAACACCGGGATTTTTGTTGCCCGTTCGCCAAAAACGCGGCAGATCGCCTCTGATTCAAAGTGATCACAATGCGGTGAGCCCGAAGCCGAACCAGCAATGAAGTCTATTTTTTCGGAAGGAGTCTGTGATGTTGCGAGAGCCTCGCGAATTGCAGCTTCCAGCAACTCCGGCGACGGTTTGAGAAAGTCGCTGGCACCGTTGGCCATGCCGATACCTTTGATCATCGCATGGCCATGCCCGCTGGCGTCACTGGCTTTTTCGATGACGAAGCAGCCGGCTGCTTCCGATACGACGATGCCGTCACGGGTTTTGCAGTAGGGTCGACAGGCGGTATGTGGGCTGTCGTTGCGGTGTGAAAGCACGCGGATTTTGTTCCAGAGATGAAAGGTGCCGGTTTCGAGGCAGACATCGACAGCGCAGACGAGCACACGATCGACTACTCCGCTTTTTATAAGGGTGTCGGCCTGCAGTGTCGCATTCAGAGCGCTGGTGCATGAAGAACTTACGAAGTAGCAGGGGCCGGCAACGCCAAACATGCTGCCGAGGCGCGAGGGCAGGTAGCTGTTCATGCCGTGAATCAGCGAGGTGATCTTGTAGAGTTCTTTCATGAAATAGTCTTTGACCAGTTCGGAAACATTGAGAAAATTACCGAGGCTGCTGGCGACTATCAGCCCGGTCCGGCGCGGGTCGGAGGCTGGCCTGTCTGCAAGCCTTGCGTCTTTTATCGATTCGGCTGTCACGTAGACTGCGGCTTTGACGTAATCCTGAGCCAGATCATCTTCGTTGAGTATCGGCAGCAGTTCGTCTGGGAGGGATTCATTCGGCAGAGCCTTGATCAGGCCGGCAAAATTGGTCTTGACTTTGGCAGTGGGCAGTTCAAATCTTGTTACCGTGCAGATTCCAGGATTGCGGGCGGTGAAGTTGCCGTAGTTTTCTTCGCAGCCGACGCCGGCGGCGGTAATCAGGCCGATGCCGGTAATCAGGTTGGGTTGCATGCGCGGTTGCTCCTTAAACAGTTGGAACTGACGGCTGTTCAACCGCCTGACCAGGATTCGGGGTGTTCCAGTTCACCAGAACCGGCATGAGAAAGAGATCGGCCAGCAGGCACAGTGCCATGGTTACACTGGTAAAAATGCCGAGCTGATAGATTGGTTTGATGATACTGAGTGACAAAGAAAGGAACGAAAGTGAGATCATGGTAGAAGTAAGAATCATCGAAACACCCGAAGAATGAATGACGTGCTTCGCACTCTCGTGCGGATCGCCGGTTTCCTCATAATAAGTAGTGAAACGGGTGAGAAAATGCATGGTGTCGTCCATGCCGATGCCGATGGCAATTGCTGCGATGGTCGTGGTGCCCATGTTAAGAGTCTCGCCAAGTATGCCGAGCAGACCGTAAACGCCGAAAATCGGCAGCAGATTGACGACGAAAGCCATCAATATCAGCTTGACCTTCGGAATCGCGAGGAATGCCACAAAAAACAGCACGCAGAAGGCCGCGAAGGTTCCGTAAAGCTGTGAGAGCGCCATACGATTCGCAGACTGAACGCAGCGCAGGTAAGTTCCGCCAACTTTGTAGCTGATTCCAGCTGGTGTGTTTTTGGCGAGAAAATGTCTGATACCCTCGTCTATCGCCAGAAAAGATGCAGAGTTGATATGACTGGTTCTGATGAAGACCTGGGTTCTTTGCGCCGCCGAATCTACGTAATAGGCGCTGAGTTCGGGGCCGGCGTCATTGACCATCATCGCAACCTGGCCAACCATGGCCCGATTGTTGAACCAGCCCGGCTCAGGCTGGTCGGCAAAAGCGCGATGTCCGTCATTGAGCAGGTCGAGATAGGTGATCACCTTATCGACACCCTTGTAGGTCATGGCATGCTGTGACAGCTTTTCGAGCCAGCCCAGCACGTTGCCTTCATATACCTGGTCAACTCCCGGGGTGGTGAACTCAATTACGATCGGGTACTGGCCGCCGATGTTGCGGTTGACGAAATCTACCGACTGCACCATTGGCGCTGAGCGCAGGTAATACTGGTAATAATCGGTTTCGACTTCCATGCGCAGTAAAAAGATGCCGCTGCAGAAAACTATCAGCGAACCACCGATAACCAGTCGGCGATGTCGGTAAAATACGGTTTCGATAACACCTTTTACGCTTTCGCCAAAATCGTGCTTCGGCGGGGCTTTGAGCTTTTGCAGCAGAGGGAACCCGAAAAAGACGCCGGCGATGGTCGCATAAAAAGTGCCCAGGCCGGCATAGAGCCCGAAATCCTGCAGAGTCGGTATCGGGTTCAGACATAGCGATAAGAAGCCGATCATCGTGGTCAGCGCCGAAAGCAGATTGCCGATAAAAATCTGCGAGGTTTCATGGGCGTCTTCTATGACTCCCTCCTTACGTGCCACAATCAAATGCAGAACGTATGCAATCGACAGGCCAACGGTAATGGCGGGCACCGGGGTCGTCGAGATCGACAGGGTTTTGCCCATCAGGTGCAGGGTGACGAACAGCAGCCAGTTGGCGATGCCGGCGGTGGTTATGCCAATCAACGCCATCGGCACCGAACGGAATATCGCATAAAGACCGATGAACAGCAATATTATCGAAACCACCGAAAATTGCATGACATCGCGTTGCATCTGAACGCCGGTGGTTTCCATGAATACATGCATGCCGGTAAAATAGAAGCGGCCTTTATGTGATTGCGCCATTGCAGTGTAGTCGGCGCGGATCTGCCTGACGATGGCTTCTTTGGCAAACGGATCGAGGCCGGCGCGCAGAATTATGTTGAATGCAGCTGTATTGCCATCGGGTGAAATGATGTTGTTGCGAAACAGCTTGTTGTCTGTGGCTTCCTGCTTGAGACGCGCCAGTCCGGCAGCGTCTTGAGGTATGTTGTCGAGCAGCGGAGCTGATTCGACGATCGATTCGCCATCGCGTTCGTAGTTGCGGAAAAAGGGTGTATTGGCGAGCGAAAAGCAGTTTTTGACGCCTTCGACTTCTTCGATTTTTTCGGTCATCTGCTTGATCAGATTCAGTCCGGAAACGCTGAACAGATCTGGATCATGATAAGCCAGAATTATTATCTCGTCGAGCAGACCGAAGGTCTGCTGAATACTTTTGTCGATGGCGGCCTGCTCGGTGCCCTGCTCAAGCAGAGTGTCGAGGGTATTGTTGATCTGGATCGGCCACATCTGTGGGCCCAGCCGCAGAAATGACAATAGCAGCAGTATCATGAAAGGTGCGAACGCGTATTTTGCCCATTTGACCAGAAGGTGAGCCAGCACGCTGATCGCCTTTTTCATCGGGCCTGCCTCCGGTAGCATCGTACAGGTTGCCTGCTGTCGCACATTACCGTGCATAGATTACAGCTGGTGCAACCTGAGACGACTTCGTCGCTGCTTTCTGCCAGGCGGTTGACGAAGTCTGGCTCGCAGATGAACGGCCGGCTCAGCGTTACGCCGTCAATTCCGCGCTGGTTGATTATATAGTCGATCTGGCTTTTCTTACGGATACCGCCGGTGACCAGTATCGGGGTTTTCGATACTGCCTTGATCTTTGCAGCATTTTCGAGGTTGTAGAGATCGCAGTAATCGATGAAACTGCGTTTGTACCAGTGGTAAATGAAATGTTTGAATAACCAGCGCAGTGCCGGATGATAGCGGTTGAACAGGCAGTTGTGCTTGAGCACCGGGTCGAGCGGGTGATCGCCGCGGATGATGTTGAAGGCTACTTCCATCATGCCATAGCTGATTTCAACAGCGTCGACTTCGAGACTGTCGATAACCGGCCAGTAAGACATGGCCAGCGGCAGGTTCAGACCGCGCTGGCGATCGTCGGCAGCGCTGATTTTCAGAAAAACCGGCAACTTTACGGCTGCTTTGACACCGATGACCACCTGCTTGAGAAAGAGCAGGCGGTCATCGCCGTATTCATCGTTTCGATTGTTGGTGAATGGCGACATGAACTGATGAATCAGGTAGCCATGCGCGCAATGAATCTGTATGCCGTCAAAACCGGCTGCCTCGGCATTTTTTGCTGCCCTGACGTATTCATCGACCTTCTCTTTAACTTCATCTGTCGTCAGTGGCGTAACCGGCTGTCTGAAATATGTGCATTTGACTGATCCGGCACCTTTTACCGGCATGCGGGTGACGCGCTGCAGAGTCTGGCGGCCGGTATGCGAAATCTGAATGAACAGCTGAGCCTCTGGCTGTGTTGACTTCACACTGTCGATAACCTGCTTCCAGCCCGCTATTTTGCGGCTGTCATCGATGCCGGCCTGAAATGGCTGCATGGCACGGCCCTCACGCGAGGTGTGGTTGAAGCCGGTAATAATGCATCTCGCACCACCAGCTGCCAGCTTATTGTATAGTTCGGCAAATTTCGCCGTCGGGATACCCTCGGTATCAGCCATATTTTCGAAGGTGGCGGCCCTGACGATACGGTTGGGCAGGGTTGTGCGTCTGAGTTTGAGCGGTGTAAACACTGTGAGTTTCTCGCCTGTCAGGATTTATCGTCGTCGTGCAGGCCGAACAGAAAGCCGATGAACACATAGGTTGCGCTATACAGATAAAGCGCCAGAGTACCGTTGAAAATTGCGATCATGGTGACCTGGCCGCAGGCGCAGGCCCTGAAGTTGGTGGCGTTCGAGAAGTAGGCGCGCGGCCCGACCGGGTTGCGGTAGAAGCGCACCGCTGTCCAGAGCTGCAAAAAGATGGTCATGACACCGCAGTAGACGAAGTGTTCAGTGATGGCAAACGGAAAATAATTCATATGCCTGAGAGCAAAGAATAGGATCGTCGGCATGAAGGAACCGAAGATACCGAGCATTTTGGCTCTTTCGACGCCATGTCTGACGATAAAGGTGTTTTTGCCGGCAGCCTTGTCGCCCTCATAGTCTTTGAAGTAGGTGAAATAGGTCATCAGCCCGTTCATGTACGCTACCAGCAGAATTGTTGAGTAACGGTTGGTAGTGAAGAAGGGTTCGTTGAGTATTGGCCCGATGGCGAGAAAGCCGTATACCGTGCAGGTCGAGATCATCAGACCAAACACCACGTTAGCCCAGATTCCCCAGGCTTTGCTGTAGTTGTAGACAAAGTTGAGCAGAAAGCCGGCAAACAGCGGAATCAGCGACCATGGGTTAAGAAAATAAGATACGACAGCTGCTATACCCATGAGAGTGAAGGATGTTGTCAGAGCCCATTTAACGTTGAGTTCGCCGCTGACCATCGGTCGGTTCGGCGCGTTGACGCGGTCTTCCGGCAGGCCGAGCCAGTCGTTGAAAATCTGGTTGACACCCCAGCTCGAAAAAAGAATGATCAGCACGACGCCGCCGCGCAGGTAATCATCGCCGGTAATCGGGGTAGCATACCTGACTTCCTTGAGCCAGAGATAAAACGAGACGCCTATCCAGCCGGCAATGCCGGTGATGAAAGAGTAATACAGTCTCATTGTCTTTATGTAGGCAACTACAAACTTTTTTATTTCAGCCATGCTGATCTCTGGGCCTTTCTTAATAGAAACTTCTGAACAATCCGTCTGAGCCAGTCTGCTTTGCTTGAATGCGATCTCTGTAGTTGTAATTGTCTGGCAGGGAACAGAACGACTAATTTTACCTGAAAATCCGTAGTTTGGTTATGGTTTTTTTACACAATATCATCCAGCATTCAATTTCAAATGGCTTGCGCTTCTGTCATCAGCTGAATGATGGCCTCGCTTTTTTAGCCGTCATCTTGTCCACAGCAAGAACGCAGAATCGACTTTTCGAACCTGAGCAGATCTCTAAAGAATCTGCGGCAATCAGTGGAATCGGCGGTTTCCGCTGTTCTGGTTGAGAATTGCTGGCATATCGGGTGGCCGGTATGGTTTGAAAGTAGGCGAGCAACGTGATAGAATGCAGCACGGCAGACGGGGCTGCTTTTATGTCATTACAGATCAACAATCTCGAAAAATCCTTCAGCGTCAGGAAACTGTTTTCTGGCGTGACCTTTGCCGTAAATCCGGGCGAGTGCGTCGCGCTGGTCGGCAGCAACGGTTCGGGCAAGACGACGATGATGAAAATCATTCTCGGCCATGAAACCCCTGATACCGGCACGGTAACCTGCCCGAAAGACAGCCGCATCGGCTATCTGCCACAGGAAATCTTTCTGGCCGACAACGAAAACTGGGCGCGCGAAAAAGAGACGATGACTCTATGGGAACTGGCTACTCAGGCCTTTGACCGCCTTAAGGTCATTCGCGCTCGAATCGAGACGATCGAGCATGAAATGGCGGCTGGCCACATTTCGACTGCCGTGCAGGATGAGTATGACCGGCTGGTCATCGAATACGACCGCGCCGGCGGCTATACCTGGCAGGCAAAGACTATCAGGTTGCTCAAAGGATTCGGATTTCCTGAAAGTCGCTTTCATGATCCGCTCAAAACCTTCTCTGGCGGCTGGCAGATGCGTGCCTATTTTGTGCGCCTGCTGCTGACTGAACCTGACTATCTGCTGCTCGACGAACCGACCAACTATCTCGATATTTCGTCTATTTCGTTTCTTGAAGACTATCTGGCATCGTATACCGGCGGCATTCTGGTGGTTTCGCACGACCGCTATTTTCTCGACGAACTGGCGAGTTCGGTTGTTGCCATCATGCCGGAAGGATCACGCACCTTTCGCGGCAATTATTCGGGTTTTCTCGAAGCGCGCGAGGCCTGGGCCGCCGAGGCTCAAGCCGCCCAGGACCGCCAGGACCGCGAACGCAAACGCGTCGAAAAATTTATCGAGCGTTTCAGATACAAGGCCAGCAAGGCTTCACAGGTGCAGAGCCGCATCAAGCAGCTCGAAAAAATCGAGAAGATCGGCCAGGTGCGCGCCCTGCCAAAGCTGAGTTTCAGTTTCCCGAAGTGTGAGAACAGTGGCGAAGTCGTGCTGCGTGGCGAGAATATCAGACGTGCCTATGGTGATCATCAGGTTCTCAAAGACGTTTCTTTCGTGCTCAACCGTGGCGATCGGCTGGCGATAATCGGCGAGAATGGTACCGGCAAAACCACGCTGATGCGCATTCTTGCCGGCGAAGACGCTCTCTGGGACGGTCGCCTCGAAACCGGTTACCGCGTGCATTTTGGCTATTTTGCCCAGGACGAAGAGATCAGTTTCGAGGGCGACGAAACCGTGCAGGAACGCGTAATGCGCGAAGCACCGCTCGATGCGGTACCTCAGGTGCGCAACCTGCTTGGCGCCTTCCTGTTCTCAGGAGACGAGGTCGAAAAAAAGGTGCGCGTGCTTTCCGGCGGCGAGAAGAGCCGTCTCGGGCTGGCGCGTATGATGCTGCGGCCATGCAATCTTCTGCTGCTCGATGAACCGACCAATCACCTCGACATCAACAGCAGAGAGGCATTGCTCAACGCGCTCGAGGATTTTCCCGGCACCATCATCATCGTTTCGCATGACCGCTTTTTTCTCGACAGCCTCGCTACACGCATACTCGCGCTCGACCACGGGCGTGCCACAGTTTACGATGGCAACTACAGCCAGTATCTCTGGGCGCGGCAATGTCGCGAACTCAACGGTGATATCCCTGTAGACGCGGTTGCTGATGACGGTCGACCGGTCAGCGACAAAAAACAACAGGCACGCGAGAACAATCGTCTGCAGAAACAGCTGAACAACCGCCTGCAAAAGCTTAAACGCGAGATCGAAGAGGCCGAAACCCAGGTGAGCCGTCTTGAACAGGCGCTGGCGCAAGTAGAAGAGCAGCTGGCCTGCCCGCCGTCTGAGTGGAGCTCGCAGCATGTTGCCGAGGCCGCCACCCGCCATGCCGCAATCAATGCTCAGCTTGAACAGGCGCTGACCGCCTGGGAAGGCCTGCACGGCGAAGATCAGCAGGTCGCGGCCGAACTGACCAGACTAAAAGAAGGAGTCGCCAATGGCGGATACTGAAAATACCCCGCAACGTGGCGTCATGGAGAAGACGCGGCAGAAAACCGCAAAACCCTCGATGTACAAGGTGTTTCTGCTCAACGATGACTATACGACCATGGATTTCGTGGTCGAAGTGCTCGAAAGCATTTTCGGGCACCCGAAAGTTCAGGCTACCAGCATCATGCTGCATGTTCACCGCAACGGCAAGGGACTCGCCGGCGTCTATACCCGTGAAATCGCCGAGACCAAGATTGCGCGCGTGCATGCCGTCGCCCGTGAAAACGGGTTTCCGCTCAAATGCGATATGGAGAAAGAATGATCAGTAAAGATCTCGATATTATTCTGCAGGCAGTAATCGAACAGGCCGCTACCAGCCATCACGAATACCTCACCGTCGAGCACCTGCTTTATGCCCTGGTGCATGACGGTACTGGTTCCCGCATACTCAAAGCCTGCGGCTGCAACCTGTCTGTGCTCGAAGCCGATCTCAAAGAGCATTTTGCCGAGCTGGTGCCAGTAATTAAAGAGGGTGCCCATGCCGATCCGTTGCCGACGATGGCTTTTCAAAGGGTGATTCAGCGTATGATGATTCATGTGCAGGCTTCTGAAAAAAAAGAAGCTACCGCCGGCGATCTGCTCATCGCGATTTTCAGCGAAGAAGATTCGCATGCCGTTTACTTTTTGAAGAAGCAGGATATCACCCAGCTCGACGTGCTCAATTTTGTTTCGCACGGCATCACCAGAGCTGGGCCTGAAGACGAAGAAGGCTTCAGCCCGGAACAGCCGGCAGAGGGTGAAGAGGGAGAACCGGCAGTGGTCGCCAACCCGCTTGCGAGTTTTGCCGAATGTCTCAACGACAAGGCGGCACGGGGCGACATCGACCCGTTGATCGGGCGTTCACGTGAAGTTGCCCGGGCAATCATCGTGCTCAACCGCCGGCGCAAGAACAACCTGATTTTCGTCGGCGAGCCCGGTGTCGGCAAAACCGCCATCGTCGAGGGCATCGCGCTGCGCATTCACAACGGTGAAGTGCCGGCAACCCTCAAGGATATCAAGATTTACTCGCTCGACATGGGCGCGCTGCTGGCCGGTACCAAGTATCGCGGTGATTTCGAGGCACGCCTCAAGGCTACGATCAAGAGCCTGCAGCAGATTCCCGGTGTGATTCTCTTCATCGACGAGATTCATACCATCATCGGGGCCGGCGCGGTCAGCGGCGGCGCTCTCGATGCCGCCAACATTCTCAAACCCGCCCTCGGCGCCGGCAAATTCAGATGCATCGGCACCACCACCTTCGAAGAATACAAAAACTTCGACAAGGACCGCGCCTTTTCGCGGCGCTTTCAGAAAATAGATCTCTATGAGCCTTCAGTCAAAGAGACACACCGTATTCTTGTCGGTCTCAAGCCGGTTTACGAAAAGTTTCATGGCGTGACCTTTACGAAAAAGGCTCTCAAAGCCGCAGCCGAACTGTCTGCCAAATACATTCAGGAGCAGTTTCTGCCTGACAAGGCAATCGACGTTATGGATGAAGCCGCGACCATACTCAAGATCAAAAAGCGCGAAGGCGCCATGATCGTCAGACATGCGCATATCGAAAAAGCGATTGCGCGTATCGCACGCATTCCATCTCGGCGCATCTCGACCTCTGACCTCGATAAGCTCAAGAATCTGCAGACAGATCTCAAGAGCGTGATCTTTGGCCAGGATCAGGCGCTCGAAGCGCTGGTGCGTGCCATCAAGATTTCGCGGGCCGGTATGGCCGGTTCGACGCGTCCGGTCGGGTCGTTCCTGTTCACCGGGCCGACCGGTGTCGGCAAAACCGAAGTGGCAAAGCAGCTGGCAGCCTCGCTAGGCGTCAATTTTCTGCGTTTCGATATGAGCGAATACATGGAGAAACACGCGGTGGCCCGCTTTATCGGCGCGCCTCCGGGTTATATCGGTTACGAACGGGGCGGGGCGCTGACCGACTCGATCCGCAAGCACCCGTATTCAGTGCTGCTGCTCGACGAAATCGAGAAGGCACACGAAGATGTATTCAACATTCTGCTGCAGGTCATGGATTACGCCACACTGACTGATAATACCGGCAAGAAGGCGGATTTCCGCAATGTCATCCTGATCATGACCTCGAACGCAGGGGCCCGCGAAATGGCAAAAGGCTCAATCGGCTTTTCCCGCGAACAGGATACCGAATGGAAAGGCA
>JAKJFO010000122.1:0-278 GCA_022704885.1 Candidatus Rifleibacteriota bacterium | reverse complement strand
CCGCCTCGACGGTATCATCAGCTTTGCGGCGCTCGCACCCGAGACGATGAAGCTGGTCGTCGACAAGTTCATTCGCGAGCTTAACGCCCAGCTCAAAGAGCGCCGAGTTGAGCTCGAACTCGATGAATCGGCACGGCTGTGGCTTGCTGAAAAGGGCTACGACCCGGTTCACGGCGCCCGCCCGCTCGCACGTGTCATTCAAAAGGAGATCAAGGATGCTCTTTCCGAAGAGGTTCTCTTCGGAAAACTCAGCCATGGCGGCCACGTGCGCCTCAGCC
>JAKJFO010000121.1 GCA_022704885.1 Candidatus Rifleibacteriota bacterium | reverse complement strand
GAAAGTAGCATTGAGAGATGCAAATCAAACAAACTATGTGTGAGAACCTGCTTCAGTACGTATACCGAGAATTGCTGCCATTAATACTCAATGATTGGCGTGAACACTACAATTGCCGGTGGAGGTTCTAATTTGCTGTTCGTTTTCTGGCTCGACAATCTGGCTCTGCATTCTACCGATATGGCTGAAGATGCAGAAAATAGGTATCAGCTGGCCGATGTTTTTCCCTGTCTGGCTGATACAGATGTTTTTGCCAGCATAATATCTTCTGAGTTTACAGCCCTTGAGAGGAAGATGCCATTTTTCTGGCAGGGAACCCGTCGCTGTGGCTTTTTTCGCGTTGAGCGAAAGTTGCTGAACGGCCGCGCCTGTCTTACTGTAAGCGGCGAGATTTGCGAGAGCGAGGCTGGCAACTCATTTTCGGCCAGCGATACACCGTTGATGGTAAGTGAAAAGACGCTGTCGACCATTATCGAACTTGCTGTCGATGGAATCGTCATTATCGATCAGAAAGGTGTCATTCAGGGGTTCAATCGTGCTGCCGAAAAGATGTTCGGCTACTATGCCTGCGAAGTTCTGGGAAACAACGTTTCAATGTTGGCGCCAGAACCTCATCGCAGCCGACACGATGAATACATGCAGCGTTATCTGAATACCAGAATCCCGCACATAATCGGCATTGGGCGGCAGGTAGATGCGCAACGTCGTGACGGCTCTCTTTTTCCGGTCGATCTGGCAGTTGGCGAAGTCAGACTCGAGTCAGGCAGCCTTTTTACCGGCTTTATCAGAGATCTTTCCGAGTCGCGCAAGCTCGAAAGTGAGCGCAACAGTTTTTTTCTGATGTCTCTCGACCTTTTCTGCATTCTTGGTTTCGATGGCAGATTCAAGCGGGTTAACCCTCAGTGGCAGGATGTCATGGGATACGCCGTCGGCGAACTCGAGGGCAGTGAACTGGCGACTCTTATTCACCCCGACGATCTAGGTGAATCAGGGCAGGTTCTGACCGACATTCTCGGCGTTCGCAACGTAGTCGGACGTGTCATGCGTTTGCGCAAAAAGAACGGTGAATATCTCTGGATGCTGTGGAACAGTTCGGTAGATCGGGCGAACCGGGCGGTTTACGGGGTAAGTCGCGATATAACTGAACAGCGCAGAATTCTTGAAGAGCTTCAGCATGCCAAGCTGGAAGCTGAGAAGTCCAGCGCTGCTAAAAGCGTGTTTATTGCCAAGATGAATCACGAACTGCGTACTCCGCTTAATTCGATTATCGGGTTTTCCCGGCATCTGCAGCGGCATGCCGAGCAGTTCACCGCCAAAGAGATGCTGTTTCTCGAACGTATCAGCCGTAATGGCGAAGCATTATTGCAGCTGATCAACAGCATTCTCGATTATTCACGCAGTGAATCAGGCTTTGCCGAAGTAAATATTTCCAGCGTCAATGTCGGCGACATGATCGCTGAGGTCATAGATCTCATGCAGGTTCTCATTGAAGAAAAGGGTATCGAAATCGAGCTGAGAATTCCGCCGGTCTGTTGTGAAATCAGGTCAGATCAGGTCAAGCTGCGCCAGATCTTACAGAATCTTATCGATAACGCGGTCAAGTTTTCCGACCACTCGAAAGTTCTTATCGAAGTGGCTACAGATCAGCAGAATTTTCCTGAGCGAGTGTCGATTACCGATTCAGGACCTGGTATCGCACATGATCAGCTCGAGGTGATTTTTGAAGCGTTTCAGCAGGGCGATAACAGCCTTGCCCGTCGTTATGGTGGCGCCGGACTGGGGCTTGCCATCGCCAGGTCTTTTGCCAACCTGCTTGATATAGATATTTCGGTTGCCAGTGAGCTCGGGCGCGGGTCTACTTTCAGCCTGCATCTGAAAAAGAGAGAGGTATAACAGCATGAGCAAACATGTTCAGGGCAAAATGAACATTCTGGTGGTCGATGACGCACCTGATAATCTGCTGCTGCTCGAAGCCATTCTCGAGAGCGAAAGCTTCGAAAACATTTTTCTGGCATCGTCTGCCCGAGAGGCTTATGAATACATCGGTCTGGTCGAGTCACCCCGAAATGCCAGGATCGACATGGTTCTCATGGATATAATGATGCCGGAAATCTCGGGCATTCAGGCAATTCGCGAGATCCGAAACCATCCTGAATACCAGGACATCCCGATAGTCGTGGTCAGCGCCCGCTCGGAAACCCAGGACCTGGTAGAAGCTTTTGACGCTGGTGCCGTCGATTATGTCACCAAGCCGATCAAGGAACTGGAGCTCGTTGCCAGAATAAGATCGATGTTGCGGCTTAAGTCAGAAACCGATCATCGTAAGTTTCATGAGGCCGAACTCGAAATGCTGGCGAAAGAACTCGCAGAGAAAAACCAGAGATTGAGCCAGGTTCTCGAAGAATTGCGAGAAGACATGGCCGCTGCCGGCAACATGCAGCGCAGTCTGCTTCCAGATAAGCGTATCAGTATTCCCGGCCTTAATTTTTCGTGGTTTTACGAAACCAGCGAAAATATCGGAGGTGACCTTCTCAACATCATGCCACTGGATAACGGCATGGCTGCTCTTTTTATACTCGATGTTTCAGGGCATGGTATTCAGTCAGCGATGCTTGCCGTCAGCGTTCATCGCATGCTGTCTGCGTGGGAAGGCGAAAACAGCATACTTCGTCTTCCCGACGGGACACCGCGCTCGCCGGCGGAGGTCGCCAACGAGCTCAATGCCGAGTTCATGCTCGATAAGAACAATTTTCAGTATTTCACCATGATCTACGGTATCATTGATCTGAAGAAGCGAACCCTGACCTATTGTCGAGCTGGCCATACCCCTCTGCTGCTGCAGGATCGTGCCGGTATGGTCATTGTCTGCCGCGAGGGCAATGTTCCGGTCGGGCTTACCGATGACTGTATTTACGAAGAATTCACGTTACGGTTGTCCTCGGGAGATCGTGTGATTCTCTATTCTGACGGTATTACAGAGGCCCGCCGCCAAGGCTCAAAAGAGTTTTTTGGTGATGACAGGTTTTTGCAGCTGTTGCAGAAAACCCGCGATCTGCCGGTAGATCAGGCGGTGCAGGGCATTATCGGTGACTTCAAAGACTGGCTTGGAGATACCAGCCCGTCAGACGATATCACCCTGCTCATCGTCGAGCCTGATTAGTCTGCAGCCATGCCTCTGCTTCAGCCAGCGCCCGGGGAGTGTTAAGATTTCTGGTGATCCAGATGTCGTCTGTCAGCAGGTATCTGATTCGATCGGGATAGAGCTGCAGCAGCTTTTTTGCTCCCGCGTCGAGCTCTATGTTAAAGAATTCGCGGCAGCACCAGTCGGGAAAAATCGTCGGATGCCCTCGCCGCTCACCATTTGACGGTACCGTGATCATGCTGGTCTCTTTCGACCACAAGGTGATCAGCTGGCTGATCGTTCTGGCCGCTATCATCGGATGATCGACCGGCCACAGCATCTTGGCGACATCGTCAGAACAGTGCTGAATTGCGATTCTGATCGAACTCAACGGGCCAAGTTCAGGGTTCGGGTTGATCAGCCAGGTGCCGCCGTGGTCAATGACAAGTTTTTCGGCGGCTGAATCGCTTTGCTGGCCGACAAACAGCAGGTGACGAAACTCGCTTCGGCATGCCACCAGCTTGCTGGTTATGGTTTCGAGAAAAGTTTTCCCTGCCAGGCTGGTATGCTGTTTCGGCTGCCCCATCCGGCTCGAATAACCGGCCAGTAATATCAGCGCATCGAGCATCACGTGACTCCTTCCACTGATTGCAGATTATAAAGCTTAATCGACAGCCGGTAAAG
This sequence comes from Candidatus Rifleibacteriota bacterium, assembly GCA_022704885.1. The sequence goes on along the minus strand of JAKJFO010000121.1, from coordinate 8,389 downwards.
TCATACCGGATTTCCGTATTGCTTATCGCCGGCAAAACTGTTATATCTGACACATATCAGCTTCAGGGAGGCTTTTAACAGTGGATCTTAAAAAAATCATTCCGGCCGAAGCCAAAACGCTTCATGACCTCAAGATAGACCCCGAAATCATTACCGATCTGATTATCAAAGAACTGTTCGTACATGGCAAACAGGTGCCACGCCGCCTGGCCAGAGATCTCAAGATCAATACCGAAATCGTTCAGGCTGTGATCAGCGAACTGAAAAAGCTCGAAATCGTCGGGATGGTCGGTGGTTCAGGTATGGGCACCGATTATCAGTATGGTCTTTATCCGAAAGGCACCGAACGTGCCCGCAACATTCTCGACCGCGACAAGTATATTGGCCCGGCTCCGGTCAGTTTTGATGAATATATCAGAATCACCCGTCAGGTTCTCAGCGAGGGTAAACAGGGATTTGCGATCAACCGCAAACTGATGGAAGAGAAGTTCTCACATCATCTCGGTTACAAAGATGTGCTGTTTCAGATCGGTCAGGCCGTCTGTGCGCGCAAGCCGGCATTTGTCTACGGTTTTCCCGGCAATGGTAAAACCTTTCTGTGCAGCTCTGTAGTCAAGCTGCTGCCGCCGATGATCGTGCCTTACGCCGTTGAAGTCAGTAACCAGCTGGTCAGAGTCTTTGACCCCAGCTGTCATGTGCCGATCGAAGGAATCGATCTCGAAGGTTACGATGAGAGATGGGTGGCAGTTAACCCGCCACTGATCACCGCCGGCGGCGAACTGACTCTCGAAGACCTCGAAGTTAAATACAATACCAAGTTTGGCTGCTTTGATGCGCCACCGCAGGTTAAAGCTACTGGTGGCGTTCTGCTCATCGACGACCTTGGTCGCCAGCGCTGCGGTGTCGAGGAAATTTTCAACCGTTTCATCATTCCGCTCGAAAACAAGGTTGACTATCTGGTTCTCGGTGGCCAGCGCATGGAAGTGCCGACCGACGAAATCGTTCTGTTCTCGACCAACCTCGATCCGATGAAAATCGTCGATGACGCGTTTCTGCGCCGTCTGCCATACAAGATCAACGTTCGTAACCCGACCATAGAAGAATACACCGAAATCTGGAAATCGACGATTTCCAAGCTGGGCTTGAAGTTCAGCCAGACCAACATCGACGATATTCTCGTCCTTTACAAAGCCGACAAGAGAGGCTTGCGGGCTGTGCATCCGCGTGATATCCTCAACATCATTCGCGACCGCAAAAGGTATCTTGAAGATCCGAATGTTGAGATCACTCATGAAGAGGTGGTCGAAGCATACGGAATCTACTTCGTCAGGGATCTGACCCTGGTAGAAACAATAGACTGATTGACAATTTCACGGCGGCAGGTTGGCGCAAGGCTTTCCTGCCGCCTTTTTATAAATTTATAGTAACTGGAAGCTGCTCTATTGAACTGGCTTTTCTTTTTTACCGTCTGTTTTTCCGGCCTGCTTACAGGTTTTGGAGCCTGGCTGATTGCGCCTGATACCAACCCCTGGAACCTGATCGAAAATTTTCAGACCGGGTTGCTGGTAACCGGCGTGTTTTGCGGCTTATTCAGCGGTCTGGTGTCTTCGCTGCCAGTCATTTTTATGGAGCGAAAATTTGCCAAGGCAGGAGCATACTGGATTTCGGCGACATCGATTGGCCTGTCGATCACCATGCTTGGCGCCGTCATATTTGCAATAATAGCTGATTTCGCCGGGGCCTGGGTTGTGCTGCCTTCTGGAGTCATGCGGTTTTTCTGGTGGTTGTTTCTTTCGTTGTGTCTGGCAGCCAGTTTCGGTGTGCTGCACAACAGCCTCAAAATTATGTGCCGCACCATGATGGGGCTGACCCCGGCTTTTGTTATTGCCGGGTCATCGATCGACCGGTTCATTCACAACCATCTGCTGCTGTCTTTCCTGTTTCTGGGCGCCATGATCGGTTTTGGTTTCGCTCTCGCCTGGGAACTCCTCAAGGAAAGCTGGCTCGACGAAGAAAGAAGCCGGTTGATCGTTTTTCGCTATTATATCGACGCACATGAATTTCTTGCCGGATCAGCCGATGAATGCGATCTGACGCTGGCTGAAGGGCCGCCTCACCTTTTCGCAATCAGCGAAAAAGATGGCATGCATGTGGTCGAGGCTCTCGAAGACGAGCACGTAATAAAGGTTAATCGCACGGCTCTGCGTTATCGGGTGCTGGTCGATGGAGATATCATTACCGTTGGTGACCGGGTTTTCGTCTACCATTCGCGGTTGGCAAGGTCGCGCGATGTGCTGCCGGAAGCGGTGGCCTGAGTTCGTTGCTTAGAACGCTGACTGGGGTGCTTTAACCGGGTCGGGGCGCTTTTCGTCCATGATCAGCGACATGATCCAGTCGAGACATTCGAGGGTCATGATCAGTCCTTTTTTTACATTCAGCCTGATGCTGCCTTTTTTGCCGACATTTATCGTGAGTGGCCCGAGTGGCGTATCGACCAGGCCTGCAACTGATTCTATGCCATGGTTGCGTGGGTCGACAATGTTATATTCAGTATAACTTTCCATGTGGCCAGCCAGACGGGCGCGTCTGACTTCCTTTTCCTTCGGATTGGTGACGACGATTGTCTTGATTCTCGTCATCCGCTCCTGCAGCATGCTTAGATGGTTGAATTCAAACTCGATGAGGTCGACATGCACGCCGGTTGCAGCTGCGAGAGCAGCGCCAAGCAGTTTCTGGGGACCGGATTTTCCAAATGAGTACATCCCTCTTTCGTTGATGATGAATTCGCAACTTTCAATGCGTTTAAAAAGCGTTTTGGTGGTGATTCCATCAACGAGATGCTCTATTTCAAAAGGCACGACAACTGAGTAGAAACCGCGAATTACTTCGCTTTCGCAGTCGCAGTCATGAAATCCTGGTATTTCGCTGTCAAGATCGAACTGGTCGCCGCGTTGCATAATCTGATTGAAGGTCGCAGCAACGTCTTCGAATCTGGTTCCCCAGCATTTGAGCGAGATTGACGAGCCAGTGATTTCGATTTCGTTGATCAGCATATTTATTCCTCCAGTTGTGCGGTTGAAGTTGTATTTTAATTCAGCCCGCCTGACAATACAATATTTTTGGCTCCTCCCGATTTTACATTTGCTGGTGGCTATGGTACAGTTGGGCGATATCAGACAGGGAGTGGTTGCATGCATAACAATTCAATGCGAATTCTGCTGGCACTGATTGCGGCACTGATCGCAGTTCACGTCGCTATTGCTCAGAGCCCGGGTACGGTTGCTGATCCGCTGGTCTCAAAGAGCTTTGTCGATCATTTTCTCAAGTTTCGCTCGATAATGCTGCCGGCAGACTCGTCTATCAGCCCGCAGCCTGGCAGCATGCTGATCGTACGCTCAGGTCAGCTCAGACTTGAAGCTGCGAAAGGCAAAGCGGTCATTGACCTGACTGCCGGTCGTGAAATTGCCGGCGGCAACGATCTGCCGCATAACCACCTGATCATTGTGCCAGAATCTGGCGATTACGTGCTGAAGGCGCGTAAGACGACCATGCTGCTTGCTTCGCATCTTAGCGAAGAGACAACTCCCTGATCGATGAAGCTTTTCAAGAAGATTCCGGCTTTCTGGCTGATTCTGCTGCCTTTGTTCATTCCGGGCATGCTGGTGGCGGTCTGGCGTTGCCTGTTTCGCAACGTTGCTGAGCAACAGAATGTTTATGTCGAAACTGTGGTCGATTTTGAAGAAATTCGCCAGCTGGCGCGCGAAGAGGGCTGGATACTGCGCGAGCTTTTTGCTGCCCTGCGCGCCAATGGCGCCAGTTCGGTAGCCGTTTCTGAAGATACGCTTTCTTCTCTCGAATCAGAAGGCCGCATCACAGTTATGAACAGCAAAGAGATCCGAACGCTTTCACTTGATGAGGGCCTTGAACAGGATCTGCCGGCCGGCGCCCGTTCACCTGGTGCGCTATGGGTGCATTCCGAAGATACCGCGCTGCTCGATCGAATCGCGCAAAATCTTTCGTGGAAACTCACCTCCGACCGGCTCATGCGTATTCATCGCAACCTTCTCGTCATCAACAAATCCAGTCAGGGCTTTCGCGAGAGAGTCGGGCTTGGTTTTTCTTCTGAATATTTTCAGATGGCGCACGATGCCGGGCTTGGTCTGGTCGTGCGCGTTTTCAATTATCCTGGTCTGACCGTCGAGGCGGCGGCCAGCATTATCAACTCGATCCCGTCGCCGGCCTCAGTTTCCGCTCTGCTGTTCGCCGAAGAAGAAATGCTTGGTGTGCGTGGCGAACTGAAGCCGATCATCGAGCAGTTTCGTAACCGTTCTTACCGGATTGGCTGGGTTGAATTCAACATTCAGGACGGTATCGAAGCCTATCTCAAAGGCCTGGCGGCCAGTCGGCCTTTCGTGCGGGTTCACAGCATTACTCGAAAAGAAGTCGATCAGGTCTACAATGTTCGTCGCTCGGTCGCTCGCTGGGTGCGTGCGGTCAAAGACAGAAGCATGAAAATGCTTTATATTCGATGCTTTTTTCAGGACGACAAAAGGTTCATCGAAAACCTTGTCAGATTCAATCTCGATTACATTTATCAGACGGCGCAGGCCCTTGAAGGTGCTGGTTACAGTATCGCCCGCAATGAAAGTCAGCGAATGCATGACCCCCGCCATATGGTCGGGCGCATGAGTCCTTTTGAAATAGTTGCCATCGGTCTTTCATTGTTGCTCAGTCTGTTGATACTGTTGCGCCTCAGTTTTTTTTCAGAGCTCGATGAGCGCTGGTGTTTCGTTGTTTTTGTGGTTGCCGTGTCGGGTTATGCATTGCTGACAACCCGGCTTTTTATTGCCATGTCGGGTCTGGTTGGGGCTGTTGCCAGTTCGTGTATTGGTATTATCTGGGCCATGCAAAGTCTGCGTAACTGCGAGAATCGTTCTTTCTGGCAGATTCTTCCGGGATTTGTCTTACGCCAGGTGCTGCCTTCGCTGCTGGGCGGTGTGCTGATTGCCGGCATTTACTCCGAAGTCGAATACCTGCTGCGGTTCGAGCAGTTTCGCGGAATCAAACTGGCATTCATTCTGCCTCTGATTATTACTGGCTTATGGTCATTGCGAGCCTATGGACGAGGAATTTTTACGCTGCTGCACCGGCCGGTAAATCCGATAGGAGTATTCATGCTTTCGGCTCTGGCCGCCGGCACGATTCTCTATCTGCTGCGTTCCGGCAACGTCACTTTTCTCAAGCCTTCCGAATTTGAAGACATGTTTCGAACTTTTCTAGAAAATACGCTGGTAGCAAGGCCACGTAATAAGGAATTTCTCGTCGGATATCCGGCAGCTCTTCTGTTTATTTTCTTTTATCTGCGCCAGAACTTTACTATTTTGCCGTTGCTGGCGATTTTCATGCAAATGGGTCAGGTTTCTGCCGTCAATTCGATGTGTCATTTCCATACACCTCTGCAGCTGAGCCTGCTGCGCAATTTCAATGGCATCTGGCTGGGAATTCTCATCGGGCTTGTTGTAGTTTTTCTGGTGGCAGTGCTCAGGCTGTTGTCTCTGGCCGGCTCCGACAAGCAGAAAAAAGTTCTGCTGATCGGTTATTTCGGTTATGGCAATCTTGGCGACGAACTGCTCTGGCGTACATTCTGTCGCCGTTTTCTTGAAGATTTTGTCGGGCACCGCGTTGTTCTGCTGCACAGTGGTCGTGCGCCTTTGCCGGTTGGCGAACGTATGGCCATTGTTCGGCGGCGGGCATTGTTCGGATTGCTCGAAGAAATCATGACCTGCGAAGCGGTAGTCATTCCGGGTGGTGGACTGCTGCAGTCTTCGACCAGTCAGCTCAGTCTGGTCTATTACCTGACACTGCTGACACTGGCTCGTCTGGCTGGTGCCCGCGTCATTCTCCCTGCACAGGGACTTGGGCCTTTCAGGAAAGGTGGCAGAGTCGCTGAAGCGGTAAATCGGTGGCTTGCCTCTGAATTGCGGCAGGCAGAATATGTCAGTCTGCGCGATATCGAGTCGGCCACCGTTCTCGAAGAAATCGCCGGAATCAGGAACGCTCCGGTAACCTCTGATCTAGCTTTTTTGAGCGAGATATCCCACCGTGGCAAGCTCAGCACCATTGAACTGCCCAAAGTCTATGCTATTCTGCGTGGAAGCGCCTCGGGCGCAGATCGTCTGGCCGAAGAACTGGTCAACATGCACGAAGAGTTCGAAAATTTCGATCTTTTCCCGGCAGCACTGCAGCCTGGCGAAGATGATAGTCTGTGGCAGCGCGCCAATTGGATGGGCAGGGTTTTTTGCTCTGACGAGCCCGAAAAATTGCTTGCCGGGGCAGAGCTTGTTGTTTCAATGCGTCTGCATGGCTGCATTCTTGCCACTCTTGCCGGGATTCCCTGGATTGGCCTCGCTTATGATCCCAAAGTAAGTTCTTTTGCCAGGGCCTGTAACTGGAAATTTTGCGCGTTACCTGATGATGTCGATAAATCCTGGCTGGAAGGTTCGATTAATCAGCTGCTCGCCAGAAGTGCTGAATATACAGACCGACTCAACCGTATTACCGGCGAAAATCGTCGTCGAGCCGAAGAAGACTACGAGCGAGTCAAAAAACTCTTTTCGGTCTGAGATGCAGATAAGGTCTGATAATCTGTTGAGAAGCAAAGACAGCGTTAAAAAAACCGCCGGGGCCTTAGGCCCCGGCGGGTTTCTGGTTATGAGCTCAGTAGCGATAATGATCGGGTTTGTAGGGGCCTTCTACCGGTACGCCGATGTAATCAGCCTGCTGCTTGGTAAGTTTGGTCAGCTTGACGCCGATCTTTTCGAGGTGAAGTCTGGCGACTTCTTCGTCGAGTTTCTTCGAGAGGGTGTAAACACCAATCTGGCGCTTGCTGGTCCACAGGTCGAGCTGAGCGAGGGTCTGGTTGGTGAATGAGTTACTCATGACGAAGCTGGGATGGCCAGTGGCACAGCCAAGGTTAACCAGGCGGCCTTCAGCCAGAATGTAGATCATTTTGCCATCTTTGTAAGCATAGCGATCGACCTGTGGCTTGATATTGGTTTTCTTGATGCCGGGCCATGATTCGATTTTCGCCATCTGAATCTCATTGTCGAAATGACCGATATTGCAGACAATGGCCTGATCCTTCATTTTGGAACAGTGTTCAGCGGTGATGATGTCGCGATTACCGGTGGTGGTAATGTAAATGTCGCCGGTGCCGAGGGTGTCTTCAACGGTTTTGACTTCGAAACCTTCCATGGCGGCCTGCAGAGCGCAGATCGGGTCGATTTCGGTAACGATGACGCGGGCACCAAAATTGCGCATGCTCTGAGCGCAGCCCTTGCCGACATCGCCGTATCCACAAACAACGGCTACCTTGCCGGCGACCATGACGTCGGTGGCGCGCTTGATACCATCGGCCAGGCTTTCGCGGCAGCCATAAAGGTTGTCGAATTTTGATTTGGTGACTGAATCGTTAACGTTGATGGCGGGGAAGAGCAGGCTCTTGTTTTCCATCATCTTGTAAAGGCGATGAACACCGGTCGTGGTTTCTTCGCTGACGCCTTTGATTCTCTTAGCCATTTCTGTCCATTTGTTGGGATGGGATTTGAGAGTTTCTTTCAAAAAGGCAACGAGCTGAGCTTCGTCTTCGCCGTGGGTTTCGCGGTTGAGAGACTTCGCGTTCTTTTCGGCTTCGACGCCAAGGTGAACCATCAGGGTAGCATCTCCACCGTCGTCGACGATGAGATCAGGTCCTTGTCCGTCCGGCCAGGTAATGGCTTCATTGGTGCACCACCAGTATTCCTTGAGGGTTTCGCCCTTCCAGGCAAATACCGGAATGCCACGCTTGGCAATAGCTGCCGCTGCGTGATCCTGGGTCGAAAAAATGTTGCAGCTTGCCCATCTGACATCGGCGCCGAGTTCAGCGAGAGTTTCGATGAGAACTGCGGTCTGAACCGTCATGTGCAGAGAACCCATGATGCGAGCGCCGCGCAGAGGTTTCTGTTTGCCGTATTTTTCACGAAGCGCCATCAGGCCGGGCATTTCGTGTTCGGCGATTTCGATTTCCTTGCGGCCATGCTGCCACTGTTCGATGTCTTTAACCTTGTAGGGAAGGCGGCTGGTTTTGTTCATGGTTTCTTTCTCCATGGCGGTCTGATTCATTTGAAGCTCCTTAAATACGTTCTTGAAATAGAACATCTGAATAACAGGCCTCAATTATGGCACTCCCTGACGAAAATGTCAAATTGGCTGTACCCGCTCTATCAGGCTGTCGGCACTCGCCAATGCATGAGATTCTGATCGGTTGGGCCGTTCCTTCAGGTTGAGCTGAGACAATCGCAGGGTTACTTTGATTTGATTAAGCCCGGGATATACTACCGGGAATTTTTTT
>JAKJFO010000120.1 GCA_022704885.1 Candidatus Rifleibacteriota bacterium | reverse complement strand
CAGAGCTGTTGTTGTGGCAAGATCTGTCTCATTGCTGATCTGACCGTTGCGAGCCGCTTCAGCAAGTTTGTCGGCACGTTTCGTCGCAATTGCGCTGGTGGCTTCGGTCAGCAGACGGTCAGCATATGACTCATGCGATTCTTCGATAAGCTTGATGCGGGCCAGAAACTCGCATTGCTGCAACAATATGCTTTTGATGATCGGCACCTTTTCGGCAGAAGTTTCGACAGCCACGGTTGCAACCGAATTTGCTGCCTCCAGGTCAGGATTGATGATCAGTATCTGACCTGCCTGTATCAGCAGAGCAGGTTCGCTTTCTCTGATCATAAAGCGGATCAGCTGGTGTTTTATGCGATCGAATGGCAGAAAAAAAGCATGTGCCAGCGACGCTCTTCGCTCATCGATAATATCTGATTCGAGCATGTCGGAAAGCTGCCGCAGTGCTTCTTCAGGGTGCCAGCGAAAAAGCAGTCTGATCGCGCGCGACCTGATGCCCGCAGATTCACTGGTCAGCAGCGGGTAAAGGAAGTTGCGCAGCCGATCTGGTTGAATACGGCTCAGACCCTCTACCGCCAGAATGGTTACCGCCGGGTTAGGGTTTGTACACCATGACTCAAGCAGTTCGACATCTCTGCTGTCGCCAAATCGGCTGAAAAAACCGACAAGAACCGGCAGCAGATTGCCGGGCAGGCTGCGCAAACTTGCCTGTCTGATGGTATCAAGTGCAAGTGCAGCGCTCTGCCGGTTGAATTGCAGAAGCAGGCGCAGAATTCTCGGCCAGTCTGGCTGTTTCTGTTGCAACAGTTCGCCGAGAATCACCGGATCAGCCTCTTTATCAGACTTCTCCGGGTATGCCAGCCAGTTGAGATAGAGTTTGAGGGCCGGGTCGGTTTCTTTTTCGGCCGCCTGGCGCATTTTTTCCGGTATGGACTCGTTACCGGTCAGTTCCTGCAGTCGCAGTATGGCAAAAAGCCTGACGGCAAGATCTTCGGCGTCGAGATTGTTGAGTATCGGTGAGAAGCTGGCCAAGGCTACCCGATGTTCTTACCAGAAAAATGGCAGAGCAATGAAGATCTTTTTGAGAATATCTTCAACCATCTTTTTGAGGTCAGCTTCATCTGCCGGCGGCGGAGCCTGGGTTACCGGCGGCTTTTGCGTGTTACCGGGAGCGACGACTGGAGGTTTGTCTGTCGGCGAGGTGCCGCTGCCAGAACCGGTTGTGACCGGAGGCTTGCTGGCGCTTCCCGTGCCAGAACCGCCGGTTGTTGTGGTGGTTGAGGGCGTTGGAGTTGTGCCCATGGCTTCTGCTACTGAATAATAGATGGCAATATGATGAACTTTGCGGTTCTGCAGTTTGATCGAGTCGGCACCCTGATTGCCGTCGATGGTCACGAGATCATCGCCATCGATTGATTTGATGATGCAGTGGTGATTGTATTTATTGAATTCTTTTTTGATGATAACCAGATCGCCGGGGCCCATATTGCCGGTATCACCACGATACTTGCAGCCGATGAGCTTAGTGTTCCAGTAAACCGGCAGGCCGGCTTTCTGCCAGGCCCATGTACAGAAGATTCCGCACCAGTCGTTGATTTTTTTGCCAGGTGTCTGCAGGGTGCTGAGCCAGCCCGGTCGTTCTTTTTCCATGTCAGTGAGGCGGTAGGCAGCTTCATAAAACTCTTTGAGTTGCTGCCAGCCGACGCGGCAACCATCATCGCCACGGGTTTCCTGCACGGTGCCGACTTTGCTTTCGGCCAGTTCGATGATGCGCTGGCGCATGGCGCTGACGTCATCGACTGGCTGGTTGTTGGGTGTTCCCTGTTCATCGGCAGCAGTGTCACCGTCTTCTGTCTGCGTCACCAGCGGGTCATTCAGCACGCTGATTTCATCCGTCATTTCGTCAAGAGACTGACCTGACAGAGGTGCAAACATGGTTGCGAGCAAAAGGACTGCTGACAGAAAATAATACTTCATGGTTCCTCCAGCAAGATATCAGACTGTTATAAGATGTACGATCATGATAACATAATATCCGTTCGGTGCCATAATCGGGTCCGAACAATCTTGCATCTGAGCGGGAGAGAAATATGAAGCGGTTTTATTTGCTGGCAGTTCTGTTGTTGCTTGGTTGTCTGACAGTAGTGAACGCGCAAAGTCTCGACGAAATGGTCGAAGGCTCGAAACCCGAAGATCTGGAGCTGATAAAAGTCGATCAGGAAGCTCGCTCAGAAAAAAGCCGGGTATCAGAAAAGTTTGCCGAAAGCGTGGTGCCTTCACCGTCTGGCATGCTGTCTTTTGAGCGTCTGCTTAATTTTGTCAATAAACTGATTGCCGAGCTGTTTGGCGAAGACTTTGAAGAAGAGCCGGTTTCTGTAGCGACTGGCGACGATACCGATGAAAAAGGGCAGACAGAAACCCCACCGTCAGTCGATCAGCCCGATCGGCCCGATGAAACCAAACCATTGACTGGCTACGAAGCAATTCCCATCCGCGCTGGTGCTGCCGGTTCTGGTAGTGAATTCATGAAACGCACCGAAAACATGACGCCGGCACAGCGCGAAGAAGCTATTCTGGCAGAGATTCTCGCCGGCAATATTCCCTCATTCCTGCGCGATTTCAAAGAAATCGAAGTCAGTCGCAAGCTTAAAGATGGCAGGACGCATGCGATCAAATACAAGGTCATGCCAGACGTGCTGGCGATCGGCAGTGACAGCGATTTTGTGCGCATGCCTATGAGTCCGCTGGCGGCGCAGACGATAGCCGACAAGTTCGGCTGCATACTGCCGACCACGCAGATGTCAGATGATATCTACAAACATGCCGAGACGAAACTGACTCCTTCGCCGATGTCGGGTGGCCAGTATCCGAACTGGCAGCAGCGAATGACCAAGAACGAATTTTATAGCGAGCATCAGCGCCTGGTCGAAGAAAAATGCCGCAAGGCCGGACATCAGAACGGCATGCTGATCGCCGGTCACAAAAAAGACGTTATCATTACTAATTTTCTGAATTCTCATAAGGATAGCGTAGTTATTTACGGCTGGCATGACTCGCGCAATGGTGGCAAACCGATACAGGGTTATGGCTGGGGTCATGAGGTGACCTATGCCGATTACAGTCATGGCATCAGACTGATTGCCAGCGAAGTTGAGGTCGATGGCGAGAAGATGGATATCAAAGACGTGCTCGCTGATTCAACACTTTCGCAGCTGCTAAGCAAAGAAGGACCGGTAAAGAACACCAGGGCACACCGCAAGTAATCTCGCTTAACAAACTTAAAAAGCCGCACCAGCCAAATCGCCGGTGCGGCTTTTTGTCGTCACTTTGTTTTTGCAGTGCTCTATAGTGCCATTCAATAGCGAACCCATATCAATAGCGTTAGCGATTAAAGATAGAAGTGGCTGGATGCTTTTGAGAAATGTGTCGATGAATATAGTAAGAGTTCTAAAAGGAGGGTGTATCGAGTATGGAACCTTGGCAGAGCTTTTCAGATTCACGGGTAGTTTACAATTCGTTCTTACGCCGGGCCAGAACAGGCTCAAACTCAAAGAAAGAAGGAAAGGCTGTAGAGAGAGTCTTCGATCCTCAGTCGCTCGATGACGGCTGTATGGATAAAAGTCTCATGTTGACAGCGTTTTCTGCCTGATTACATGGAAGAAGTTCGCACAGGAGGCGTTATACTCTATAACGAAAAGCTCCTGGAATACGACCCCCTGACCGAAAAACAGGAAGGGGGTCGTCTGTCGTTGATCATCGATCAGCTGCAGAAAAATGGGTTGTGGGAAGGCGTAGTGCGCCCGGCCGATATTGCGCCGATGAAGCGATTGCGCGACATTCACGACCCGGAGTTTCTCAACGACCTGCATCGTCGCAGTTACAGCGGCGTTGACCAGCTTGACGACAATACGCCACTGATCAAAGAATCGTTTGAAATTGCGCGGTTTGGCGCAGGTTGTGTGCTCGACGCGGTCGATCTGATCATGAGCGGGCAGGCAGAGCGGGCTTTTTGTCTGACGGCAATGCCGGGACACCATGCCGGCCGCGCATCGTCAGGGTTTGGCAGTCTGGTTAATCCGATTGCTGCCGGGGCGCACTATCTGACCAAAAAATTTGCTCTCAAACGTGTTGCGGTAATCGATCTTGACGCCGAACATGGCAGCGGCACCCAGGAAATTTTTTATCATCGCAAGGATGTGATGACAATTTCCCTGCATGAATATCCGGGGGTTACCGGTACTGGCCATTATGAGGAACTCGGCCAGAAGGGTGCGCTTGGCTACAATTTGAACATACCTTTCGTTTCGGGCTATGGCGACCGCGAGTATCGCGTCTGCATCAAAGAGCTGGTCGAAAAAATACTGGCGCAGTATCAGCCCGAATTCATTCTGCTTGGTTTTGGCACTAATGTTCTTATCGATGACCCCAATTCTCATCTGAGAGTGACAGAAGAGGGGCTGCTCAACATTGTTTCGCAGGTGAAGGAGCTGGCAGACCGCTTCTGCTCAGGCAGAATTCTGTCGGTTCTCGAAGGCGGGACCCCTGGCAACCTTATGGCAAGAGCAACTGCACAACATGTAAGTTTATTGCTCAACAATTTGATCATGTCGGTCGATAAGGTAAACAAAGATGAACTTATATCTTATGCAGACTGGTACAGCTATGCAAAATTGCTTAAAGCACAGTTCAAAAAATTCTGGAAACTATAATTCATCCAAATTTTCGGAGAGACCTGGAGGTCAGAGATGATGGGATTTAACACATTCCGGGCCAAAGATCCTGTTCTTGCAGTCATATTGTCGATGGGGCTTGTCTTTGCTGCGCCAGCAATTTCAAAAGCCCAGCAGGGTGACTGGGAAGAAGTTGGCCCAGCCGGGCAGAGCGCCCAGCAACTGATGTCAGCACCACCACGTGTGGTTGCGCCTGCACTTGGGCAGACAAGCTATCGGCCTCCGGTTGAGCCACCTGCCAATGTTTCCAGTAACGTTGGCGCAGCAGCGGTTGCCCATGCAGCTCAGAGCCATTATGTGGTTCAGGCCGGCGACACCCTGCCAAAGATTGCCATGAAGGTTTTCGGCGATGCCAATCGCTGGCAGGATCTGATGGTGATCAACAACATCGATAATGGCAATCGCATTTTCGTCGGTCAGAAGCTGCTCACTGCCGCCAGCAATTCGAGTGCGGCTCCTGTCAGGCAGGCAGCTGTACAAAACGTGCAGCAGTTCGCCAATAATGCGCAGCAACAGGTGCAGCAGCATGTGCAGAACGTGCAGCAGCAGGCTGTCAATACCCAGCAGCATTACCAGCTACAGGCGCAGAACGTTCAGGCACAAGTTCAGCAGCAGGCCAGTCAGATCAACGAAGCTGATTACGAAGTTGCTGACAGTATTGTCGAAGAAACCACCGTTTCATCGGTATCAGCCGATGCCGATGCTGACGCCAGTTTCTACGGCCAGACCGGTGGATCATATGTGGTCAAACGTGGAGACACACTTGGTACGATTGCCAAACGCCTGCTTGGTTCTTCGCAGAAATGGCGTGAAATTGCCCGTGCCAATCCTTCTTTGAACCCGAATAAGTTGATGGTTGGTGAGACTATTGTTATTCCAGGCGCTGCACCATCTCCGCATGAAATGGGTATTCCTTCTGTAGAAGCGCGACCACTGTCGTCTCAGCCATGGCAGAGTGCTATGGCAGCACCGCCGGCCCAGCAGTATCAGCCGCAGCAGCCCGCGATGAGCGCACCTTCGTTCGATCCGCCGCCGCTCATGGCTCCTCCGCCACCTCCGGCAGCAGGTTATGCACCATACGGCGCGGTTCCAAGTCCGGCGCCAGGAGCCATGGATGCTTACGCTCCTCCAGCTGCTCCTCCTGTTTACAGTGGCGGCGGCATGACTCCTCCTCCGCCCCCGGTCAGTGTGCCAAACATCATGGAACCTCCGGCAGCACCTTATATGGGCGCTCCAGTACCAGGCCCGGCTCCCGCTCCCGGCATGCCGGTGGCTGTCAGCACTCGCGATTTGTATCGTGAAGAGCGCTTCCGGATTCCTGATGAGCTCAAACCCACCGATTACACTCCGTATTTTGTCAACTTCAATGGCTATCATGGTCTGTTCGAAACCGAATGCGCTTTGCTGCCATACCTGAGCACCTGGAACTTCGGTGTGCAGATGAAGTATGAAAATTATCGTTTCCTTAACGCTGAAAAGGACATAGTCGAAGAGGGCTATGAGCTGATTGTTCCAGTTCATCTGACCTATTCCGGCAAGAAATTCTTTGCTGGCATGACCATCCCGTTCCAGAACTGGGAAGTCAAAGACGGGGTCAACACTGCTGATCTTTCAGGTCTGCATGATCCTTCGCTCAAAGTGGGTTATCAGGTCTGGAAAAATCTCGATGGTGATCATGCCGTCACTGTTCATGCCGAAGGTCGTTTCCCCGGCGGTAACTATGACAGACCGCAGCAGGAAATCGGCACAGCTGTTGATGGCACTACCAAAACAGGCGCTTTCATGGGCCCGGCTGGTGCAACTCGTGGTGCCGAAGTCCAGGTTGGCGGTGCCTATTCAGGTCAGCTCAACGAAAAGTGGGCAAGTCATATCAACATGGCTCTCGCCAACAATCCCGAAGACAACCTCACTAAGCTCATTTTGCGTGGTGGCCTCGATTATCGCGTGAACAGGCATTTCTCCATCGTTGGTGAGCTGACCAGCACTTCATACGATGTTGATAACAGCGATCAGCTGATATATACCAAGACTCCTGGTATTGCGCTGCCTGCCGACAACAAGACTGCGGGCACCAATGTCGATATGATAGTCGGCTTTACGCTGTTCAACGATCGCTGGCAGGGTAATCTGGCGTTTCCGGTCGCACTGCAGAAGGAATTCGGTTATGGTCATGACTTCGGTGTGATTTTTGGAGTTAATCATCGCTGGGATTGACACCCCGCCTTTCTCTTAAGCTCTCATTCAGCCCCGGCAGATTGCCGGGGTTGTTTTATTTGCACAAATTCTCTGACAGAGCGGCTGCAAACAGAGTCGTAGCTCGCGTGATTTCAGCTGTGAATGTGTAGTATAATCCGAGTTGTCTGTAAGATAAACTGACGGGAGGCGTAAATGGTAACGAGATTGCTTAAATTGAGCCTGGTGATGATCTGTTGTATCGCGGCAACATCTTTTGCCGCCAGCATATCAGATTCTGAATCGGCTACGCATTCGAACGATGCGGCACAATATCAGATCGAAAATACCTACATCGGAACCGGCTATAACATTGTTCAGTTCAACCTTGGCGTTCTGTCGCACTACTCTTATCTGGTCGTCAGTGAGGGAAAAGTGCTGGTTGTAGACCCGGGGCGCGACGTACAGACTTATCTCGATTACGCTGCACGCGAAAATCTTGAATGGGTTGGCACCTTTCTCACACATTCACATGCCGATTTTGTCGCCGGTCATCGCGAGATGGAATTTTCTACAGGCACGCCGATATTCGCCGGTCATAAAAGTGGCGCTCTTTATCCGCATCGGGCGGTTAAGGAAGACGACACCATCATAGTCGGCAGCGCCGTAATCAGAATTATCGAGACACCCGGCCACACTCCCGACAGTCTTTGTGGTGTTGTAAGCCCAGCAACAGCTGTGTTACAGCAGGAATTCATTCTTTCGGGAGACACTCTGTTCGTTGGCAGCCTGGGCCGGCCGGATCTTATGGGTGGCAGCCACTCGGCCGCCGAGCTTGCCGGCATGATGTTCGACACCTGGAACTACAAGCTCAGCAGACTGTCTGACAACGCGGTGATTCTTCCTGCACATGGAGCCGGGTCTCTTTGTGGCGCCAACCTTCGCGATGAGCCTTCTTCCACCATCGGGCAGGAAAAATCTTCAAATCCATATATCAGGCTGGCTCACGACAGAAGTGCCTTCATTGCCAATTTTCTTACCGGCCTTGAGCCGGCACCGCGTTACTTTGCCGAAAATGCGAAGATCAATCAGATGGGCCCGGAGCGTGTCGAATGGAGCGCGCCATTTCATGAACGGCTGACCAGTCTCGATGGTCTGATCGAGCAGAATGATATTTATATCGTCGATCTTCGCGAGGCCGAAGCCTATTCGCTGCAGCATATTCCGCGGTCGGTAAATATAGCTTTGCGTGGTCGTCTCGAAACCTGGACCGGTATTATTGTGCCGTTCAACAGTCGTCTGATTCTTACCGGCAGTGCTGATGAGATTTACGAAGGAGCTCGCCGGCTCAAACGAGTTGGCTACAATGCAGACTATATGATATTTGAAGACTATCTGGCAGCGGGCGGCCGCACGGAAAGCGCCGAAATGGTAAGCGCTGACGATCTCTACCGCCAGATGCGCGCCGGCACCGCCCCTGTCATCGTCGATGTGCGAAAGCCGTCTGAATGGCTGGGAATGAAGATTGGCGAAGTGCTCAATATTCCGCTCGATACGCTGGAGGCAAATGCTGCCCGCAGATTGAGCCGCCAGGAAGCGGTTGTGGCGGTGTGTAATTCGGCTTTCAGGTCGAGCCTGGCAGTAGGTCTGTTCAAACGTGCTGGTTTTAAAAATGCCATTAGCATGAAGGGCGGGGCTGAAGCCTGGATCGAAGCCGGTTTGCCGGTGGTAAAAATTGCCGATGCTTCCGGGGCGGCATCTTCATCTGCAACGGCATATAGAAACCCGGATCTGCCGGAACGTCTGGTGCCAGCTCAGCTCAGGCAGATGCTCAAAGATCTGCCAGGAACCTTTGAAATAGTCGATATCAGACCACCTGAACAGGTTCGCGATTATAATCCGCTCGCTGCAAAAGCTGTCGCTATCTTCGATCTGATCGAGAACCAGTCATGGCTTGCCGGCGAAGTGCCTCTGATAATAGTAGACCGCGATGGTTCTCTGGCAATGATCGTGGCCGGGATATTGTCGCGCAAAACCCGTCGGCCGATCAAGGCTCTGCTCGGTGGGTTGGAGGCTTACTGGCGCGAAGTCGAGGTCGGTTTTCTCAGAGATCGCACGATCGAGCCAGATGCCGGAACCGGCCAGATAAAATCTATGCCTGCTGCCAAAGAACCGGTTGTCCCACAGCCGGCGCCAAAACCAGTCAGAAAGGGGGCCGGC
Organism: Candidatus Rifleibacteriota bacterium; assembly: GCA_022704885.1. The sequence continues at coordinate 3,112 of JAKJFO010000120.1, read as the reverse complement.
TGCTGACATATGAATTATGAACAACCGGGAAACCCGTATCTTAATCCTTATCTGGCAGGCTTTTTGTTAGGCCTGACTCTTCTTGCTTCTTTTCTGATACTCGGCACTGGACTCGGTGCTTCCGGAGGACTGGCAAGATTGTCGGCCTGGTGTGGGCTCTGCATCAATCCCGAGCAGATACTCAACTCAGAGTATTTTGGTGCCTGGGGTGCGCAGCCGCTTAAATACTATCTTGTCTTCATGCTTGCCGGTATTCTGGTCGGTGGTTTTGTTTCTGCGGTTTTGAACCGCCGTGTCAGAATTCAGACCGAGCGTGGCGCTTCATATTCAGCCGGCAAAAGACTGTTGCTGGCTCTGCTGGGCGGTATTATTTCCGGCTTTGCCAGTCGACTTGCGCGCGGCTGCACCTCTGGTATGGCGCTGACCGGCACGGCCCTGCTGACTACAGGTGGTGTGGCTTTTCTGCTGGCAACTTTTGCCGGTGGTTATCTGACCGCTTACATTTTCAGGAGGCAGTGGCATGATTGAGACTATTTACAGCAGTAACAGTCTGTCTTCGGTCAATGCTTTTCTGATTTCACTGGTCATTGGTGCCGCATTTGGCTGGTGTCTCGAACAGGCCGGTTTCGGCAGTTCGCGTCGTCTTGCCGGAATCTTTTATTTCCGCGACATGGCTGTGCTCAAGGTAATGTTCAGCGCAGTCGTCACTGCGATGCTCGGGCTGGGCTTTGCTTTTTCCCTGGGCGTTATAAGACCTGAAGCGATCTATATTCCCGAAACTATTCTGGGAGCTCAGATTCTTGGTGGTTTTATCTTCGGTATTGGCTTCGTTATGAGTGGCTGGTGCCCGGGAACCGCGGTCGTTGGCGCTGTCAGCGGCAAATTTGACGCGGTGGTATTTCTGCTTGGCGCCATACTGGGCAGTTATGCGTTCAACTATGCATATCCTTTGATCGAGCCGTTTTACACCTGGGGAGATCTTGGGATTAGCCATATATACCAGGTCGCTGGCTTCGAGTTTGGTGACTTTGCTTTGCTGGTTACGGTAGTCGCAGTCATCGCTTTCTGGATATCAGAACTTATTGAAGAAGGTTTCAGCTTCAGGCGAATCGCTGAGCGTAGTTCTGGATTATGGGCTTTTTCAGTATTCATGCTGATCGGTGCGGTAATGGTGATGGCCCTCGGACGTTCTGGAACCACAGGTTACAAGGTGGTCGAGACCGGAATCTACGCGAGTGAAGTTCTGAGCCATGTTGAAAAAGGTGAAGACCATATCGAGCCCGAACAGGTCGCGCGAGAACTGATTGCCGGGCAGAAACGAATAGTTCTGGCCGATTTACGGACCCGGCAAGAATTCGATGAGTGGCATATTCCAGGGTCGGTACATGTTCCTGTCACTAATGCCGTGAAGGTGCTCGAACGTTATCGAGATTACGACCTCGTTGTACTGGTTTCGAATGGGCCGGTACATCCTGGACAGGCCTGGGTGGTTCTACAGATTTTCGGTTACAAGAACGCACGGGTCATGGCCGATGGCCTGCACGGTTTTTTCGAACGCGTGCTCAAACCTGTGTCATTGCGCATGGAAGTCTTGAGTCATTCTCAAGTCAAAGAGATCAATCATTGGCGTACCATGTTTCTTGGCTCGGGAATGGCTGTCGGCAGCGCGTCTCCGCCAGGGGTTGGCACTGAATAATATGCCGGTATAATTCCTCCGGCAAAAAAAATGCCGGAGGGATTGTATATTATTAAAAACTTTGTTAAAATTTATTAGTATCTTCTGTATGAAGTAGTAAGTATCTGTCTCTGTTTTTGTTATCTATTTCCCTTTCTCCGCTTCGTAACAGTATATGAGTATCGATTAAGAAGGAGCGTAAATGCATCGCATTAAAATTTGTGTTTTCTTATTTCTGCTTTTGTCTTCTGCTTTTCTCGGCGCCCAGCAGGATCGACTGCATCTTTTCAGTTCGCAGCTCGACAGCATCTCAGACAATGGTCTCAGACAGACTCTCAGTAACAGTATTATTGCCGGTCTGATCGAAAACCAGCATGATTTCGATCGCGCCGTTGCACAGGCCGAAGCAGCAGCCAATCGCAACAACCCAAACGGTTTTTCTGCCTACGGCAGCCGCAATGCTTCAGCCATAGCTGACGAAATCCGCCGTATCTCGGCAGCCATTCCTGGTCTTGATCGCGATGCAGTCAAGGTCGCCAAAAACCCCAAGTTTAAAACCGGCGAAAACTACCTTTTTGTTGACGTCACCTCGGCTGTGCCGAGCAGTTATGAGAAGGCAGTTGAGCTGTGCAACCTTTTCAACCCCAAAAATGGCACCAACGATGCGCCAAGACTTGATAAAGAAATCGATACTTTCCTGAATTCGATCAAAGACGATCCGGTGATCAGACATGCTCTGAGCAGCACCGGCACCACCATCCAGGATCTCAAAAAGAACTGGTTCAGCTCTGGCCTCGGTTTCGAACATGTTGTCGCCGGCGAACTCAACGGCAAAAAGGTAAGCGGCTACCACTGGTGGTACAAGTTTTATCATGATGAACGTGCTGGCAATACCCAGATTCGTGCGGTTACCGCTGATGTCGGCAACCCAAAAGCTTTCACCGGCTCCTTCTACTGGGACCCCGATGGCGAAGAAGGCCCGCTGCCAAATGGCTATAAGTCCATTGGTGGTTTTTCGATCGGCAACTCGGTACAGGCAATTCTTGCTCTTGGCCACATTGCCATGGAAGTAGCCCGCAAAAATGGCGGAATTGCTGGAGCTATGCGCTTTCGTGCCAATATTAACGGCGCTGAATCATACTGGCAGCTTTATACCATGAACGGCAGCATTAGAAGCCTTTACCCGATAAAAGACACGAAAACTCAGAATGCTGACGAGTATTACGAACTCGAAAGAGAACTCGTCGACACCGCATATTCAGGTGAAACTCTGCACTGAGTATAAACTGATTCAATCGAAAACTGGCACGCAGGTTCGCATTTTATGCGAACCTGCGTCGCTTTCCAGCACTCTTATGTCGGCGTTGTACAGTTCTTTCAGGTTATTCGGATTTATGATATCGGTCGAGTTGCCGGCCGCAAGTATTTTGCCAGCGC
>JAKJFO010000011.1:36430-45993 GCA_022704885.1 Candidatus Rifleibacteriota bacterium | reverse complement strand
CCGCCTTGCGCTCAATCAGCTCGATGGCTTGCCCTCGCACTTTGTCAGTCGCATCAGGTCGCGCCTGCTCGATCATCTGGTGCAGCTCGAAGCCAGCCTCAACTTTCCCGAAGATGCCATCGAGGCTATTGACGAGCATCTTCTCGCGCGTGACCTCAAAAAGATACTGGCCGAACTGCAGATTTTTGCAGATAATGCGCGCAATGGCAGCATGGTGGCCGGCGGTCTCAAGGTCGCTCTGCTCGGGCGTCCGAACTCCGGCAAGTCGAGCCTGATGAATTATATGCTTGGCCGCGAGCGCGCCATCGTTACCGAAGTACCCGGGACTACCCGTGATACGCTCGAAGAAAGCCTGATGATCGGAAACTATGCGATCAAACTGATCGATACGGCGGGGCTGCGACAGCCTGGCGACCGCATTGAAGCGATAGGTATCGAACGTACACGCCGTGCCGTCGATGAAGCGTTCGCGCTAATAGGAGTTTTTGACGGGGCAGATCTGCCCGATGCTGACGATAGTCTGGTAATGACCGAACTTGAACGTGCCGGTAAGCCTTTTCTGGTGGTGCGTAACAAGGCCGATCTCGAACAAAAGTTGCCAGATACGTTTTTTGCCGATAAAGACCAGCTTGTGATCTCGGCTTTGCAGGGCTCTGGCCTCGACCGGCTGGTGGCAGAATTGCGCAAGGTCATAGAAGGAAGCGGGCTGGGGGAGTATGATGAGCTGGTGCTGCTAGGTGCTCAGCAGTCGGCTGCTCTTGAAAAAGCACTTGTCGCATTGGAGAGAGCCTGTGCCGGTGCCGGTCGGATGTATCAGGATATGCTGGCTATCGATCTCGAAGAAGTCGTTCGCGAACTTGGCCGGGTAAACGGCGAAACCGTCGACGTCAACACGCTTGATCTCATTTTTGAGCGATTCTGTATCGGAAAATAGATGAAAGAAACCAGAAATTATCAGGTAATAGTTGTCGGTGCCGGGCATGCCGGTTGCGAAGCTGCGCTTGCCAGTGCGCGACTTGGCGCTGATACACTGTTACTGACCATGAATCTGTCGACTATTGCTCTGATGCCCTGTAACCCCAGTATCGGCGGGCCCGGCAAAGGTCATCTCGTCAGAGAAATCGGCGCGCTTGGTGGTGAAATGGCTGCATGCATAGATGAGACCTGCGTGCAGATGAAATGGCTGAATACTTCGAAGGGGCCGGCTGTGCGCTCCCGCCGTGCTCAGGCCGACAAGTATCTTTATCGTCAGCATATGACTCAGACACTTTTCAACACGCCAAAACTGACATTGCGCCAGGGACATGTCACCGAAATACTGGTCAGAGAAGGGCGAGTCGCTGGTGTGAAGCTGGAAACCGGACTTCAGTTCGCATGTGATTGCCTGATCGTCACTTCTGGCACCTATCTGAACAGCCGCATTATTCTTGGGCGCGCCAGCTGGCCTGGCGGGCCTCAGAACCAGAGCCCCGCTCTTGGCCTTTCAGAATCACTGCTTGCGTGCGGGGTGCCGTTGCGCCGACTGCAAACCGCTACTCCTCCGCGTATTCTCAAGAGTTCGGTAGATTTTTCCAGGCTGGGTGAATTGCCAGGCGACCCAGATGCCGGCGGGTTTTTATGGGAAAACCGTTTGCGCAGGTATGAGCGGCAGATTTCGTGCTTTCTCGCTTTCACCGATGAAAATTCTGTTGCCGCAGTGCGCCGCAATCTCAGTGAAAGCCCGCTGATGCTTGAGAATATCACCAATGTCGGGCCCAAACATTGTCCTTCGATCGACCGTAAGATCATGCGTTTTCCCGATCAGATCAAACATCAGATTTTTGTCGAACCCGAAGGCTGGGACTCACAGGAACTCTATCTGCAGGGCCTCACCACCGGCATGCCGCCCGGCGCGCAAAAAGAGATCGTCAGAAGCGTCAAGGGACTCGAAGACGCAATTATAGTACGTTATGGTTACGCCATCGAATACGACGCGCTGGCACCCGGGCTGATTCGCAAAACCATGGAAAGTCGCGCTTTAAAAGGACTTTACACCGCCGGTCAGATCAACGGCACTTCAGGCTATGAAGAGGCGGCCGCGCAGGGGCTTATTGCCGGCATCAACGCGGCACTGGCCATAAATGGCCGGCCGCCATACTGGCCTTCGCGCACCAGCAGTTACATGGGAGTGCTGGTTGATGACCTTTCGATCTGGCACAAGCCTGAACCCTATAGAATTACACCGGGCCATGCCGAGTTCAGGCTGACTTTGCGCGATGATTCGGCTGAGCGCCGTCTTACCCGTGAAGGTTATGCTATCGGGCTGGTAAGTGCAGAACGCTATGCGCAGATCAATGAATGGACGCTGCGAATCGAAGACGAACTTGCCCGTCTCGAAACTCTGAGCCTGTTTCCGAACGAAGAAATGCGCGAGAAACTGGTTTCTTCGGGTACCGGCGATCTGAAAAAACGCGTTTCGGGCTGTGAAATACTGCAGAGACCGGGAATTTCGTATAATGATGTTCGCAATCTGCTGGCAGAAGCTAAATTAGATTGGCTTTCGGCACCAGATGAGATATACAGCCTCGAAACCGAAATCAAATATCAGGGCTATTTTGAACGCGAGTCAGAAAAAATAACCCAGACAAGGTTTCTCGAAAGTATCAGGCTGCCGCTTGCAAGCGTTGACAAGCGTATTGCTTCGCTGTCGCCGCACGTGGCAGAGCTGTTGCTGTCAGACCAGTTTGACGATCTCAATCAGCTGGTAAGAAAAAATTGCCTTTCTCGCTCAGAACTTGCTATTCTGTTGACAGTGCTTCGTCAAGATTCAGATGAGGTGGTCGGCGACCCCGAGGTGTTAAATGATTAACAAGAAAAGGCAGGAGCTGATAATTCAGAATCTGCGTTCGATTTCTTCAGAAGTTCGCATGAAGTCGATCGAGCAGCTTCTGCAGATTCCCAGTATGCCTGCACAGGAAAAGATCAAGCATCTTCAGGTCGTAGTCAACGATCCTGAACCAGAAGTCAGCGATATGGCCGCTCAGGCTGTCGCAAGCCTCGAACGCCAGGCGATTCCTGCATCTGCGGGCAGTGAACCTGCTGCTTCGCAGGAATTTTCGCTACCTCCGGCAGATGCAGCCGAGCCAGTTGTCCCGGCCATCGAAGAGCCTGCTACAGCCCAGACTTTCTCTGAACCTGGTTTGCCACCGATTGATTTTGCAGCACCCGATCAGCCAGACACTTTGCCTCCATTGCCGTCACCAGTTGATCAGCCGGAACCTCCAGCGGCACCACCTTTTGTGCCTCATGTAGCACCTCCTGCTGCCATACCGGCTTTTGCTCCGCCTCCACCACCGCCTCCACCACCGCCGTCTATGCCACCTTCTGTTGCAGGCGATGACGTTTTTGTTGATGATCCGCCTGACCCGTCTTTGCCGAATCTGGCAAAAATCACCCATATTCCCGATATGCTTGCGCATATCCAGGATCTTGCCGGAAATCGGCCTTCAGGCTATGCCACGCAACTTCTTGCCATGGCGCGCAGTGGAATCGAAGAGGTTGCTCTGACTGCTTTACAGGCATTGTTCAATCTCAAGGATTATCGCATTGCACCTGAAATACTCAAGATGCTCGGAGAAGATCAATATTCATCGCAGCGGCGTTTTTTGATGCTCAAAATCATCATGGAAAGCAACCGCCCGATGCATGTGCTTTCTCTCGAACAAGTGCTGATGCGGGAAAAAGATGTAATTGTTAAATCCGGTCTGGTAAAGGTCTTTGCCAGAAGCAGCGGAGAAGCTGGTGTTGCAACTCTTATCGCCTGTCTTCAAGATCAGGATGCCAGAGTTCGCGCCAATACGGTTGAAGTCATCGAAGAGCAGAACCTGAGAGGTTGTGAGCAGAAAATCATCGAACTGCTGCAGGATCCGGAAAACCGTGTCAAGGTCAATGCCGCGAAATATCTGGTAAAGAACGGTTATCAGCAGGCTTTTCTGACTCTGCGCAGCATGCTTGTCTCTTCAGAAGTCTGGCTGCGGGACAGCGTAATTTTCGCTCTTGGCGAAATTGGAGATCAGGCCTCGTTGACTCTCCTCAAGGCTGCACTTAAAGATCCTAATCAGGGCATCAGATTGAGCGTTCTCAAAGCTCTGGCAAAAATCAACAACAATACGGCCCGGCAGGTTCTCAAGGCCGCTACTGGTGACCCAGACCCCGTTGTTGCACAGGTTGCCAACACTCTTTTTGAAAAAATTAAAAATACGCCAATGCGCGAAGATATTCGTTATGCACCGAACGCTGCTCTTGGTAGTGCGCAGCCACAGTCACAGCCGCAGCCGCAGCGGCCGCAACCACCGGCACCACCCTTGGCGTCTCAGCCGCCAGTCACACCGCCTCCGGCTATGCCGACCATGCCGCCGCCCGAGCCGGTTCAGCCAGCTCAACCGGCATTTGCCGCACCCGAACCCCCTTCGCCGCCCGCGAAGCCAAAGCCAGTTGCTCCAGCGTCAATGCCCAATATTTCCATACCGCCATCGCCGCCGCCACAGCCAACTGCTGTTCCGACGCAGCCGGCCACCGCTCCCATTTCACCGCAGCCACCATCTCGACCGGCTCCGCCGCCTCAGCCGTCTCTGGCTCCTGAGACTCCGGCTACGCAGCCGAACCAGCCAGAAGCGCCAGTTTTGCCGTCCGCCCTGCCACCAGTTCCACCACCGCCGCCGCCGCGTCCGCGTCCATCTGTGCCCGGAATGCCGGATTTCGCAAAGCCGCGTTCAGCCGAATTATATGTAAAATTGTGTTCTGACAACGTTGAAGAACAGAGAGCGGGTTCGCGTGACATCGCCTTCATTCTTGGCGATGACCAGATGATTCTGCTCAACAAGGCCGCTGCATTGGCAGACGAAGGCATCAGAATCAACGCTGTCAAAATTCTTTCGAGAAAGAAGACCCCGGATGCGAGAGCGCTCCTGGAAAAGCTGACCTCAGACCCGAACGAAACCGTTCGCTCGATGGCTGAAAAGGCTCTGGTCATGTTGAAGTGACACCAGATTTTCAGGTTATAGTTGTCGGAGCCGGTCATGCCGGCTGTGAAGCCGCGCTTGCCTGTGCCCGCGCCGGAGTTGCCACACTGCTGCTCACCATTAACCTCGATACTGTTGCCGCCATGCCCTGCAATCCCTCTATTGGCGGGCAGGGAAAAGGCCAGCTGGTACGCGAGATCGATGCGCTTGGCGGCGAAATGTCGATTGCCGCCGACGAAACCAGCATACAGCGTCGCCGGTTGAACACGCGCAAGGGTATTGCTGTGCAGGCCAATCGCTTTCAGTCAGACAAGGAAGCATACAGTCGGCGCATGCTGCAGTCGGTGTTGGCTCAGCCCAATCTTGCCATACTGCAGGCAATGGTTGCCGAACTGTATTTTGAGGATGACCGCCTGGCTGGAGTCAGAACCATTGCCGGCGAAATCTGGCGGGCAAAGGCTGTTATTCTTACTCCTGGCACTTTTTTGCGCGGCCTGATTCATATTGGTGAAGTGCATTTCAGTGCCGGCCGCGCCGGAGAGCCGGCTGCTGTCGAACTCGGTCAGGCGCTCAGTCAGATCGGACTGCCGATCATGCGCTTTAAAACCGGCACTACACCTCGTGTTGATGCTGCCACCATAGATTTTTCAAATCTCGAAAGGCAGGAACACGAAGACGACACGCCACCTTTTTCGCTGTGGTCTGATGCAAAGAAGAGCCTGCCCAGCCGGCCCTGCTTTATTACCAGAACGACGGCCGATACTCATCGGGTAATAAAAGAAAATTTCGGCCGGTCGGCGTTGATCGCAGGTCGCATAACCGGCACCGGTGCGCGCTACTGTCCTTCGATCGAAGACAAGCTCAACAAGTTTCCCGATAAGGAGACTCACAAGGTATTTCTCGAACCCGAAGGCGTGTATTCGCGGGAATATTACCTGCAGGGGCTTTCTACCAGTCTTCCTGAAGAAGTTCAGGAAATATATGTCAGAACGCTTCCCGGTCTCGAAAATGCCCGCATCACCAGGCCAGGATACGGTATCGAATACGATATCGTCGATCCGCTCGACCTCTACCCGACTCTGATGTCGAAGTCGATCGAAAACCTGTTTCTTGCCGGCCAGATCAACGGCACCTCGGGCTATGAAGAAGCAGCCGCTCAGGGTATTCTGGCCGGAGTAAACGCCGCCGCCGCCGTGCGCAATCTGTCGCCGCTTACTCTCGATGCCAACGGTTCCTATCTTGGGCTGATGGTTCAGGAGATAACTACGCTTGGTATTACCGAACCTTATCGGGTGTTTACCTCGCGTTCGCCGTTCCGGCTCAATTTGCGCATGAGTAACGCCGAAGAGCGGCTTGCCGAAACAGCGTTTCGACACGGCGTTCTTGCGTCAGACCGCTATGCTCTGGTTGACGCAAGACAAAGGCGTATGGCCGCTGTCGAGCACAAGCTGCAGACGTATTCTGCGACAGCAGCCAGTTATCACGAAAAGCTGCCTCAATGTAACCTGCCGATCCCGTCAGGCAGCATCACGGCCGCGCAACTGTTGCGGCATCCGGAGGCAGAACTGGCGATGTTTGAACCCCTCTTTCCAGAAGTGACCGAACTTGACCGCCTCGCCGTTCTCGAAGTCGAGGCCAGAATAAAATACGCTGGATATTTCGCTCAACAGCACAAAGAATTCGAACTTATCGAGTCGATGCGCGCCATTCGCATCGACGAGGGCTTTTTCGATGAACTGCCTGAAGCTGTCTGCAAAGAGGCGAAAATGAAAATACTCGCAGTAAGACCGTCAACTGTCGAAGCGCTTGCTTCGATACCCGGTGTGCGCGCTTCTGATCTGACATTGATTCTATTGACGTTGCGGCGCCGGCAGCGTGACAGGGGACTCGATCGATGAATGACCAGAGTATCATAAGAATAGTTGGGCTCTATTTAGAAAAGCTTCATCTGCCGCTTGATCGGCAGCAGCTTGAGCAGTTGCAGCTGCTGTCTGATCTGATGCTGCAGGATCCTTTGTATAAAAGTGTTTCCAAGATATCTGATCCAGAAGAAATTGCGGTAAAACACTTTCTCGACAGCCTTATTCCGCTCGGGCTTGCCGCAAAAGTCTGGCAGGCCAGAAACATACTAGATCTCGGCACTGGTGGGGGGTTCCCATGTCTGCCGCTGGCGGTGGCGTTGCCGAAAAGCAGCTTTGTTGCTGTCGATTCGCGCCTGAAATCTGTTGATTTCGTGGCGAGAATGGCCGAGAAGGCCGGTATAAAAAATGTTAAGACGCAACATGCGCGCATCGAAGACCTTGGACGCGACAAAGCATTCAGAGAACGTTATGATCTGGTTGTCTGCCGCGCTCTTTCTGCGGTGCGCATTCTGGTCGAGTATACTCTGCCGCTGCTGAAAAACGGTGGCCAGGCATTTTTCTACAAGGGTCCAAAACTCGAACAGGAGATGTTGGAGGCGGCCAGGGTTTTTTCGCTGTTCGGGGTTGCCGCTGCAGACATAGAACAACTTTCTCTGCTACCTCCAGCAGTTCCCTATGAGCGCAATTTTGTAAGAATTCTCAAGCGGAATCCAGTTCCGGCTGCTTATCCGCGTAAAGCCGGTCTGCCTGCTTCCCGACCTCTTTGAATGAATGCGTATTCATATCAGAGGGTTCTGCTAAAAAAATGCGGGGCAGGTGTACGCTGCGTTGGCAGGCAAATTGTTTATAAATATTGACTCAGACCGGTATATCTGCTATACTCGTCAAACTTATTTCAATCCCGGAGGAAGTCAAAATGGGTGCCTGTCCGAAAAATCGAGTTTCCAAACTCAGAGGTCGCAAAAGAAGAACGCATTATAAAGCAGCTCCGGTCGCTCTGGCCAAGTGCGCACAGTGCTTCGAAACCAAGCGCCCTCATCACGTATGCCCGTCATGTGGCTATTACGGCAAAAAGGTTAAAGTTCTCGACGTCGAAAAAGATTGATACCGGAAACAAAATAGCGAATGAAAATCGCCGTTGATGTCATGGGCGGAGATTACGCCCCCCAGGAACTGGTATCAGGAGCACGATCGTATCTGGAGTCTGGCGGCAGCGCCGAACTGATATTGGTCGGAAGAGAGTCCGCCATTCGCGAAATAATGCCGCAACTCCCGAAAGGCTGCGAAATCTACGACACACCAGATTTTGTAGAAATGGGAGAAGCTCCCATGCAGGCTCTTCGCAAAAAGAAGAACGCCTCTATCGCGGTGGCGGCTCGTCTTGTACGCGAAGGCAAGGCCGATGCGCTTCTGTCTGCCGGCAGTACCGGCGCCCAGATGGCTGCTTCATTCCTCGAAATCGGAAGGATTCCCGGTGTCGAGCGTCCTGCTATCGCTGTCATGCTGCCCTCGGCCGAAGATTATGGCGTGCTGCTTCTTGATGTTGGCGCCAATGTAGATTGCCGTGCCAACCATCTTTTCCAGTTCGCTCAGATGGGCTCGACTTATTATGAGCGTGTCTGCGGCATCAAACGGCCAAAGGTCGGCATATTGAGTATTGGTGAAGAAGCATCGAAGGGCAATGAGCTGACCAAGCTGGTATATGACTCTCTCAAAGAGAGTTCACTGAATTTTATTGGAAATGTTGAGGCCGACCACCTTTATTATGGCAAGGCGCACGTGGTTGTCTGCGACGGATTCGTTGGCAACGTGCTGCTAAAGGCAAGCGAAAGCTTGTCTGAGCTGATTCAGGGTCAGCTGTTCAAGGCTGCCAAAGCGGCATCTGTCGCGCCAGAACAGTTAATGCAGCTCAAGGCCGGGCTTAAAAAGTTCAGTCCCGATGCTCCTGAATACAGTGCTGCTCCGCTGCTGGGCATAGATGGCGTTTCTGTTGTCTGCCACGGCAAGTCGAAGGCGCCGGTGATTGCCAACGCTTTGACTCTGGCGGCCAGCTATGCCTCCACCGGTGTTGTCGGAATTATTCACAGTCAGGTAGAAAAAGAAGGCATGTCAGGCGATGATGTGCCGCAGAAGACTGCTGGCTGAGGCCTGGCTGCAAATTTTAGCCGGCCGATCATCTCTAGGAGACCCCCTGCGTCATGATAGAAACCAGAATCACCAAGCTTTTAGGAATAAAATATCCGATTTTTCAGGGCGGTATGGCCTGGGTGAGTTCTGCCAGCCTGGTTGCAGCGGTCAGCAATGCTGGTGGTCTTGGTGTTCTCGGCGCCGGCTCAATGGAACCGGAGATGGTTCGCAAAGAAATTCAGAAGATCAGGGAACTTACCAGCAAGCCTTTTGGTGTTAATATCATGTTGATGGCACCCACCGCACCTGGCGTGGTAGAGGTCTGCATTGAAGAAAAAATATCAGTGGTCACAACCGGCGCCGGCAATCCCGGACCACTTGTTAAACGATTTAAAGATGCTGGCATCAAAGTTATTCCGGTGGTTTCTTCGGTTGCTCTCGCCAGGCGCCTTGAACGCTCTGGCGTCGATGCTCTCATAGCCGAAGGCCATGAAGCCGGCGGTCATATCGGTGAAATTACCACTATGGTGCTTATCCCGCAGATCGTTGATGCCGTATCAGTTCCGGTTATCGC
>JAKJFO010000011.1:365-36404 GCA_022704885.1 Candidatus Rifleibacteriota bacterium | reverse complement strand
AGCCGGCGGTATTGCCGATAGCCGTGGCGTCGCTGCGGTTTTTGCGCTTGGCGCCGAAGCTGTTCAGATGGGTACTCGATTTATCGTTGCCAAAGAATGTCATGCTCATCAGAACTACAAAGAGTCTGTTCTCAAAGCTCGTGACCGCGATACAGTGATGACTGGTATCACTACCGGTCACCCGGTCAGGGTAATTCGCAACCGTCTTACCAAAGAGTATCTTGAACGCGAATACAAGGGGGCCACCCCTGAAGAACTCGAAGAAATGGGGCGTGGCAAGCTTAAAGCTGCCGTCATCGATGGCAACACTGCTGAAGGTTCGATTATGGCCGGCCAGATCAGCGGCATGCTCGAACGCGAAGAAACCTGCGAAGAAATTTTCAAGAGCATCGAAGCCGATTACTGTAAAGTTTTCGAGCGCCTCGATAAGTTCCGGCCACAGAAGGCCGTTTGAGCAGGAGGTAAGAGTTATGAGGGCACTGGTGTTTCCTGGGCAGGGGTCACAAAAAGTTGGCATGGCAAAGGCCATGGTCGAAAAATATCTGTGGGCAGCTGAAATGGTAGAAAGGGCCGATTCCCTGCTTGGCCGCCCGATCTCTCAGATATGTTTCTCTGGCCCCGAAGAAGAGCTGAAAAAGACGGTTAATACTCAGCCTGCCATTTTTCTGGCTTCGGCGATACTTACCGAATGGCTTCGTCTTAACGGTTATGAATATGCGGTAACCGCCGGTCACAGCCTGGGCGAATACAACGCTTTGTTTGCTGCTGGCGTCGCTTCTTTTGACGATCTGATAAAAGTTGTCGATGTTCGTGCCCGTGCTATGGAAAAGGCTTGCCCGGCTGGCACCGGTGCCATGAGCGCTATTTTGATGCTCGACCGCGCTGAGGTCGAACGCGTCTGTCAGGAAGCTTCGACTGAAGGAGTCTGCGTCGTTGCCAATTTCAATTGTCCCGGTCAGGTCGTAATTTCTGGTCTGGCTTCAGCTGTAAAAAAGGCTGGCGAACTGGCTGTCGCGAAGGGTGCCCGCAAGGTAACGCCTCTCGAAGTCTCGGGCCCGTTCCATTCGCCTCTCATGCAGAGCGCGCGCGATGAGCTGGCAGCTGCACTGACAATGGTTAAGTTCAGTGATGCCAGGGTGCCGGTTTATTGTAATATCGATGCCATGCCGACTACTTCTGCGGCTGAGCTTAAAAATAAGCTTCTGCTGCAAATTACCGGGTCAGTTCGCTATGAAGATACTGTTTCGAATATGATCAGGCATGGAGTTGACGAGTTTGTCGAAATCGGCCCGGGCAAGGTTCTGTCTGGTCTCAACAAGAAGATCGTGGCCAGCATTCAGACACTGTTTGCATCAGATTCAGAAAGCCTGAGCGCGTTACTGCAGACTACGCCGGCCGGCGAATTAAAAGCTTGACAAAAGCTGTTAAAAGCTGTAAAAAACAGGCTCCTGCATTAAATAAACACACAATGAGGTAGGCATGAACAGTCCAGTAATTAACACCAGCGAAATGCCGTCAGCTGTTGTAACAGGCTCTGCGCGTGGAATTGGCCTTGAAATCGCCCGCGTCCTGGGAGAAAACGGCTACCGCGTAATGCTTTCAGATATCAATGAAGCTGGCCTCGAAGCTGCAAGCAAAGAATTAACCGGCGCCGGCATGACAGTCGCGACCTGCGTCGCTGACGTATCGAAGGCCGAAGACGCCGAAAAGCTTACCGAAGCTGCTCTTGCCGCTTTCGGGCGCATCGACCTTCTTGTCAACAACGCCGGCATCACCCGTGATGGCCTGATAATGCGCATGGATGAAGCCGCATGGGATCTCGTGCTCAAGATCAATCTCAAGGGCGCTTTTCTAATGTCTAAGGCTGTTGTCCGACCGATGCTCAAGCAGAAACAGGGCGCAGTCGTCAATATTTCTTCGGTGATCGGTCTGATGGGCAACGCCGGTCAGGCTAATTATGCGGCTAGTAAAGCTGGTCTTATCGGTTTTACCAAGAGCTTCGCCAAGGAATTCGGCCGCAAAGGCATCCGGGCAAATGCAATCGCTCCAGGCTTTATCAATTCTGATATGACTGCCGTTCTGCCTGATAAAGTAAAAGAGCAGATGCTGGCCCAGATTCCGATGAACACTTTCGGAAATCCCCGCGACGTCGCCAACGCCGTGGTTTTTCTCGCCTCAGACAAGGCATCGTATATTACGGGACAGGTGCTGACCGTTGATGGCGGCATGGTAATGTCCTAACCGGTTTTTAAATTCTCAGGAGGAATTTTATAATGAGTAACTATTTTGAAGAAATCAAAAGAATCGTAGTAGACAAGCTCCAGGTCGATGAAAAACAGGTTGTTCTCGAAGCCAGCTTTATCGAAGATCTCGGCGCTGACAGCCTTGACACCGTTGAACTGGTCATGGATCTCGAAGAACATTTCGAAATCGAAATTCCCGATGAAGATGCCGAAAAGCTCAGAACTGTAAAGGACGCAGTCGACTACATTACCGCTAAAAAAGGCGCTTGATAACAGTTTGAGAAACCTGTTTGGTCTGACCAGACAGGTTTTGTTCGCTTTTGGAGCCTTCTGGTGAAAATACTCCCACACCTAAAAATTGGCCATCTCCAGCCTAAATATCCTCTGATCCAAGGGGGCATGGCCATCAGGGTTTCTACCGGCAAACTGGCAGGATCTGTTGCCCGCGAAGGTGGCATAGGTCTGATCGCCGGCTCCGGTATGGAACTCGATGAATTACGCAACGAGATAGCAATCGCCAGAAGTATTGCCAACGGCGGTATTGTCGGCATCAATACCATGGTGGCGGCCTCGAAGTTTCGTGATGTCATGGAGACTGCTGCCAAAGCTGGCATAGACATGCTGGTCGCCGGTGCCGGATTTTCGCGAGATATCTTCGATATCGGCAAGGATTATGGTATTCCCGTCGTTCCCATTGTATCAGGCGATCGTGTCGCTGTTCTGGCCGAAAAGCTGGGCGCCTCGGCTGTTGTCGTTGAAGGTTGCGAAGCCGGCGGTCACCTTGGAACTGACCGCCTGGCCAGAGACATCTACCCGGAAGTTAAGGCTGCAGTAAAGATTCCGGTTCTGCTTGCTGGTGGTGTGATAGACCGGCAGGATATCGTCGAGGCCTTTACCACGATGAATGCCGATGGCGTGCAGGTCGGAACCAGGTTTGCAGCCAGTTTTGAGGCGAATGTCGCTAAAGCTTTTCATGATACTTATCTGAAAGCTGAAAAAGGCGATGTTTTCAGAATCATGAGTCCGGTTGGTCTCTGGGGAAATGCCCTTGCTACGCCTTTCAGCGACAAGGTTCAACGCGACGAGATGAAACCGCCAGGCTGTATTAACTGTCTTAAAAAGTGCTCACGGCGTTTCTGCATTATTCAGGCATTGATCGAGGCCCGCGTCGGCAACCTCGAACAAGGTCTGGTTTTTGCCGGTGAACATGTTTATCGAATAAAGGAAATAATGTCGGTAAAAGATATTTTTGCGATGTTTTTTTCCGGTCTCGATTATCGCGACTAACAGCGGGTTGTTGCCAGGATTCGCCGCCAGGTGAATTTTCTATTGACCTTGGGCAGCAAATACTGGTACAACCCTTATAATTTATCAGATCACTTTTCACAGTCTCAGGAGGACCATATAAATGAAACGCGTTTTTGTCACAGGGCTGGGGGTTGTTTCCCCGATCGGAATCGGTGTTGACAACTTCACAGAAGGCCTCAGGCAGGGTAAAAACGGAATAGGTCCAATTGCAGGGTTCGATGCTTCGAAACACAGCGTGCAGATTGCAGGTGAAATCAAGAATTTCGACCCCGAGGTCTACATGCAGAACAAAAAAGAGATTCGTCGCCACGACCGCTATTCACAATTTGCCATGTCGGCAGCAGCCATGGCAGTCGAGCAGGCCGGCCTCAAGGAAAAGAACTACGATCCATTCCGGGTTGGTGTGACCGTTTCTACTGGTATTGGCGGCATTCACACCTTCGAGGGTGAATATGATACCTGTCTGGCAAGTGGACCGGGGCGGGTAAGTCCGTTTCTTGTGCCGATGATGATCTGCAACATCTCAGCTGGTTGCATAGCCATGGAATATGGCTTCCACGGTCCGAATTACTGCGTTGTGTCGGCCTGTGCCTCTGGTTTGCATGGAATCGGTGAAGCATTTCTCAAAATAGTTCACGACGAGTGCGACATCATGGTTTGTGGCGGCGCTGAATCGGCGATTACCCCGCTCACAGTAGCCGGGTTCGCTAAAATGAAAGCGTTGTCAACTCGAAATGATGCACCAGAAAAGGCTTCGCGCCCGTTCGACAAAGATCGCGACGGCTTCGTCATGGGCGAAGGTGCCGGCGTTCTGGTTATCGAGAGTGAAGAGAGTGCCCGCCGCCGCGGTGCCACGATTCTCGCTGAAATCAAGGGATATGGCGCGACTGCAGATGCGCACCATCTTACTGCCCCGCACCCCGAAGGCGAAGGCGGTTTCCGCGCCATGATGAAAGCGGTCAATTTCAGTAATTTCCCGATCGAAAGAGTAAATTACGTTAATGCGCATGGCACAAGCACTCCGATCGGTGACGGCGCCGAGATGAAAGCCGTCAGAAGAGTCTTTGGTGACAAGATCGGTAATGTAACCATCAATGCAACAAAGTCGATGATCGGACATCTGCTTGGTGCTGCCGGTGCTGTTGGTTCGGTAGCTACAATAGTTCAAATGCGCAATGGATTCATTCATCCGACGTTGAATCTTGAGAATCCCGATGAAGAATTGAAAGATCTCGACTTTGCGCCACTGGTTGCCAGAAACAAACAGATAGATGGTGGCCTGGTCAATTCATTTGGCTTTGGTGGTCAGAATGCCAGCGTGTTGTTCTGCCGACCCGAATAAGATAGAGTGCACAAAAAAAGACTGCCGAACCAGTGGCAGTCTTTTTTTTGTGTGTTTTTGTAATATTTGCAGATTTTCATGAGTGTACTGTTAAAGCGTTTGCATAAACTACTTCATTGCTTGTATAATTTTAGTGTGAAGGGGTTGTGGGTTATTTCAGATTAAGGAGAGGCTCAAAATGGAAATACTAAGAGTTGCATCATCGTCGAATCCCAAATCAGTAGCAGGAGCCATTGCCGCGGTACTTGAACAGGACAAGCAGGTTGAACTGCTCGCCGTCGGAGCTGGTGCAGTAAACCAGGCGGTAAAGTCGATCGCCGTCACCAGAGGGTACGTTGCCCCTAAAGGAATTGAGCTGCTGACGATGATAGCTTTTGCCAAAATCGAGATTGATGGAAACGAAAAAACTGCTATCAAATTTCTTGTCGAAGCTCGTTGAATCTGACTTCGCCCTGAACTGGAGTTCTCTTTGCTACACTGGCAGCAGAGTTTTGCTGGCGGTGGTTTTTTTGTTTCTGTTGAGTGCTCCAGTTCTGGCGGCTGATGAGGCTGCTGCCGCGAGAGTTTATAAGTTACAGCAGCGCCTGATTGATAACCCGCGCGATATCGAAGCCCATCTTCAGCTGGCAATGGAATACAGTCTGGCCAACAATTTCGTCAAGGCTGTCGAAACCTACTTTGTGCTTTTGCGCATCGATCCTGATAACTTTCATGCCTATAACAATCTGGGCATTTTATACCGCAAAAGTGGTCAGTTTCGTGACAGCATTCACTGCTACCAGCAGGCAGCTCGAATCAATCCTGATTCTTACTGGGTGCCTTATAACATGGGTCTGTGTTATGAAGCCATGGGGCGCATGCAGGAAGCGCGCGAAAGCTATGGACGTGCCCTTTCATTGAATCCGTCTTTTACCCAGGCGCTCGAACGTTTGCGGGTTCTTTCGGGCAGCAGCGCTGAGGCTGCTGTTCCTGCATTGCCCGGTCTTGCTGATTCGCAGATTTACCTGGTTGATTCAGAGACCGGTCAGCCGCGTATTTATTCGCAGCCTGATTCGCAGCCTGCCGTCACTGCCAAAGCCGAGCCGGCCAGGCCAGCCACTTCCCCAAAGCCTGCCCCGGAGCCGGTAAAGTTTTCTGAAAAAGTTGAAGAGCGCATAAATAAAGAAAAAGAGGTGCGTCGACAATATCGCACTACGCGAAAAGGTCCGGCCGCAGCTATTTTTAATCAGGCCATGGATGCGCTTGATTCAGGCAATATCGAGAAAGCGATTGAGTATTATGCAGACTGCATAATCAGCGAACGCGACCTGCTGGCTGAGCCAGACAACGGGCTGATCCGCCGTGGTCTCGAGCATCTCAAGGAACGTCCGAACCGCATGCCCGACGGAATTTTTTATCGTGGTCTGCTGATTTTCATCTCGGGTAATCTGGAGCTTGCTGTGCCTGATATGCAGACGTTTCTCGAATCAAGCCGCAATCGCAAAGATGCCAACCAGCTCTACGTCGCCGAAGCCACCAGAATCATCGAGCGTTTTGAGGCCGAAAAGGCTGAGCGTGAAGCCAGAGAAAAAGAACGCGAAGAAATGTTGCTGGCCGTTCAGACTGCCTCTGCCAGCGAGATTCCTGAGCCAGAACAACCGCGTGCCAGTGACTTCGTTCTCAAACGCATGAGTGTCGAACAGATAATCGATGAGGCTGACCGACTCAGCCGTGAAAGCAGAATTCAGGATGCCGTTGCGGTTCTCGAAACCGGTCTGCAGGGAGCTCCTGACGATCTGCGCCTGCTGATGAAGAGCGCCAACGCTTATACTGATATGCTGCTTCTCAAAGGCGACCAGGAAGCCGGTAAAATGGCTCTGCAACGCTTTGAAAAAGTTTATCAGCTCGCTCCTGAAAATTCGCGAGAATGGGCTATCGCCGGCGAAATGATTCAGGAGCTGAAGGGGCGAGTTCGCTGATTACCAGCGCAGTGTGTAGCCGGCCTGCAGTTGCTCGTCCCAGCCGTAATCGCGATAGGTGCGAAGATTCTTGTAATAGACGAATTCAAGCGTCCAGGTGCTGGTTGGCTGCACCCTGAAACCCATGACAAGATCCATGGTGTCCTTATCGTCGCCGCCGAGCACTTCTCCGACCAGTTCACCGATCAGCGAAACGTGGGTAAGCGCTTCGTAACTCATGCCCATGCGATAAAG
Source organism: Candidatus Rifleibacteriota bacterium (assembly GCA_022704885.1). The sequence goes on along the minus strand of JAKJFO010000011.1, from coordinate 29,319 downwards.
AAATCTGTCGTCATCGCTTTCTGAATCGATAATCGCACCCAGCTCAAGATTGGCAGTGGCACGATCGGTTTCGCTGGTGGTCACGCACCCGAAAAGTTTGAGTTCATCGCTGTTTTTTGAACCGGCAGGCAGCATATTTGCAGGATTGCCGGTGGTTATCGCCATCATTGCGCCATAAGCGAAACGATAATAGCTTTTGTCTGGCAGATAGGTGGCTTTCCAGCCCAGGCGCATATTGCCGATCCCTGTATTGCTGCGGGCATAACCACCAAAGGTTCTTGTCGCGTTGAGATCCCAGTCGTGTATCGGCACAGTAACCGCCCATTCAGCCCATTTGCCGATCCAGGTGAGAGATGACTCGAAAGTCGATACCGAGCCGCTTTCGTTTGAATGCATGCTGATGCCGCGACTTGAAGTCAGCTCGTGATACTTGTAGCGCGAGCTCAGAATGATCTGCTCGGGTTCGAAGAGGTCGGCGGTATTGGAGACGAAAAAGCCACCCATACCTTCGCTGTTGATTGCGTTGCGTGGAGAAGGCTTGAGAAGAGTTCTCGCTCTGGTGACTACCGGCGGGCTGTAATCAGCCATCGAGTAGATTTCGTAGCCGGCCGGATCGAAAGTGACTGCAGCGTGTGTCGGCAGCGACAGCAGAACCACCAGCAGCAACAATAGTATTGTGCGGTTAATCCTGCATGTAATTTTGTTATCACAGAGTCTTAACAAAATTCTTTAACCTTTCAGCATGCGGAAATGGTTCAGCACCCTCGCTCAGTCCGGCAAGAATCTTGTCGGCTTCGCTGCGATGACTGCGGTTGCTTCGGTTCAGATAAAGCAGAACCAGAACCTGGGCCTGATAAAACTCGTGTTCGCGGCGGCTTGCATCGATCTGAGTGACCGCCTGAAATTCGGCCAGAGCCTTGTTCAGCTCACCAGAAAAGAGATAGACCAGTCCGAGATTCGAGTGAGCATCGGGGTCGACCGGGTCGATTTCGAGCATTCGCTGCCAGATCACTTCTGAACGCGTCAGAATGTTGAGTTCTGAATCGGGCTTGAACCGACCCTTGATCAGTTTCCACTGCTCGACAGCCTTCTCAGCTTGTCCGCCTAGCCAGTAGAGATTACCAAGAGCCAGATGGGCGAGCGGTTCGCGCGGATGATGCAGAGTCGCCTGAGCGTAAATATCGAATGCAGATTTAAAATTACCCTGGATGGTGTGAATGAAACCAAGATTCAGGAGGGTTTCTAGGTTCTCAGGTGACATGCTGCGCGCCTTTTCGAATTCTTCGACGGCTTCTGTGATGAACCCCTTTTCGGCCAGAGTCAGAGCTGATCTGATCAGATCGTCGGCCTTGTCGGCCGGGCGCGAAGGTGCTTTTTCTGTAGTTTTCAATGAGTATTTCTGCGCTTTCATTTCAGGCGGCAGCGAATATTTGTTGCTGTGCGAACCAAAGCCCTGCAGTCTTCTGACCATCCACTGCTTTTCCCGGCTTGTCATGGTTTCGGCGGTAACTTCACGGCGAAGCGGTGCAACCGGTGTTGGCGTCGAGATTTTGCCGAACTTCTCGAGCTGGCTCAAAACCCACGCTTTGTCATCGACAGTCATGGTGCTCTTACCATATTCTGCCAGGGCTGCGGCATCGGCTTCCAGCGGCTTCAATTCTGGTTTTTCGTCGCCGCCCCGGGCTTTTTTGACCATCTGCTCCTTGACTTCGAGAGCATCTTCGACTGATGGGAACTGCGCTGGCGCCATCATGCGGGTAATTTCCCAGATTTTTTTGCGGGCATGCCGTCTGATTGAAGAATCAGCAGGTGCTTTTGCATAAAGGGTTTCGTAGATATCGCGGGCCGGTCTGAGGCGATTGAGGCGTATTCTGGCCATTCCGAGCAGCGCCATGCTTTTGTAATAATCGGGTTTAAGGCGTAATGCTGCGAGCGCATGGCTTTCGGCCGATTCAAACTTCTGTTCTTCATAGGCAATGAGACCAAGATAATATCTGGGTTCGGCATCTTTCTCGCGCAGTGCCTGGGCTCTGGACAGGTATTCCCGAGCTCTGGCCGGTCTGCCAAGTTTATGATGCATCTTGCCGATGTTGAGCTGCAGCTCGAAATGGTCAGGGTTGAGCTTTTCAGCGCGTTCCCACGAACTGAGTGCCGGCACGTTGAGGCCTGATGCGGCATACATTTCGCCCAGCTCAAAATGCGGTTCAAAGCGCTCAGGGGCCAGGCGCTGGCATTCAAGATATTTTTCCTTGGCGCGGGTAACCAGGCCCTTTGCCCGAAACTCGGCTGCTTCGGCCATCAGACGCCCTATTGGTGCCGGCGATTTGATTTGCGGTACCGGCAGTACATCATTGCGCTCATGCGCGAGTTTGAGACGGGCATGCAGGTCGGTGACGACCCTTCCCAGAACTGATTTGCCGTCGAGTTTGCCACGCAGAGCTTCGAGCGTCGAAATTGCCTCTTCAGCCTGGCTGATTCTGGTCAGGCTTATCGCCTTGAACAGCATGGCCTTGTGATGTGCCGGATCGACAGCAAGAACACTGTTGAACGCATCGAGGGCAGCAGGGAAATTTTGTGCGATGTAATTGGCCAGACCAAGATTGTAACGGGCCAGAATGTAATCGGGTTTGAGTTCGAGAGCTTTGCTGAAAGCAAGAATCGACTGTGCAACTTCGCCGGTTTTGAAGAGCACCCAGCCTCTGGTATGATGAAATTCTGCCCGCAGGCTGTCTTCTGCCAGTGCCCGATTGGCATATTCGAGCGCCTTGTCGAGCTTCTCTACCTTGGTGGCCAGAACATACGCAAGGTTGTTCAAGGCTTCACTGTGGCGCGGATTAAGGCTCACGGCCTGCTCGAAGCATGGTTCGGCATCGTTGATGCGGCCCATCTCCATATAGCAATGCCCAAGAATGGCGTGTATGTCTGCAATGTCAGGATACTGGGTGCGCAAATACAGAAGTCGCCGCACCGCTTCAGCATAGTTACGCACGTTGACCAGGCGCTTTACTTCGCGCATTCTCTCAAATACCTGTTCAAGGTTGACCTCGCTCTTTTTGCCACCAAGACCAGGCATGTCTTTAACATACTGATCGACTTCAACGGCTTTGGCCGGTGCTCTTGCCGCTTCAAATTCCTGCGGATTGTCGCGTCTGGCAATCAGATCCATGAACAGTGTAATTGTATTGATGGCCTTCTTGGCCTGAGCGCTTTTGGGCGGACTGTCCTTGAGAACGCGCCGCATCTGTTCGAGGGCTTCTTCAAGATGATTTTTTTCAGCAAGCAGAACAGCGCGGGTATAGCGCCCTTCAATAAAGTCAGGTTTAAGCTCGAGTGCACGATCGATATTGCTGATCGCCTCATTGGTCTCTTTTTTCTTGCCGTTGGCGAGTGCCAGCAGATATAGCATTCTGGCAATTTCTTCCTTGAGTTTCCGGGTCTCAAGCTCGGCAGCTACTGCTTCGTCACTTTTCCCGGCATCGAGCAATTTTCCGGCATTGGTTGCCAGATCGCGCAGCCGGGTTTCTTTCATCAACACAGCCTGTTCGAGAGCCAGTGTTGCCTGATGAAAAACTTTCAGGTGCAGAAAGCTGCTGCCGAGATAAAACCAGTTTTCGGCCAGGGCCGGATTGAGTTTGGTCGCGTTTTCGAATGATTTTGCCGCGCTTCGGTAATCTTTGCGTTTGTGCGTCAGAACCCCGTGCATGTGATACGCCTGTGCCAGATTGTTACGTAATGCCGCGGTGCGTCTGGCTGTGGCCATGGCCTTATCGTTGAGGCCTTCACTGCGTTGCGCGATGAAAACGTCTTTGAGCTCTTCGAGCTTTTTTTCAATTGTGTCGATCAATTTTGCCGAATATTCTTCTGCTTCTTTGCCCTGGTTGAGTTCATAACTCAAGCCGGCGATGTGAAACAAAGCCCGTTCGTGGCTGGGGTTAAGTGTCAGACACTTCTGCAGGGCGCTGTAGGCTTCGCGCTTTTTGTCGCTTTTGAGACTGGCGTAACCATAAAGAAAATGCGCTTGTGCATCTCCACCATTGAGCTGGGCTGCTCTGCCGAGTTTCTGCGCAGCCCCTGAATAATTCTTGTCTGCGAGCAGCTTGCTGCCTTCGCTGATCAGTTGCTGTGCTGAGTCAAGATTTTTTTTCTGCTTTTCGCGCTTTTCATTGGCCAGCAGCTCGTTGTTTCTTCCATCCAGAGACAGAATTATCAGATCCTGCGCCCGCCGGGCAGCAGGGTGTTCTCTGGGTGCATCTTTGATTATGCCGCGCCCGACATGCATGGCTTCATCCCACTTGCCTGAAGAGTAAAGGGTTTCCATGCGGGCAAGCGACTGTGAAAGACTTTCTTCGAAGATAAAGTCCATGGTCGCCGGCAGAGTTGCCGGAAACAGCATGATGAGCAGAATTGTTGCCTTCAGTATTCTCTTTAACATAATTCAGAAAATACATCGGCAGATGAGTTAGCTTAGCTGAGCATAAAAAAACGGCGCCCTGCGGCGCCGTCAGATTCAATACAGTCTCAGATGTGTCAGCCCTGTGTCGAGTCCTCAAGGTTGATGACCGGCGCTGATTCTGATGCCGGCGCCGATTCGGGTTTCGGCTCCGAACCTGAAGCTGGAGACACATCTGGCGAAACATCGGGCAACGTTTCGGTGACCGCCGGAGTTCCGCTTGCCAGGCCGGTAGTGTTGTCTATCTTTGGTTCGGTCTTTTCGAGGATGATCCACTGATTGGCGAGTTCGCTCATGGTTAGAATACACTGGCGGTAATTCTGATAAGCTGAGTCATCGATGAATTCATCTTTGTGTATGGTGAAGCGATCAGCGTAGATCAGTTTGTTTTCGTTCTGTGAGATGTTGGAAAAGAAGGTTATGTCAGCCGACGTATGCTGATACTGGCGACCCCAGTTCACCCAGTTAAAATTTTCAGGCAGTTCGAACACTATCGTCTGCTGATTTTCTTCGCTGGCCCAATACTGCATTGGAAACGTACGACTGGCAAGACTTGCCGAGCTCGACTGGTAATTCACCCAGAAATTGGTAAAGGTCATGATTCGATCAGAGGCAAGCTGGGCGGCCTCAGGAATAGTGTAATTGAGGGTCATGACTGCCGGGCCGTTGAGATCGTTGAGGTCTGAAAGACCGAAACCAGTCAGCAGTGCCCGCGGATGCACCCGTTTTACCCTGCGTTCTGCGTAAATTCGCTTTTCTTTATCCTTGATCGATTTGAGCTCTCGAATTCCGGCCTCGTATGGGCCTCGATACAACAGCGATTCCTTCACTTCCATCGAGCCGTCGAGCAGTATTTTTACGAATACTGAGCGGTCGAATCTGTTCCAGTCGAGAGTTTGCCGGGGCAGTTCTTCGAAGGTGAAGCCGCCATTGTCGAGAAATGCTGCGACCGCTCCCTGAAACGAGGTCGAGTAAGTCGAAAATGGCAGATATATTGATCCGCCGTCGGTATAAAAGCTTTTACCGTCAATCAGTATTTTTAATATTGCAAAATTGGCAAGCCCCAGGGTGGGGTGCTCCCTCGGGATCACATTTTCCCGGCGGCTGGAGATGAAGCCGGGGTATGACTTTATGCCGATTTTTTCAAGCGCGAAGTGAAGCAAAGCCAGGTTGGCCTGGGCATTGCCGTATTTTTTCGTGAGAGTGACATTTGCAGAGACTGGTATGTGCGATCCCATCTGGGCAGCGCCGATTCCAAGATCTCTGATGTCTTTATTGATGGTCTCATAAAGGCGTGCGACTTTTGCATAGTTGCCGGCTGCTTCATTTACTTTTGCCTTGTTGAGCAACTCAGCGAGCAGTGCTTCATCAGGTTTTGCCTTCTGATACTCTTCGCTCAGACTGGCGGCGACCAGGCTCCAGTCATAAGGCTGATAAATTACGCAGCGCGGAAAAATACGTCCGGTCGGCAGCATATTCTGTTCGGGTATGTAGCCTTTGGGGTTAGAATAAATCCATTTCCAGACCGTTTTTCCGCCTTCATTCTTTTCGATGAATTTCGGGCCGCCGTCAGCCGGCCACTGCATGAGTACTTTGTTGATTTTGACACTTTCGGGAAAGCTCACCGCAATTTCTTCGTGCAGAACTGGTTCGCGTTCACCAAAAACGTTCTGAATGACAAAAGGCTTCAATGGGCCGATATCCTTGAGCCTCTTAGTGTATGCATAGTCGATTATGCTGCCGATATCAACCTTTTTCATGGCGATCTTCAGGCGCTTGAGCTTCGCGTATTCAGGCGTCGATGAGCGCATGCTTTCATCAGATACGGCATCATCGGTAATGTGAAATACTTTGCCATTGGCCGAGTAGGTATGAGCGTATTCGAGGTCGAGCTCTTCGCGGTCGGTATAGTAGTAGATACTCTGATTTGCCGCGTCAAGGCCGGGCTCTTTGAGAATCTGCACGATTTCGCGTGTTTTCATCAGCACTTCGTTGTCGCTGACGTATTCGTAATCATAAAGTCTATAGAGAGTCACGTAATCGGCTTCAGGAAACTGCGCCGAATCTGGCAGATTATTGAGAATTCCTGCCGCGATCGGGTCGCTGATGCTTGCTACATCATTGATTTCATCGCCTTTGCGTATTTTTGAGATAAGAATATGCGCGATTTCAGAAACATCGATGGTTCGCGAGGCATTCTGCAGATCGACCAGAGTTACCTTGTCGTCTGTTATGCTGTGCAGTTTGCCGATTATTTCCTCGCCTTCGTTGAGATAAATGACGTCAGCCGAAACGACCGAAACGCAGCATAAAAGGAGAAACGTGAGCAGTTTGACTGTTTTGTTCATGGCTTAACCTCTTCTGATGCCTTTTCTTCGAGGAATATTTTCTGTTTCGATGCGTGTGCGATCTTCTCCAGATCCTGTTTATAAGTCAGATAGTCAGCAACCGGTACGATTCGGCGCGGAAAGGCAAGCTTGCGCCTGATATTAATACTGTCACCCTGTTGATCGTAAATGACTTCGAATTCAACATAAGGGCTCTGAATGCGCAAAGCCGGTGGCAGATATTTTACATTGAAATTTTCCGGAATTTTTATTTCGACCTTGTCGGTGCGCAGACGCGAAGTGTTGTACTCAATGTTATAATGTCGTTTTTCGAGACTGACTTCAGGAAAGCTCATCTCAAAGAATGGAATCGCAAAAATCATGTAGCGGCCAGATTTGGTTGCGAAGCGATTGAGCTTATACACCGACCGTGCCTTGAACTGTGTGTTGAAATCGAGCGGGTCAGTGTGAGTCGCCAGTTCCAGCTCATAGTCGGCAGTCAGTGCGGCAACCTGTTCGCGTATCTGTTTTTCATATTCTTCGGCCTTCAGCGTTCGCGCTGAACCTCTGAAACTGGCTTCTGAAGAACCGTTCTGCGTGCTTTCGAAATCGATTCTGGTGGTTCCGTCGGCAGCCAGTTCAATTTTGCGGGTAATGTGAACGGCATTGTCTTCTGGTGGTGGCAGTGGCACTGGCTTGAGTGTGCCGAGCATGGTATTGTCGGCCACCGCCTCATGGTTATCAGAGCGGAAGTAGGGATAGCGATAGTCGGTAGCAGTCGAATCGAGGTAAAAGACGCGGCCGTCAAGATGAACTTCGGTGATGCAGTGATTATCGTCGAAGATCGCGATTTCTCTTACCGCCCGACCGGTATCATTGGTTCTTACGCCGACCGGATAGGCCTCTACTCCTATGTGTTTAAGCATCGTCGCCAGCAGCATGCCTTTATCGGTGCAGTCACCATAACGGTTCTTGAGAGTTTCTTCGGCTGGATGCCCGACCTGATTGCTGGCCAGATTCCCTTTTATCGATATGTATCTGATTTCCTTCTGGCAGAACTGATAAAGGCGCGCAATTTTTTCGTGAACTGTGGTCGCGCCCTCGATCAGCTGGTCAACAGCCTGTTTAACCGGTTCCGTTAGTTGAAAGCGCTTTTCGAACATTGGCCGCAGTTTGTTGTGAACATAGGTGAAGTCTTTATGCAGACTGTAATAAACGGCTGGTACTATGTTCCGGTAGGCGGGCATGTAGGGTTCTGAGATAACCGGTGGCAGGTCACTGAACTTCCAGGTGTAGATCACCGAGTCTACCGCTTCGGTTTTTTCGGGCTCTGTGCTGCCTGAAGCCAGGTTGCTGGTTATGTATTGCAGTGGTTTGTCGTGTGGAACGCTGACGCGCAGCACCGACTCGCCAACCGGCTGGCTGCCCTGAAAATAGAATCTGCCCTGAAAAAGATTTCGATCGAACGGATTGAATTCTTCGATTTCGTAGCAGTAGTCGATGAGGCCGCCAACAGTTGCTTCAGGAATAGTAAAGCTGAGATCCTGATACTGATCGAAATAAACGCTGCCGGAAGTGCCTTTTGAAATTTTGATCTGATCAGGAGACAGTGTGTGAACAGAACCATCGGGGCTGTAAGAACGGGCATGCAGAATTTTTATGGTTTCCCGGTTCGGGTCGAAACTGAGCGATATCTGGGCTTCCCACAGTGATTCATCTTGTGCAAGATAGGTGACGCAGCGGTAGCGCGAAAGGTTGGTGCCGTCCTTGCGATGCTGATAGTTGCCTTCTTCAGTCACCAGCAAAGATTGTGCGTCTGGGTATTTTTCCAGCATCAACTGCGCCTTTGTCAGAATCTGAGCGAGATCGGCGCTGTCGGTGGCAAATTCCTCGGTTGCTCTTTTCTGGGCTGTGAAGCTGATATTCCTGACTCTGCTGCGGTCAAGACTGGTGGTTTCTGATCCAGAGGTTATGGTCAGAGTGTCATCGGCATACTCGATACGCTCGGCAGAAATGGTCGCATCATCGTTTGTCGTGATAATTGCGGCATTTCCAGTCGCGATCAACAGTGTGAGGATGCACAATAGGGCGGATCCGGTAAATTTGTTCAAAGTGTGCCTCCGGCTATGTGTATTGTGTTCAGATAAGCAATTATATGGTTAAACAGCAAATTTTAAAAGCAAAATCTGTTGTTTTGCGCCATTCAGTGAGTCATGACCGGAACTGCTTCAAGTCTGCCATACAAAAAAAGCGGGCGACCATTACAGTCGCCCGCTTTTGTCGCGATTTTTCTTATTTGACCGATTTGACCGGGTTGCCGGCTTCGACCCAACCCTGAATTCCTTCAGGATATTCGAGCAGGTTAGAATAACCCAGAGTTTTGAGATGCTTGTACAGCATGTCACTGGCAGGGCACTTGAGGTTAGCGCAGTAAGTTACGATCAGAGCCTGTTTGTTCGGCAGAACTTTGGCAACCTCTTCCGGTTTTGATTCTGCGTTTAGAGAAAGAGCGCCAGGAATGCGCTTGCCATCATCAAACTGCCCTGAGCGGGCATCGAGAATGATCAGAGGGACTCCGCTGTCGATCAGGGTTTTAAGGCCAGAAGTATTTACTTCAGCAGGCTTTTCAGTTTTTTCCACCGCAGCTTTCTCTTCATTTTTGTGTTCATGTCCGGTATCACCACACGTGTCATCCGTGCAGGCCTTCTCGGTATAGGCGTCTGAGCAGGATTCGACGCTTGAGCAGCTGCTGCAGCCGGTTTCGGCGACGACGTTGCCGGCAAAAAGGCTGATCATGAGGACAGAAAGTAAGAGTATCAGATGTTTCATATTGACTCCTTATGAAGTTATTGCAATCTTCTATTCACATTTTAATTGATATTGTTTTAATGTCAAATTATTTTTTTGCCGAGCAGGAATTTGAGTGCCAGATGCAGTCTGCCAGCCCATCTGGTTTCGCAATGTGTGGCGCCTTCTTCATAATAGCCCATGAGATTGTGACCTTCGATAAAGCCGGTTTCTTTAAGGAGTTTCATCATGTCAAAATAGGCGCGTGCAATTGGTGGTTCGAATTCGCCGGCGTCGAGATAGAGTTTCGCCTCAAGTGGCCTGAAATGGTTGTGCGCAAACTTATTGAATATCTGACCATTGGTTTTCTGAAAAGCGCTGGAAAGGCAGCCCGCGAGCGAAAAACTCCTGTCATAGGCGTAAAGCATCTGAAATGATATCAAACCACCCATCGAAGAGCCGATCAGGGCATTGTCGCAGGGGCTGTGAGAAACATTGAAGTTCTTCTCGACCCAGGGTTTGACTTCTTTGGCGATGAATTCGGCATAGGCTTTCCCTTCCTTCGTGTAGAGATTAAGCTCTTTCATGCGATCTGGGGAATTCGGTATGCCGACGACTATGCATTCTCGCAGCTCTTCTGCCTTGATCAGGCGGGTGATGGTTTCGTCAACCTGCCAGTCGACTCCGGCAAATGCGCTGGCGGGATCGAAAAGGTTCTGCCCGTCATGCATGTAGATAGCAGCGCAGGGTTTGCCATGTTCATCATAACTTTCAGGCAGCCATACCTGTACCTTTCTTTTATGGTTGAGACCGTGGCAGGAAAAAACATCGCTGTCGATCAGTCTGCCCTCTACCGGGTCAGATTCAACATTTCGCTGGTCAAGCCAGCCAATGATGTCGGTATGGGTTTTCAGATCTTTGCTGGCTTTAACTACCAGGTTGTCTGGTGGAACAGTTCTGGAGTCGTAAATCCCCTGGGTTTTCCAGCTGCCGCGGGTGATTTTGTATTCAACGATGCTGCCTTTGCGCACAGGGACTTCAAAAGAGCAGGTACCATCTGCCCTGAGATCGAGCTTGCGTCCAACCGGGTTCCAGCTGCCCAGTTCCGGCAGATTGCCTGTGATGTAGACGCTTTCGCCGGCAGGAACATCGGTTTTGATACTAAAATTCAGGCTGATGCTGTAGAACAGGTCTGATTGTGATTGTGTGTTCATGCTGTGATTCCTAAATTGACTTCTGTTCTCCGATGATTCAGAAAATAGCAGAAGGCCGGCGAACCCTCTGGCGCGCCGGCCCTTGAGGTTACAGAGCGTTGGCCATCAGTTCGGCAACTTTGCGATTGAAGCCTGATGGATCGGGCAGCTGACCGCCTTCGGCCAGAAGAGCCTGGCCATAGAGAAGGTCAGCGTATTCAGAGATCTTCGGATTCTCTCTGTCTTTGATGAAAAGTTCGTGCATTTTGCCGAGAAGCGGGTGCCCGGGGTTCAGCTCAAGGGTTCTTTTAACTGGTGGCACTTCCTTGCCGGAGGCGCGCAGCAGAGCTTCAAGATGCGGGGTCATTTCGCCCTCTTCGCTGACCAGACAGGCTGCCGAAGAACTCATGCGGCCAGACAGTCTGACGGCTTTGATATGCTTGTCAAGCTTGCTCTGAATCAGTTCGAGCAGCGATTTCCACTCCTGCTCCTTGCTCTTGAGAGTTTCTTCGGTTTTCTTGCGTTCTTCTTCAGAACCCAGTTCAAGACTGCCGCGGGCGGCCGACTTGATTTTCTTTTCCTTGTATTCTGAAGTGTATTGCACCCAGACTTCATCGACCGGGTCGGTCATCAGCAGAACTTCATAACCTTTGTCTCTAAAGGCTTCGAGATGCGGGCTGTTTTCGATGACTTCGCGAGATTCTCCGGTCAGATAATAGATTTTATCCTGTCCTTCTTTCATGCGTTCAACGTATTCACCCATGGTGAACCAGTCAGAACTTGAAGCAGTGCTCTGGAACAGGCAGCAGTCAAAGAGTTTGTCGCTGGTGCCGGGTTCTTTGAACAGGCCTTCTTTGATGACGGCCCCGAAATGCTTCCAGAATGCGATATATTTTTCTCGGTCTTCGTTGAGCATTTTCTTGAGGGTATCGAGCACCTTGCGGGTGAGGCTTTTGCGGATAGTCTGAATAAGGCGGTCGTGCTGCAGAATTTCGCGAGAGATGTTGAGTGAGAGGTTTTCCGAGTCGACGACGCCCTTAACGAACCGCAGATAGTCAGGTATCAGATCTTCGCAGTCATTCATGATAAATACACGTTTGACGTATAGATTTATCCCTCGTTTTGAATTGGGCATGAACAGATCGAATCCTGGCTTTTCGGGCAGGAACAGCAAAGAGGTGAATTCGTTGGAAGTGCCCTCAGCCTTGAAGTTGATCCATTTCAGCGGAGCGTTCCAGTCGTGGCTGATGTGCTTGTAGAACTCGCGATATTCTTCTTCGCTGACTTCCTTCTCGGGTCGCAGCCAGATTGCCTTCATCGAATTGAGTACTTCATCTTCGATAAGGGTTTCTTCTTTGGCACCTTCTTTGGGCTTGCCATTTTCGTCACGTTCGATGTGGGTTCTTTCGACCTTCATCCGGATCGGGTACCCTACGAAATCTGAGTATTTCTTGACTACCTGCCGCAGCACCCACTCCTGCGTAAAATCCTGAAAATCTTCGTCTTCACTGTCTTCGGCTTTGAGATGCAGGGTTACACAGGTTCCCTGAGTGTCGCGACTTGCTTCTTCCAGAGTATAACTGCCTTCGCCGCTGCTTGCCCACTTCCAGGCCTTTTCTTCGCCAGCTTTTCGGCTTATCAGCTCAACCCGGTCGGCGACCATGAAACTCGAATAAAAACCGACACCGAACTGTCCGATCAGCTCAGGCAGGCCTTCCTTCTTTTCATTGGCTTTTTTGAGCAGATCGGCAAATTCACCGGTGCCGGATTTTGCTATAGTGCCGATGTAATCTATGATTTCATCGTGCGTCATGCCGATGCCGTTGTCTGAGATAGTAAGCGTGCGGTTTTTGCTGTCTGTAGTCAGCCTGATGTGCAGATCTTCAGCCATTGCTCGCAGGTTTTCATTAGTCAGAGAACTGAATTTCAGCTTGTCGAGGGCATCTGATGCATTCGAAATCAGCTCACGCAAAAAGATTTCCTTGTGAGAGTAAACTGAATGAATCATCAGATCAAGAAGTTGCCGTGCCTCGGTTTTGAATTCGTAGGTTGTTGCCATATTTTTTTAACTCCTTATGACTTGTGATTTACAGTTTTTAAGAACTTTTTCAGAGAAAAATAAACAACATTTTGGCTAAAAGAGCAACTGTAATTTGTCTGCAGTCGATCAGATGCCGACAAAATGCTGTTTAAAGGCTGTTTTATCTTCTTTTGCCGCGCGAAAACCCGCCGCGTCGGGGTGGCCGGTCTTTTGGCTGAGCGGTTCTGTTGGCAGCCGGTTTTGCCGGTTCCGCGTTTTCGATACCGCGCCCGGCCCTTATCAGCTGCTGGTGAAAAGAGTCGAGCAGTAGCAGAAAAAGGTCTTCGCCATGCTCATGCTCGACAAGTTGACGGTAAAGTCCCTGGTAACGCTTCATGCGCTCTTTTACAGCAGTCGAAGCATCTCTGAAGCTTGCTTCAAGATGGGCGACAAGTTTTTCAGAAAGTCGCTCCCGTACCTGTTCTTCGGTTGGAACAGTTTTTTCCAGCAGTGAGATGCCAGCCCGTCGAGCGAACTTTTTGAGATCTGCCGCTTCGAGAGTCGAGACCATGCTGATGGCAATGCCGCGATTGCCGGCGCGAGCGGTGCGGCCAGCTCGATGAATGTACTGGTCGGTGTCTTTGTGCATGTCGTAGATAAAAACGTATTCGAGATTGCTGACATCGATGCCGCGGGCAGCAATATCGGTGGCCACAAGAAACCGCAGCTGCTTGTTCTTGAGCTTGCTCATTACTGTCTCGCGGGCTCCCTGACTGAGATCTCCGCTGATCTGGTCTGCATCGTAGCCGAAACGCTTCAACAATGCCGCTACGTATTCGACTTCGTTTCTGGTGTTGCAGAAGATAATCGCATTGTCAGGGTCTTCGACTTCGAAAACCCGCATCATTGCGCGGTCTTTCTGCATCGGATCAACAGTGTAGAATATGTGGTCCATTTCCGAGACGTGTACGCCATCACCTGAATATGTGAGGAAATCAGGCTCATGCAGAAACTGACCGGCCAGGCGTTTAACGCTGTCGGGCATGGTAGCCGAAAACATCGCGGCAACCTTGCTTTTAGGCATGAATTCGCCGATGCGTATCATGTCGCGATAGAAGCCCATCGACAGCATTTCGTCGGCTTCGTCAAATATCAGATACTTGAGGGTTTTGAGTGAAAGCGTGCCTCTGATCAGATGATCGAGAAGGCGACCGGGGGTGGCGATTACTATTTGTGCGCCATTTTTGAATGCTTCGAGCTGTGGGCGGTAGGAAGTGCCGCCGTAAACAGCCACAGCCGTTACGTCGAGATTTTCGGCGAGAAGTTTGAATTCATTGTAAACCTGAACCGCCAGTTCGCGGGTAGGTATCAATATTACCGCCTGGCATACCTTGCCGCCGTCTTTGATTCTCTCTAACAGCGGCAGCAGAAATGCCGCGGTTTTGCCGCTGCCGGTGCGCGACTGGACAATGACGTCATGACGGGCAAGCAGATAGGGCGCGACCCCGGCCTGAACCGGCATCAATTCTTTCCAGCCTCTTTTTGCTACTGAATTCTGCAGTTCCATGCAGAAATCTTCGATCTTCGTTGGCGGTAATACCTCCATGAAGGCTTTCGGCGTTTCGTGTTGTAATTCCTGTGATTCTTCCATCTTTTATAAATATACCTTTCGCAGGCCGGTTCATCAGATAAACTCAATGGTTTTCTGTCTCTGGCCATAAGTTTCGGGAAAATAATGGCTGTCGGGTACCTGTCTGGCTGATAAATCAGTTCTGGCCCCATGAGCTGGTAATTCTATGATCAGACGCATATTATATACCTTTGCACGGTATAATGAAACACAAAAATTCGCATGAGGCAAAATAGCCGCGGCTGTTGTCGTTCTGTTGATGGCGTGTGGTTTTTGTGCCGCATTTTTCTGCGGGTGTTCACCTGAAAAATTTTGATCTTGTCTTGTGCTGATCGTGCTGTCAGTTATTGCCTGCTGATGGCACAATTATTGCATGATATTTTCAGATGTATGAATTCTCTGCTCAGCTCACTGTTTTAAACTTCTCACAAGCTTAAACAGCTTTGAATCGGGTTCCCAGAAGGTTGGTTGGAAATCAGGAGCTGATGATCCCTGACTTAGAGTCAGGGTTCTTTTTTTATCTGTCGCTCTGTGAGAGTTCTTCCGGGTCGGCGAGTTTGCTCTCGGCAACGGAATGTGTTGTGTCCTCATCGTTGTCGCCGTCGCTGATCAGCATCTTTTCAAGAGGATTTGGAGCGTCTTCTTCTGGGTCGGTGCTCTCGTCATCCCATTCGTCCTGGCCATGTGGAGACGGCTTGAAGAAAAAGAGAAACACCAGAAAAAGTATCAGAAAAAACAGGTCACCGGCATATTTTACCCAGACCGGAGTTTCGATGCCGCTCATGGTCGAAGTCCTCCCTGTAGTCTGCCGATTGACGTCATCCAGTGCTGCAGGCTGGTGATAAGGTCCTGCAGTAACAGTTTTACGAAATCGGCTGCTCTGCCGCAATCGAATACTGGTTGTCCCTTGCCGGTCTGGCGTAACAGCACCTCACCGGGCGGCGGATAGAGCCACATCCCTTCTTCTGGAACGTTGTCATCATTATCGGGTTCATAGTTGTCGGGGTCGACCAGAGTCGGGCAGAAATGAAGCATTGCCGAAGTCTCTTCTACTGCGGCATGCCCGCCGGGGCTGGTATTGAAAACTGGTTCGACGAACTTTTCGGCAACCATCCACCAGTTGATTACCGAGATGGCGATCGGCTGACGGCGAGTAATGCGCCTTACCAGGCGCTTGAGCGCGTCGCGATTGCCGCCGTGTCCGTTGATGATGATGATGGTTTTGAACCCCTGTTTGTAAAAATTTTCGACAATCTGTTCAAAAAATTTTTCAAAGAGGTCTTCTGGAAAAAAGCTGGCCGGGGAAGTCTGAGCCAGCATATTGGTGAGGCCATATTCGAATGAAGGGGCAACCGCACCCTGCAGGTCGATGCTCAGTTCTTCTGCGATCTTTTCGGCGCAGATCGTGTCGGTGCCGACAGGAAGGTGACGGCCATGTGCTTCGATCGTTCCAACCGGCAGAAAAAGCGGAGCTTCTCGGGCCAGCAGAGCTTCGATCTGAACTGTGTTCATGCACTTGATAAAGCTGGCAAGGGGTCTTTGCATTCAGATACCTGTTTCTCTCAAAAATCATGTTTCTACTACATATTAACACACTTTCATTGTTGTGTAGAAAAATCTGACAAAGATTGCAGCAATTTTTGAACAGAGACTGTTGTCTATGTTTGTAAAAAATCAGAGACATGTTCTGGTGCTGATAGTATAATCAGTGCGCGGTTCGATGGTTCTGCCGACTCTTGCAAGTGTGGTTAACAGATTGGAACACCAGACTACTCCTTATTCCTCTGACCTGGCGACAATACGACTCGCTCCTCTGCCTTTCTGGAAATGGTCGATGGCAATTTTTCTGCTGCTGTTTGTGCCGGTGGCCATTCTTGTTCAGCAGGCCAGCGAGGCTTTCAATTCCAGTGCCGAGATGGCGCGCAGCGATATTGGCCAGCAGCTCGACACTTTGTCATCGCGCATTGCACTCGAACTCGAAACCAACATTCAGTTGCGTGAGATTCTCAATCGCTACAACCTGCCTTTTATAGCGGTTTCGGAACGGCTCTATTATTTGAGTCACTTTCGCAGATTGTGTCAGATTCCTCTGCCGATTGAAGCCGCAATTGCTCTGCAGGGCCTTGAAGCTGCACATGTTCATGCGATAAGCCTCATGGACAGAAAACTTCGCCGGCTTATTCCCGGAATCAAGCTGCTGAAATGGGATTCAGAGTTCAGGTTGCTGCCCGGGAGCGATGAAGTATTGCCACGCTGGGCTTATCAGCGCATTGTAGATACTTTAAAAAAGCGTTTGACCCGGTCAGATGATGTTGAAGACAGGTCTTACCTTGATAATCTGCCGGCTCTTGCCCGCAATTTTCTTGATTCAGACAAGCTGGCCACTTTTGTCAAAAGAGCCTCAGAAGTGCATGAATTCTCTGACGCAGGTGGTCGAAGACTGGCCCTCTACTGGGAAAACAACAAGGTTCACGGTTTCCTGAACGACATTGAATCTGGCGGTGGCTTTCTTGCGGTGGTTGATCTTGAACTGCTGCCGAAAACTTTTGCTTTTGACATGATCAAGCTCAGAAAAGGCAATGAATTTCGCGATGCCAAAGTTGAACCCGGGTGGCTGATTACTCACGAGTCTGGCAAATTTTTCCTGCCATACCCGTTCTCGCCGCTTGATCAGGCTTACTGGGCAAAATGGATTTACAGCCGACCGAATGGAACGCATGAACACAGAGGAATCATTGCCTCAGTCCGGCGGGTCGCCGGCGGTCTGACTCTGGTTGTGGCGAGATCGACCCATGCGATCGACAATGACTACCGCCGCAGCGTTTTCATGCTGCTGATGCTGATATTCATCGCTCTGACCATTCCGGCTCTCGTCGTGTTCAGCTGTCGTCGTAATCAGGGTGTGGCAATGAGCATCCGCTGGCAGATAATTGCTCTGTTTGTTCTGGCAATGGCTTTGCCGACAGTTGTACTGTTTCATCTGGGCAGTGAATTGTTGAAAGACCGGCAGCGTATCTACGAGAACAACGCTCTGAAAATACTTGAGGGTATCAAGAAAAATATCGAGGAAAACACTGATTACGCTTTCAGTTATCTTGAAGGTTTGAGCAATGAACTGGGAACCCGGCTGATGAAGCTTGAATACGATAAAAAGGGTCGTTTGACTGATGCAGCGAAGGCCCGGCAGATTATCGGCGAATACAGTTCCAGCACCAATCTGACTTCAGTATACATGCTGGATTCAGGCGCCGAAATGATTTTCAGCATGGCGCTGGACCGAAGCACCGGCAAGGATATGATTCCTCTCGTGCAGGCCCTGGCAAAGATAAAGCTCAGATATACAGGTAATCTCAAGCTGCGGGGCAAGGCTTCTGACATTGGCATGGTCGATCTCTTTATCGAGGCAAGCGGTGGCATGAATGTTGATGCCATTCAGAACATTCTCAAATATCGCGAAAACAAAGCATTTGAATTCAAATTCACTGGCCGGCGTATCTGTTTTTTTGTAGGAGAATTCTCACCGCCGGGCAGCGATGAATCGTACATCGTCGTCGTTCTCGTTAAAGACGGCGATTTTGAGCGCATGTTCATGCGGCTGATGATTGAAAACCATATCAATGAAACCAGATTCAAAAACCGAGTCCAACTATACTATGGCAGTAATTATACAACTGGTGAAAATTACTTCAGACAGACAGCGGTGCAGAACCCGTGGTTCGACTATCTTGTGTCTGGCGGCGACTCTACAAAGATTGGCAGAATTACAGAGTCGACAAGATATTCTGGCGTGGCGGTAAAAGATGTGGTGACGCTCAGCAATGCGAGAAAATGCCTGCTCTACAGCTTTCGTCCATCTAATCTCGACCGCCATTCAGTTGTCGCTCTGTTTGATTACTCAGAAATCGATTATTCTCTTGCCCAGTTACGAATTTTTATCATGGTTTCCTTTCTGGTTTCACTTCTGATCGGTTATATTCTTGCTCGAATAATGGCCCGGTCATTGATTGATCCGGTTTCTCTCCTTCAGCAGGGCGTCGAATTCGTTGGCAGGGGCAATTATCGCACCCGCCTCGAAATGCCCGGACAGGATGAGCTTGTAGAACTTTCAGAATCTTTCAATTCGATGAGTCGGGGCCTCGATGAGCGTGAAAGAATGACGCGCTATCTCTCGAGATCGGCGGTTAATGCGGTTAAAAGCGGTGAAGACTCATATATGGGCGGCACCAAGGTCCCGGCGACAATTCTGTTCTCTGACATCCGCAGTTTCACCACCATCTCGGAGTCGAATTCAGCCGAGGCTGTAGTCGCGCTTCTCAATGACTATTTTGCCGTGATGAACAGAGTTGTCGAAGAGCATGGCGGCGATATCGACAAATTCATCGGTGATGCCATAATGGCGCAGTTCATGAGTGTGAGTGATAAACAGGAAAAGCCGGCAGACTCTGCATTGAGCGCGGTAAAATGTGCTCTGGCAATGATGCAGGCGCTTGATGAATTCAACGCCACGCGCGCAGAACTTGGGCTTTTTCCGGTAAAAATTGGCGTTGGCATCAATTCCGGTGACGTTATTGCCGGTAATATCGGGTCGCCCGGCCGCATGGACAGAACCGTGATCGGCGATACAGTCAATGTTGCCTCGCGACTTGAGGGCATGAGCAAGCTTGGCAGGCATACTCACATCATTATCAGCCGGCCGACTCTCGAACTGGTGCGCGATCATGTCGAAGTCGAGCAGCTTGCCGAGACTGCTGTCAAAGGCAAGACATCGGCCGTAGAAATGTTTGAAGTTATCGGCATAAAGAGCTATAATTGACGGCCTCGCAAATTATTCTGGAGTTAATTAATGGCAAATCTGCAGCATAGTGCAATTGCTTCGCACAGAGGTCTGACAGCCTCGCAGGTAATTGAAAATCGTAGTAAATATGGCTCCAACGTTCTCACTCCGGCCGAAAGAGAGCCGTGGTGGCGTCTTCTGCTCGAAAAATTCGATGACCCGATTATCAGAATTCTTATGATTGCCGCTTTTATCGCGATCGGAGTAGGTTTCATCAATGGCGAACATTTTGAAGGCATCGGCATCGTCATTGCCATTCTTTTGGCTACAACCCTTGCTTTTCTCAATGAATTCAAGGCCGCCAAAGAGTTCGATATTCTTAATCAGGTTTCTGACGAAGCTCCAATCAAGGTGATTCGTGATGGCGCCTTTACCACTGTTCCGATTCGTGAACTGGTTGTCGGTGACATCGTTCTTCTCGAAGCCGGTGACGAAGTTCCTGCCGATGGCCGGGTGCTTGAAGCGGTTTCTCTGCAGATTGACGAAGCGCGCCTCACCGGTGAATCTATGCCGGTCACCAAGTGCCTTGTTGAAGCCTGTGGGACCTCTGGCAGTGAAGACAATGCATATCCACCTGATGTGGTTTTGCGCAGCACCATGGTTTACGATGGGCACGGTGTCATCGAGTTGACCGCGGTTGGCGACGCCATCGAGATCGGCAAGGCCGCTCGTGCGGCCAGTGAAGACAGCGATGAACCGACCCCGCTGAATCGACAGCTCGATCGCCTGAGTAAGCTTATCGGAGTCGTCGGGTTTTCGATAGCATTTTTGACCTTCATCGCACTGGTTTTGAGAGATTACAACTCTGGCGAACTGGTGCTGACATCGTCGCAATGGGGTTTTTCGCTCGTTCTTTTTATCAGCGCGATGATCGGACTGGCCAAGGTCTGGATCCCGATCCTCGCTGACGGTTTCGAACTTGCCGGTCGCGAACTGCCGGTACCGAAATTTATCGAAGCTGGCGGACTCGGTGCCTGGCTGAAGGTCGGACTGGCCGGCCTGCTGTTTTTCGCTCTCTGCACGGCAACTGGAGTCATGAGCGGATTTCTGCCGGAAAGCCCTTCTGAATGGCTGACCTCGACAGCGGTCAGCGATTTTCTGAAATTTTTCATGATTGCGGTCACCATTATAGTTGTTGCAGTGCCAGAGGGCCTGCCGATGAGTGTCACGCTGAGTCTGGCCTACAGCATGCGCAAGATGACTGCTGCCAACAATCTCGTGCGGCGTATGCATGCCTGCGAAACCATCGGGGCCGCTACCGTAATCTGTTCAGACAAAACCGGCACGCTTACTCAGAATCGCATGGTCATGAATTCAGTTTTCTTCAACGCTCTTGCTTCTGGCTCTTTGAAGCCCGAACTGGCGACCTCGGTCGAAAAAATTGTGGCTGAATCGATGGCTGCCAACAGCACGGCGAATCTGAGCCGGAAAGATGGTCAGGTCAGTGGTGTTCTCGGTAACCCAACCGAAGGAGCTACTCTGATGTGGCTTGAAGAGCAGGGTGTCGACTATCTGCAGCTGCGCCAGGATTTTGCGCTCGAGATGCAGTGGACCTTTTCGACCGAGCGCAAGATGATGGGTTCTTACGGGATGTCTGGCGCCGGCGGCGAAAAAATTCTCTACGTTAAGGGCGCTCCAGAGCTCGTTCTGAGCCGATGCAGCGAGATTTTGACCGACAGAGGTCTGCAGTCGATCAACCATTTCAATGAGAAAATTGCTGGTGAACTTAAACAGAGCCAGGCCCGTGGTATGCGTACACTCGGCTTCGCCTTTCGGCGCGGAATCGAACAGAAGCCTGCTGGCGATATCGACACGGTAGCGCGTAATCTGGTCTGGCTCGGTTTTGTAGCCATAGCTGACCCGATCAGACCCGAGGTGCCGCTGGCTCTCAACCTTTGCCGCCGCGCCGGGGTCAAGGTTAAAATCATTACTGGAGACAATTCGAACACTGCCTGGGAAATCGCGAGACAGGCCGGGCTGGTTGAGCCTGGCGAAAGTGCCGCAAAGATTCACATGACTGGTGCTGAGTTTCAGGCTTTGCCCGATTCAGAAGCAGCGGCAAAAGCTCTCGATATCAAGATTCTTTCGCGTGCCCGCCCGGCAGACAAACTCAAGATGGTAAGACTGCTGCAGCAGAGTGGTGAAGTCGTAGCGGTTACCGGTGATGGGACTAACGATGCGCCGGCACTCAATCATGCCAATGTCGGTCTGGCAATGGGCAAAACCGGCACTTCAGTCGCCAAGGAAGCGAGTGACATCATTCTACTCGATGATTCGTTTCCAAGTGTCGTCAAGGGCATCATGTGGGGGCGTTCGCTCTATGATAACATTCAGCGCTTCATCATGTTTCAGCTGACCATAAACGTGGTCGCTCTGGCAGTTGCGCTGACCGGGCCATTTATCGGTATCAAGATGCCATTGACGGTAGTGCAGATGCTGTGGGTGAACCTGATTATGGACACCTTCGCTGCTCTTGCTCTGGCTACTGAGCCCCCGCACTGGAAAGTTATGGCCCGCCACCCCAGGCGTTCAGAGGATTTTATCGTATCCCGCCCTATGTATCGTCATATTCTGGGTGTCGGTGCCCTGTTTTATCTTTTTCTGATCGCATTTCTCAGATATTTTCAAAGTGATGGAAAGGTCGATGTCAAAGAATTATCGGTGTTTTTTACCACTTTCGTGATGCTGCAGGTCTGGAACATGTTCAACGCACGTGCGCTTGGTTTCAACCACTCAGCTTTCAGACGGCTGGGCGAAAACAAGGGTTTTATGATGATCATGCCGGCCATCGTGATTATTCAGTTTTTTATCGTGCAATATGGCGGAAACATGTTCAGAACCGAACCACTTTCTCTGACAACATGGTTCGCCATTATCGCAGGCACTTCACTGGTATTGTGGGCTGGCGAAGCCTGGCGCCATTTCAGCGCGTCACACGGTCATGGCGAAATCGCCGATGCTTCGCCTTTTGAAGAGCTGTCCGACAGATAGAGAAAACCCCGAAACCGAATCGCGGCTCCGGGGCCTATCTCAAAACGGGGGAGTTTTGGCTTCTCGATAAAAAGTCAGGCAGCCAGCTGTTCGTTGCTTTCATCGCGGAGCAGATTTATCTCACCGCGGCTGATGTCATACAGGCGCTGCTGAATCTTTGCCTGCACAATGTCAAGCCCATTGGGCAGGTCGAGCAGATTGGCATCTTTGCCGAGAATGTCTTTATACGCTGATTTGATATGCTGAATCATTCTGATGCGGAATTCGGCATCGGTTTTTGCCTGGTAAAGAGGGGTTTTCGGCAGAATCATGTTTGCGCTCCTTGTCGAATTTGTTTTGTTCTTCAGGAGCTATCGACCAGCCGGCCGCTTTATTTGAGTTGTTTTTTTCAGTGCGCTCAGATTTCGAGGCCGACCCGCAGACCGGTGAATGAATACATCTGCGACAGGGCAATGCCGATTCCCGGCATGAAGGAGTCGCGGTTGAGAGAATCATGTTTTATGGTCAAAGTTTGGCCAATATCGCCGAAAATCACAGTCTGGTGCGCGACCAGCCCGGGCAGGCGAACTGAATGTATTGGCACCTGTTCAGCCGAAGATTCATCTTTGATGCCGAGTTCGTCGAGAATGTGCTGGCGGGTTCTGATCGCTGTGCCAGAGGGTTTATCAAGTTTTTGCGGGTGGTGCATCTCGATGATTTCGACATTTTTCATGTATCTGGCGGCCTTGCGCGCGAAATCCATCATCAGAATCGCACCTATGGCAAAGTTTGGCACTATCATTACGGCTGTATTCATTTTGCGGGCCAGATTGTCGAGTTTGATCTGGTCTTCCTGATTGATGCCGGTGGTGCCGATGAGAACCGGAATTTTGGCCTGCAGGCAGATGGCAGTGTTAGCAACGACTGCGTCGGGCACGGTGAAGTCGATGGCGATATCGATTTTTGCATCGGACAGAGTGGTCTGCAGGTTGGCAGAAACCTGAATACCGGTGTTGCCGAGGCCAAGCACCGAGCCGAGATCGTCGCCGCTTCTGGTGCTGTCGACTCCGGCTGCGAGCTCATAATCATTGTGAGAGAGCAGGTAACGACAGACGGCCTGCCCCATTTTGCCGCAACAGCCTATAACCGCAACTTTTTTACGCTTCATGTTATTCCTCGCTTTACCTGGTGCCTGTCGAGCCGAAGCCACCTTCGCCCCGATCAGATGCATCAAGAGAATCTGTTTTAATGAAATCTACTGTGGTTACTCGTGCAAATACCAGCTGTGCGACTCGCATGCCGGGCTCAATCAGAAAATCTTCGTGTCCGTGATTGATCAGAATCGCGCATATTTCGCCGCGATAATCGCTGTCAATGGTGCCGGGCGCATTGAGCACGGTCACACCATGCTTGGCGGCCAGGCCTGATCGTGGTCTGACCTGCGCCTCAAAACCGGCCGGCATGCTTATTCGCACGCCGGTCGGTATCCTGGCGAAACTGCCGGCTTTCAGCCTGATCTGCTGGCTGGCACAGAGGTCATAGCCGGCAGAACCTGCGGTTGCCTGCACCGGCAAGCTTACGCCCGGTCGATCTTCGAGTTGAACGTAAACTGACGGTGTGAGCTGTTTGTCATGCATTGGCTGCTGCAACCTTTTCTTTGCCGCTTTCCTTTTCTTCGATCTTTTTGAACTGGTTTATCGCAACCGCAAGAGCGGTCATCGCCTTTTCGAGCTTGTCTACTTCGAGAACATAGCTGATGCGGATTTCGTTGAGTCCGAGGCCGGGCGTGACATAAAATCCGGCCGCCGGTGCCACAAGTACCGTGCTGTTTTCATGGGTGAAGTCAGTCAGCAGCCATTGGGCAAAGCGTTCGGCGTTCTTGATCGGAAGTTTGGCGATAACATAAAAGGCTCCGGTCGGAACTTCGCAGACGACTCCTGGTGCCTTGGCGAGGCCGGCCATGACGGTGTCGCGGCGGCGCTGGTATTCTTCGAGAATCGGGGCAAAATAAGATGGATCCATGAGCATACCGGCGCGGGCGCCCCACTGCTCGACGGTTGGCGAACTGAGACGGGCCTGGGCAAATTTCATGCAGGCGCCCATAACAGCTTTGTTGCGGCTGGCAATGACGCCGATGCGCGCACCGCAGGCCGAGTAGCGCTTTGAGATGCTGTCGATGAGAATAGCGTGCTGATCCATACCTTCGATCTGCAGAATCGATGTGTGATGCAGCCCGTCATAGGTGAATTCGCGATATACTTCATCGGCGATGATGTAAAGATTGTGTTTCTTTGCGATGAAAGCAAGATCTTCAAGTGCTTTGGCCGAATAAACCGTGCCGGTCGGATTGTTGGGATTGCAGATCAGGATACCGCGTGTTTTTGGCGTGACGGCCTTTTCCATCGTTTCGACCGTTGGCAGCTGAAAGCCATCTTCGGCATAGGTGGTTATTGCCTTGAGAGTTATGCCGGTTTCAAGGGCCATACCGTTGTAGTTTGTGTAAAATGGTTCAAAAACGATGATTTCATCGCCCGGATCACAGATCGAGAGAAATGCGAAAAAGATCGCTTCGCTGCCGCCAGTGGTAACGATGATATCTTCGGGGGCAAGTTCGATGCGGTTCTGGCGGTAATATCCGGAAAAAGCTTCGACAAGAAAGTCTTCGCCCTGAGATGGACTGTAGGCAAGTACTTCCTGGTCAAAATTTCTTATGGCATCACGTATGGGTTGCGGGGTAGGTATATCAGGCTGCCCGATATTCAGTGGGTAAACAGTTATGCCTTTTTTTCTTGCCGCTACAGCAAAAGGGATAAGTTTGCGGATTGGAGAAGCCTGCATTTCTTCGGCTCTGAGCGAAATCTTTTTCATCTACACTTTCCTTTCCTGAGGTTCCCTCAAGTTCTTTTGTTCACATTAGCCTATTTGCCAGAAAAATGTAACTCCATTTTTGTTTTTCTTTCAACCTTTTGTTTCTAATGATTATGACGATTTTTTCCGAGAACTATGAGTGAATGAAAAAAATCAGACATATACTGACGCTTTTATTGTTTATTGTCGTTCTCGCGCACGCCGGCTGTATGAGCTCAGAATCTACCGGTCGTGGCGGCATTTCGGGCATTGTCACCAACTCATACGGTGAGCCGCTGAGCGGCGTCAAGATCTCGTGCCCGGAAGGGTCGACCATGTCTGATATTTACGGCAAATGGCTGCTTGAATCGTTGCCGGTGCAGACGATCGAATTGACTGCAACCCGGCAGAATTACCAGACGCAGACGCTCAGTGTAGAAATAGTCAACGGCGAGACCGTCGAAAACATCGTTTTCGCCCTCGCTTCTGAAGGCGATATTTTTGATGTGCAGGTTAGTTCGATCACCTCGACGTCTGCATCGGTAATCTTCTATACCCGCGAAAAAGCTGTCGGCTATGTCAGATATGGCCGCAGCGGACTGCTCGAAGAAACTACCTTCAGTGACACTGAAGCCATTTTCACTCATCAGTACAGTCTGACAGGCCTTGTGCCTGCCAGTACCTATCGGTTGAAATGTGTGGCTACCGACGCTAAAGGGCGTCAGCTCGAATCTGATCTGGTAACCTTCAATACACCATATACTTTGCGGCCTGAAGCTCCGACTGGTCTGGTTACAAGCAAAACAGCCAGTTCAAACATCATCAAACTAGACTGGAACGCTGATACCGGTGCTGACTTTGCGGGCTATCAGGTTTATCGTGCCGAATCATCACAGGGTCCTTTCACCCTGGTCGGTTCGGTCAACCAGAGCAGTTACTCAGATAACAATGTTTATCCTGGTCTCAAATACTATTATCGTGTGACCAGACTGGCTGGAACTGGCGAAGAATCCTCACCTTCGACTGTCGAATCATTTCTGCTGCCTGGCGTAATGTCGATAAATGCGGTCTGGAAAACCCAGGATTCTCCCTTTTATCTGACCGGCGATCTCACGGTAGCACCGGGAGTTAGCCTTGTTATCGACAAAGGCGTTACGGTGTATGTATCGCGCGGTGAACAGTGGGATGCCCAGTCGGCTGACGATCTCGTCGAAATGCGCGTGCAGGGAACTCTGATGATCCAGGGAACCGCCGATCAGCCCGTCGTAATTACCTCGGGCAGCGGCTCACCAGCAGCCGGCGACTGGCAGGGAATCGTTTTCGACGTTGCCTCAGACCTTGGCGCCAGCCTGGTCAAAGGCCTGCATCTATCGTTTGCTGAATATGGTTTCGACGGACTTTCGGGTCTGCCGCAGATTACGGCATCGAGACTTATCAACTGCCGCGTTGCCGGTATCAGATGCAGGTCATCGCGTTCTGATCTGTTGTTCGAGAATAATTATTTTGACAGTTGTGCTTCAGGCATGCTGGTGCAGAATAACGACGTCAACGTTACTCTGACCGGTAACCAGGCTGTGCGCTGTGTTTACGGCATTGTCTGTCGCGATAACAAATATGCAAAAATCGAGAAAAACAAGGTTGGTTTCTCTGGCGTCAGCGGCCTCGACGTTGGCAATAACAGCGTCACTTCGATCGTCAGATACAATACCGTCGGCTGGGGTTCGACCGGCACCGGTTTGATCTGCCGCGGCAACGACGAAATCAGGCGTAATACCCTGCACGCCAACGTTGGCATCGAAATCAGAGATACCGCCGAAGCCGTCATCAGAAGCAATCTTATGCTGGTCGACAAGTCACGTAACGGAATCGGCGTTCTCTATACTGGCGCGGTTCCCTATAATTTTGCGACAGCCAGCAGAACTGTAACTATTCAGAACAACGCAATCTGGAACGTGACCACAATGACATCGAAATATGCCAATTCTGATGGGAACTCTCTGGCAGCATCTGCAGATGTCGGCTTTACCCAGGTGAGTGGCCCGGCATTGCAGGGTGGTGACCCGTTCGCAGAATTTCCTAAATTGACTTTCAGTTACGTGCCTTCTTCCGGCAGTCCGCTGTTTGGACAGGGCTACGATGGTGAAACGGTTGGAGCAGAAAATGTTCCTTAGCGGCCGCAAGCGAATATTGCTGACCAGCATTGCAGCAGTAATGCTGGTTCTGTTGTCATTGCTGTCGGGTTGCGGTCTTCGTCAATCGCAGACCGGAAGTTTGAGCAGTCGCTTAATCGATGCCGATGGCAATGCCGTGGTGAATGCCGTTGTATTTTCGATATTTGCCGAGCAGGAGAAGGTTTACAGCGGCCTTGACGGCGGCTTTTATCTGTCTGAACTGCCAGCCGGGCTTAATAATATCGTAGTCATGCACAATGATTACGCTGTTGAAGAGCGCCAGGTCGAGATCAAGTCGGGAGATGCCACCGTCATTGAATCCATCAGACTCGATCGGGCCAATGCGCCGCATCGCATTTTTAACGTTCAGGTTGCAGACGTGGCTTCTACGAGCGCACGCATTACCTGGAGCACTTATCGCAGCGTTGCCTGCAACATAGAATATGGAAAGACCATGAGTTACGGCACCATTTACCGGGAAGAACGCCCGGCTGAGCAGCATGCCGTCATACTTGCCGATCTCGAACCCGAATCGGTTTACCACTTCAGAGTGCAATATATCGATGAAGAGTCGGTCAGCCACTATTCTTACGATTTTCCTTTCAGAACCGAAGGTGCCGACAGGCCGCCCCAGCCTCTGAACGCAAGATTACGCCCGCTCAAATCTCTTGGGGTGGTCGAAGTAGAATGGGATGCTGCCAGCAGCGGAAACTCGGCCAATGGCTACAATATTTACCGCAAGGTTAATGACAACGACTGGCATCGCATCAACGATACAACGGTGAGCCTCAAGGAATTGTCTTTTGCTGATATCAACGCTGAATCAGGCACTTTCTGTCGTTATGCCGTCGCAGCAGTTAACGCTTTTGGCGCCGAGTCAGATAAGGCTGTTTCTGAAACGGTTTTTGTGCCTGGCATCATCAATCGTGATGTCATCATTCGCCTGACCGATTCTCCGGTATCGATCTATTCTGATCTGGTGATAACATCAGGCGTAAGCTTTACGGCGGAAGCCGGTGTCGAGTTTCTGATCGCCGAATCAGACGCATTTTCGTCTGGGCTCGATGAAAGTCGCATCGAAATTCAGGTGAATGGGCGCATTGCGCTGCAGGGAACTGTCGACAGCCCCGTAAAATTTGGCCCTCTGCAGGGAGCGGGCCGTCGTGACCACTGGGCCGGCATAAGAATTCTGTCGAATCAGACAGGAATTTCAGAAATTCTTTACACTCAGATGTTTGGCTGCAATGGCAATGCGGTATCGGTTGCGGCTGACCGCATCAGAATTTCAGGGCTGGCGATTACTTATTCTACCAATGGACTTTATCTGTCGGGCCTGCGCGATGCGCTTGAAATGACAGACTGCGTATTCTCTGAGATTTCAGAGGTGGCACTGAAAATTAACAGGTGCCGGCGTGTGCTTGTCGACAATGCAGATTTCTCAGGTGTTACAACCGCGATCGAAAATTTCACCGATCATGCAGATGATCAGCTGGTGGTTCGCAATACTTCGATCGAGTGTCTGAAAGCTGGTATTGCAGGGACTTTTGGTAAGTCGAGAATTCACAATGTTCTGATCGTTGCTGATTCAGGACTGGGCATGCAGATCGACAACACTCTTAATGGCCGCGAAAACTTTATCGATCACTGTACTGTCGATGCCATAAACGGAATTAAAGTCGTTCAGGGTGATATAACCATCGAAAACAATATTGTTGTAAACCGCTC
>JAKJFO010000011.1:0-355 GCA_022704885.1 Candidatus Rifleibacteriota bacterium | reverse complement strand
ACAAAAGGGTAATACGGGTATCGAGAACAGCTCTGCTCTGATTCCCGAGTATGCCTATAACAACGTTTATGGCTTCACTACGGCTTATCAGGGCTGTGCCGCCGGTACCGGCGGTCTGCAGACCGATCCCAAATTTGTTGGTGGCAATCCTTACGATTATAATCTGGCACCTGATTCGACCTTGCGTCTGCAGGACCGTTACGGCTCCGAGATGGGCCGTTATGGCAATTCGAGGCTGTAGATCATGAAAAAGATTTCAGAAAAACTGCTACGTTTTGCGCGGTCACGTCATGGAATGCTGACGGCTTTGCTGCTGCTGGCTTCACTGCTGGCTGTCGGTTGCGAAAACAAGATG
>JAKJFO010000119.1 GCA_022704885.1 Candidatus Rifleibacteriota bacterium | reverse complement strand
GCAGGCCAGATCGCTTCGCTTTGCTCGCGATGACAAATTAATGTGCTCGCGATGACAAGTTCATGTCACTGCGAGCGGCAGCGAAGCAGTCTCAGTTATGGCAGGCTAGATCGCTTCGCTTTGCTCGCGATGACAAATTAACGTGCTCGCGATGACAAATTAACGTGCCCGCGCTGACAAGTTCATGTCACTGCGAGCGGCAGCGAAGCAGTCTCATTTGCGGCTACTTTTAAACCGCCATAAGCTTCGTGAATAGAGGTTTTTATAAAGCTCCCGTATTTGACTTCGGCTGCAAAAAACAACCAGGTTTACATAATAAAAGATAACTTGACTGCAGAAAAACTGGCCGGTTTCACATGAAACAATCAATGAAAATAATAAATATCGGGTAAAAAATGTCTGGCACCCGAAGAGGGTGCCAGAAAATCGAGCGTTAAGTTAAGAAGTTAAACTCAATTGAGTTTGTGGGCCTTGAAAATTTCCTGTAGAGCCATGTTGGCGGCCATGCGCACTTCGCGACTCTGGTCGCGGGTGGCGTTCTTCAGGGCTACCAGACATCTGATATCGCGAAGATTACCAAGTGCTTCGGCTGCAGTTTTGCGGACAGCGCTGCTGCGGTCGGCAAGCATGTTCATCAGGGTTTCGACGACGTTGCTGTTGCCGATGCGCCCAAGAATGCGGGCGATGTTTTCACGCAGGAAATTGTTGCGGTCCTGGGCAATGCGCAGCAGACGGTTGATCAGGTTACCTTCGCCAATTCTGACGAGCAGATCGCAGGCATGGCGTCTGATTCTTTCTTCGGCGTGTTTGAGAGCCTCGATCAGAACTTCGTAAGAGTTTTCGCCGAAACTGACGATCGCTTCACTGCAGGCCAGCGGCACAATCGGGGAGGGGTCGTCGAGTCTGGCGAGCATCGGCATGATCGAAGCCGGGTCGCCAATGCGGGCAAGGGCTTCAGCAGCTGCTTCGCGCACTTTTTCCGCGGCATCTTCGAGCGATTTAACGAGGTGGGGGAGGGCAACGCGGTCGCGGCGCTCGCCCAGCACTGCTACAGCCATGCTGCGTACCGATTCTGCCTTGTCGGCAAGGCCGGCGATGATGATTTCGGGAACCCTGGCATCGGCCATCTGTGACAGTGACTTGATTGACAGACGGCGTACCAGTTCAGAAGAATCTTTGCTGGCTTTCTGCAAAAATTCGACGGCGGCGGTATCTTTGAGTTCGCCGAGAACCTGAGCTGCTTTGGCTCTGACCGTTTCGACCGAGTCGCGCAGTGCTTCGATGGCGGGTTGTACAGCGGCTGTGGTGCCGATTTTGCCGATCGCTTCGATAGCTGCGGAACGAACTTTTTCGGCCGGGTCTTTGACCAGGTTCGACAGAGTTCTGATGGCTCGCGGGTCGCGGGTGTCACCCAATACTGTGGCAATCGAAACTCTGACCGGTTCTGCCGGGTGTGAGGCCCCCAGAATGAGTTTTTCAACGAGTTTGCGGCTCTGGTTGGCGATCAACTGGCGTGAAAGCAGTTCGAGCGGCAGATTGTATTCGGGTTTTTTAAGG
The DNA here is from genome assembly GCA_022704885.1 of Candidatus Rifleibacteriota bacterium. Next base: position 10,674 of record JAKJFO010000119.1, on the reverse strand, counting down.
ATATCGATCAGGGCGTCGAGAGCGCCTTCGGTTTTGATGCCGCCGAGTGCTTCTATGCACCACTGGCGCTGCAGCAGGTCACCGGCGGTGAAGTAGTTCATGATAACCGGTATAGCCTTGTCATTGCCGACTTTGGCGAAGAGGTGAGCGACGTTGAGTCTGATCAGGTGCAGAATTTCGCTGCTGCATTCGAGAATGCGCTTGTCGGGAATACCGGCCAGCTTTTTCATGTCTTTGTCGGTGAGAGAATCGCGGGCAATCTTGATCAACAGACCAAAAGCGCGTTCATCCTGCAGGTTCGCGAGCGCCTGGGCGATCGAGAACTGAGCCCAGGCATAACCTTCTTTGAGAATGACCGAAATCGGATTGGCAGTGGTGAGATATTCATCGATCGCCAGCAGGCTGTCGGCAATGCAGGCGCAGAGTTTGCGGTCATTGTTGTCATCGAGCACTTTGAGCAGCGGGAAAATGGCTCTGATGCTGCCGATTCGCCCGAGTATTTTCACGAGCGACGGCAGAATGTGGTTGTTCTGCTCGCTTTGAATGGCTTTGGTCATCTGGTCTACAGCCATTTCGCCCATTTCACAGATTGCCCATTCAGCTTTTTCGACGATCTGCGAATCTTGTTCGGCCAGCGATTTGATCAGCGGGTCTATGGCGCGTGCGCCTTTTATCTGGCCAAGTGCTTCGATTGCCGCAAGTCTGACATCGCGTTCTGAATCGGTAAGCCTCTGCACCAGAGGTTCGATTGCGATCGGGTTGCCGATCTTGCCGATGGCGCGGGCCGCCGAAATTTTATGTTCGGGTTCGGCGGCATCGAGAAACTTGATCAGGTTGCCGGCAGTGGCTTTTTCGCCGATTTCGCCCAGTGCTTCGATTGCCTTCAGGCAAAGCACAGGGTCTTCTTTTTCGAGTATCGACAGCACAAAGCGACTTGCCTTGGCGGATTTGATTTTGGCGAAAGCTTCGAGCGAAAGCAGTGTCAGACGTGCATTGAAAGAGTTGGCGAGCTTGAGCAGAGGCTCAACGGCTTTGGCGTCACCAATTTCGCCCAGAGCCCAGATAATTTTTTCTTTGAGCTGCGGGTTGCTGATCTGAAAAATGTCGATGAGCGGGTCGACGGCGTTGGCATTGCGTATCTGGCCAAGAGCCTGAATAGTGGCAGTTCTGATGCGTTCGTTATCTTCGCTTAAAACGACGAGAAGCTGATCGCATGCGGCAGTTGAAGCCATTTTCCCCAGAGCTTCGATAGCTTTGAGGCGAACTTCAAATTCTGGGTCTTTCAGCATTGGCAGCACAATAGCAACCGATTTGGGGTCGGCTATGTTGCCGATAGCTTCGCAGGCGATATAACGCAGGTCATTGTTTCGGCTCTTCAAAAAGGCGCTCACAGCTTTGAGCGCTGAGGCAGAGCCTATTTTGCCCAAAGCTTCGAGAGTTACATAGCGCAGATCTTCGTTGTCTTCTTCGAGCAGCTTGACCAGCGGAATTACCGCTTCTTCAGCGCCGATGCGGCCGAGAGAACTCGCGGCAATGAACTTGAGTTGCGGGTATTCAGATGAAAGACACTGTATAAGCGGTCTGACCGCTTCTTCTGCCTCGATCTGCCCGAGGAAACCGGCGGCGATTTCCCTGATATCTTTGAGTTCATCGCTGAGAAGTTTGATAAAGTCGCGGGCCGACTCGCGCAGGCCAAGATCGCGCATGCGCAGAACCAGAAAGTAGCGCTCGTCGGGGTCGTCGGTGTCGGCAAGTTGCTGCCTTATTTCTGCGAGCTGTTCGAGGGGGGTGAGTGGGGGCGCTTCTTCAAGAATGGCCTCAGGCATTACCTGTGAAATGTTTTCGTGACCGGAAATTCGTTCGGCAGGAGCTTCCAGGTCGTTGCCGAGTGAACCCAGAGAAGAAATGTCGAAAGGAGATTCTTCGGAGTCTGCTTCAAGGCCTTCCAGCTCTTCATCATCTGATTCGATATCGTTTTCTTCGATTACTGGTGTCGGTGCCGGTTTTGGCTTCGCGGGAGCAATGCCTTCGATGCCAAGGATCAGATCATTAAGATCGTCGTCGGCGTCGATGTCTGCTGCTACAGCAGCCGACTCGGGTTCAGGCTGCCGCTGCCGAAGGGGATGCATCTCGCTGTCAACGGCTTTTGGCTCTTGTTGAACTGTTTTTGCCGGTTCAACCGTATCGACGACCAGAGAATCAAGAAAGCTGTCGTCTTCGTCTTCTTCGTTGACAAAAACGTGATCTGAGGTTTCTTCAGAGGCGGGGACAGCGGTCAGATCAGTGTCATCCTCGTCGAAACTGACGCTGAATTCAGTTGTGGTCGATGAAAATTCGTCGTTACTGCTGACGATCAGATCGCTGAGATCATCGTCTTCCTGCCCGGAAACGGGTATTTCTGCAGCAACAGCGGCTGGCTGCGGTGGTGGAGCGGCTGGCGAGTCAAGATCGCCGAAGTCGAAGCTTTCCGTTTCGACGGCGAGCGTCTCGACATCCACTTCTCTCGCTGCTTCTTCGCTCGTAAAACTGCTGAAATCTTCGAATTCTGAAGTTTCAGGCTGCCGGGGCGCCGGTGCTGGCTGCGGTTTTGCTTCTACAGGCTCTTCAAAAGTCATTTCTTCTTCGACTGTAAATGCGGCTTCTGCCGGCTCCGCTTCCGGAGTTGGTTCCAGGTGTGGGGCGGGCATGTCGCTGACTGCTTCGTCGAGGGAAATGTCAAAGCCGGCGGGTGCTGCAAACGGGTCTTCGTCGTCCGCGATGATATTGCTGTCTATGCCAGTGTCTGCCTGGTTCAGATCAAAAGTCATGTCATTGTCTGCCGGTTCCATCGAAATCTCAAGATCTGGAATACCAGCATCGCTCGCAACATCAAGGCTCTCAAAGCTGAAATCATCGCTTTCGCTGTTCAAGTCGAGTTTTATGTCGCTGCTTTTTTCAGAGGCTTCGGGCATGTCGAGCTGCAGATCAACGTTGTCATCGCCGAGACCTACAGACAGGTCGAAGCTGTTGTCTGCCGGTGCTGAAAGGTCGAAAGAGAGGCCTCCGGCAGCTTCGGCAGCGTCGCTGACATCGAGGTCGAGCGACAGGTCGAGATCGAGCGGTTGTCGTTCTGCCGGGGTGTCTGGGGATTCTCCTGTGCCCGGCAATCCCATTCCGCACATGTTGCAGAATTTGTTGCCCTTCTCATTTTCAAATCCACATCCTGGACACTGCATAGAGACCTCCGAGATTTCTGACTGTTGCTATATTTTACCTGCAGGCTTGCTGCAAAACTTCTTTGCCATCTCGACTCAACATCAGTTGCCATGCACTGCTCTGGTTTGAAGCGGAACTGCTGCGCAGCGCCTCGTCTAAACCCGTTTCATGGCAAGCTTTTCTGGTTTTACGGCGAAGCCCGAACGCGATTGCCGCAACGACAAAACCGCACATCCGTAGTTTTGAGATGGCCCCTAGCAGGTTATCAGAACCTTCAGCATTTGTCTTGAAATTTTTCAAGAAAAATTGCAAAAAAACAATATTTACCCGCTGTGCAGCCGCAAAAATAACTGCAATTTCAATGAGGTTTACATAATTCCAGGAGTGTGCCCGGAACGAAACCCGCCAACGCAAACACATCAGCGAGCGCAGTAATTTGTCATCGCGAGCAAAGTAACTTGTCATTGTAAGCACCGCGAAGCGATCCGGCCTGCTCTTAATGAGACTGCTTCGCTGCCGCTCGCAGTGACAGTAACTTGTCATCGCGAGCACATTAATTTGTCATCGCGAGCACCGCGAAGCGATCCGGCCTGCTCTTAATGAGACTGCTTCGCTGCCGCTCGCAGTGACATGAACTTGTCATCCCGAGCACAGTAATTTGTCATCGCGAGCACATTAATTTGTCATCGCGAGCACCGCGAAGCGATCCGGCCTGCTCTCTTTCTCTTTCTCTTTCTCTCCACTCTCCACTCTCCACTCTCCACTCTCCACTCTCCACTATCCACTATCCACTATCTCAATGGTGCGGGTTTTGCTGCACCAGTCGATAAGCTTTCAACACGGCCTCTTCAGCGAGTCTGACGTTCATCGGGTCTTCGGTGAATTTTTCCGGGGGCGAAAAAGCGTCGTAGCTGCCGAGAATCCAGTAGCGGCTGGGCAGGCTGTTGAGAGCCAGCGCACAGGTGTCGAGCACGCAGTCGTGACAGTTGCAGATTTCGTTGCGCTCGATCATGTCGGCGATAACTTCGAGAACGAGAGTTTCCCACATGTTGACCATGCGCGAAAAATCGTAGCGGTCGAGTGGGGCACGATCAAGAATATTCATATTTCCTCCGCCGGTGCTGCCCGATCATTTAAAACCTCTGATGCGACAGTCGAGAACCATCAGCTGCGCCGATCTGACGCCGTTGTAATCATTCGGCTCCACGTGAAACACCAGATCGCAGGTGCCGTCTCTTATCGTATCAGGCGCCATTATATCACCAAGATTGAAACCTATGCCAAAAATACTGCGCCTGTTGGCTCTTCTGAACTTGAAGCGCAGGTGATTCTTGCCTTCACCTACCTTGCGTATTTCCTGGAAAGACGCGCTGATAGCCATGAATACCGGCGCCGGGTTGTCGATGCCGAACGGGGCAAAATTGAGGATATCCTGCAAAAACTGTTCGTCAATGTTTTCAACGGCCAGTTCAGAGTCGATCAGCCATTCAGGCTGCAGGTCTTCTTCACTGATGTGTGTGAGCGCAAATTCGCGCAGCTTTTTTCGGAAAAGCTCTTCGTTGCCGGGTTGCATGGTCAGCCCCGCTGCCCCGACATGCCCGCCGAATTTTTCGAGGCAATCAGAACAGTGATTCAGGGCTTCGATGATATTGATATCTTTGAAACTTCTTGCCGAGCCTAAAAACTTGCCCTGGTCTTCGAGCAGAACGATGACCGGCCGGCAATAATCGAGCATCAGGCGGGTGGCGACGATGCCGGTTACCCCCTGGTTTTTCATGGGGGCGGCAACCATGAGAATGCGGTCGTTGTCGAGATCGTTCTGTTCGATCAGATAACGTTTGACGCCATTGTAGCATTCTTCTCCCAGCTTTTTGCGCTCGTTGTTCAATTCAAGAAGCTGTTTCGCCAGCTCTTCTGCCCGGCCGGCGTGCGTCGTGCCGAGCAGTTCAATCGCCAGTTCCGCGGTGCGCAATCGCCCGGAAGCATTGAGAATCGGTGCAATACTGAAGCTGATATCGCGTTCGGTAACCTGGCGATTTTTCCAGCCAAGGGCGTTGAACAGGCTGGCCAGACCGAGTCGCTTGCTTTTGCCGACGAATTTGAGGCCCATCTGAGCAAAAGTGCGGTTTTCGCCATGCAGTGGCACCATATCGGCGATGGTGCCGATTGTCAGAATGTCGAGACAGCGGTGCCAGAGTGCTTTTACTGCCGGCAGACGCGCTTCGATGCACTTGAGATACATCAGGGTCAAAGCCCGGCCGGCCTCGATGCAGTCAAGATTCAATGATTTCCTGAAGGCTTCTTTGCTTTGGTTAGCCGCATCCGGCAAACATTCAGCAATGACCTTGTCGACAAAGACCGGGCGCAGCGCCGGGTCGTTACTGGCTGCCACCGTCACAGCCGGCAGCAGTTCGCTGATCGAGCGTCTTTCGGCTTCGCTGAAGAACACCGGCACGCAACCGGCCATGGCAGCGCGGTCGATGTGTTTGACCGGCGTAAAGCCTTCCCGCGCCGAAAACCTGACCACCGCGATATCGTGTTCACTGAAATCGAAGACTATCATCGGCTTCGACAATCGGTTTGAGCGTGCCATTTCGAGAGCCATGGCCAGTTTGAAAGCCACGCCGACGCCGGCGATGTTTTTTTGCGGGCAGCACGAATCGTGCAGTTTGGGGTCGACGATGGCAACTGCGTCGGGCAGCTGGCTTGGCGGTTCGTGGTGGTCGGTGATGATTACTTCGATGCCCTTGCTGCGGGCATATTCGACTTCGGCAAGATTGCTGATGCCGCAGTCGACAGTGATGATCAACTTGATGCCGTCTCGCGCCGCCACGTCGATATAATCAGGGTTCAGGCCGTAACCGTCTTCGATGACCGGCACGGTATAATCGACGAACTTGTGAAAGCTGCGCAGAGTTTCACTCAGCAATACCGTCGAAGTTATACCATCGACGTCACGGTCACCGTAAACCCTGATGCTTTCATCACGTTCGAAAGCCTTGAAAATGCGGTCGACAGCCGGGCACAGACCGTCGATGACGAACGGCGAAAATAAAAAGCGGCTGCGCGGCGAAAAGTATTTTTCGATACTTTCTTCATTGGTTATGCCGCGATTTACAAGAATTTTCAAGAGCAGGTCCGGAAACCCGGTAGACCTAAGCCTGCCGAGAACTTCTTCAGGAACTTCTTTCAGTTTCCAGATTTTTTCCATTATTTTCCCAGATTTTCGATTATGCGAACTTTATTTTCGTCAGAAAGAACTTCGAGAAAAGCGTTGACGACCTTCGGGTCGAACTGGCTGCCCGAACAGCGTATCAGCTCTTTGCGTGCCTCCTCGAGTGGCATGGTGTCGCGATAGGCCCGTTTGCTGGTCATGGCGTCGTAAGAGTCGGCACAGCAGACGATGCGAGCCATGAGCGGGATCTCTTCGCCCTTGAGACCTTCGGGGTAGCCCTTGCCGTCGAAGCGTTCGTGGTGATACTTGATCAACGGCACTTTTTCACGCAAAAACTTTGCCGGTTCAATGATAGAGGCGCCGCGAGAAGGGTGGGTCATGATCTCACGGTATTCTTCGTCAGTCAGCCGCGAGCTTTTGTTGATAATCGCTTCGGCAATGCCGATTTTGCCGATATCGTGCAGCAGGGCGCCAATGTGCAGATTTTTGATTTCATCTGAACTGAGACCCATGACCCGGCCGATTTCCATGGAATAGCGGGCGACCCGCTCGCTGTGGCCACGGGTGTAGGCGTCTTTGGCGTCGATCGAGTTGGCCAGAGCCCTCACGGCCGAGAGATAACTGGCTTCGAGATCTTCGTAAAGCTGGGCGTTATACAGCGAGACAGATATCTGTGACGCGAGAGTTACCAGCATGTCGAGGTCACTGCTGTCAAACGGTTCGCCCGAAATTTTGTCTGAAACTGAAAGAACGCCGATGGTTTTCTCTTTGACTTTCAGGGGTACGCAGATCGAACTGCGCCCGGTAACGCCACTGCCCTGCTCGGTCGAATTGAAGTCGTTGATTATTATTGGTTCGCCCCGTTCGAACACCTTGCCGGCTATGCCTTCGCCAGACTTGATCGGCTGCAGAGAACCGACGCTTTTGCTTCCCTTGTAGAGCATTACCTGCAGGCTGTCGGTTTCGGCATCATGCAGAATGATCGAACTGGTTTTGACGCCGCCGAGCACTTTTGCGGTCAGGTCGAGAACCAGCTCGAGCAGGCGGTTGATGTCGAGAATCAGGCCGAGGTTCTTGCCGACTTCGTGCAGGGTGTTGAGTTCGAGAACCTTGCGCTTGAGGTCTTGCCACAACCGGGCGTTTTTGATGGCCAGAGCCGCTTCGATGGCGACGCCTTCGACCAGTCGCAGGTCGGTTTCGGTGAACGCAACCCCAGAAATCTTGTTGCTCAGCGAAAGTATGCCGATGACCTGGTTCGAAATCATTATCGGGGCGCAGATAGAGCTGCGAATGACTTTGCCGGCTTCGAGCAGACGCGGGTCATCGCTGTTGTCGAGGTCGTTGAGCAGAACCGCTTCGCCGGTATGGTAAACCTTGGCGGCGATGCCCTTGTCGATGGCAATGCGGCCGCCCTCGGGCACCAGCTCAGGGTCTAGCCCCTTTGTTACTCTGAAGATGAATTCCTGGTTCTTTTCGTCGACAATGAGCAGCGAACAGCGCTTAACACCACTCAAGACGTTGATGACATTATCGACGATGGCTTCGTAGACCATTTCCTGGTCAAGAATGCTCGACAGCGATCGCCCGATCTGCTGCAGAGTCGAAAGTTCGTAATTGCGGTTTTCGAGTTGGCCATTCTGCTGCCGCAGCTCTGCCAGATGCACGTTGATGCGCAGGCTCATCTGATTGAAGGCTTCGATCAGGCCGCCGATTTCGTTGTTGGCATCGAGTTCGAGTTGAACTTCGGCTTCTGAAGTGCCCATTCGCGTTGCGGCTTCGGCAAGGGCGGTCACAGGCTCGACGATCATGCGCGAGAATCGCCAGGTTATCAGAGCTGCAAGCAATATTGCGCCCAGAAGGGTTAGAAGGGTCGACATGATCACGGCTCGGCTGCGTTCTTCGAAGTAGCGGTTCGAAAAAACCATGCGCAGTATACCGGTTTGCTGCCCGGTTGCCTGACTGGTTATGGGGTTGGCGACGACTACGGTCGCCGGCAGATGCAAAAAACCGCCGCTGTTGAGGCCCAGGTGCGGCGATGACTCTGAAAGTTTGTTCATTTCGGTGTCGAGAATCTGCACACTGATCAGATCGTTGTTTGGTATTTCTTCTGAAGTCAGCGACCTGATCATGCGGTCGAGGCCTTCGCGGTCATTTTGCATGATGAATTTAACCACATGGGGTTCGACCGCTCGCACCATGGTTATGGCGCGGGTGGTGATGTGGTTTTCACTGAGCTCCCGCCAGCGGTGAAGCTCCTGGCTGGCCATGAAAACGATGGCTATTGCCAGCAGAAGAATCTGCAGCAGAAAAAGTCTTATGGCAAAGACCGGGCGGCGTGCAGGTTCTGTTATGGCGGCAATTTTAGCAGAGCTCATGGTTTGCCTCCGTTCTGGTCTGCCGGAGGCTGAGCGATATTTTTTACCGGGTTTTCAGCTGGGGAAGTCTGGTCGTTTGTTGCTGCGGCGCGGCGCTTTTCGGCCGTTTCGTTTTCGAGAAAGCGCAGTATGTGCCTGACCAGATCTTCGAGACGCTGCCAGGCTGTGTCGCTCAGATCGGTAAAGTTTGAATCCAGGCGTGAGCGGTGCAGTTTGAGCATTTCAGACTTTTGCAGACTGCGCTCGACGAGCTTGTAATTGACATCGGCCGGAAATCGCGCCTGCCCCGAACCGAAGTCGGTGGTGATGACGGTTTTGTTCGGGGCGAACGACAGCAGCGAGCGGTAGGGCCCTTTTTTTACTTCGGTATCGAGCAACAGGGCCAGAATACGGTTGTCGTCGCTGATCATGATGACGCCCCATGATTGAAACAGCGGCAGTTCGATCAATGGCATGCGAATATTGCCGAGGACACGAAACCCCGCCTCGGTAAGCGGTTGTTTGACGGTTTCGGTAAAGGCGTCGCTGCCCGGAATGGCATACAGTTGCTCATCAGAAAGCTTGTTCACTTTGAAAAAGTCCTGGCCAACACCTGTTCTAGATGGCTTTAACAGCGAAAATCTGGCGGGCAGCGGCTGCATCAGCCCGGAAAGCAGAAAATAGAGCACGCCACTGCCAAAAATGGCTTTATGGGTGAAGGCCTGCCCGGACTGATCATAAAACCACCAGAACCAGACGGCGAAGACTGACAGAGTTATCAGCAACCGCCTGAACAGCGATTTGCCACCGTAAGACGGCAACCTCGGCGCGATATATCTTTGCAGAAGGTAAGAAGCTCTGACGGTATTCAGGGCGAAAGCTAGCAGAAAGGCAATCTTGAGCTGCCCGGCGTAAACGCTGCCTGGCGCATTCGAATAGACAAAAGCGGCGGCGAGCAGATAAGCCGGCATGATCGAGACAAAGCGGTAAAACTGATAAAACCGGGCGACTTTTTCCCGACCCTTGACCGAGATCTGCACGTCATCCCAGCCTTTGTGGTGCTCGAGCCTGATACGCCCGAGGGTGTAGTGGTTGATGGCGTCGGCCATGAAGATCGGCACGTAAGACAGCACTGCCAGAACTGTATCTAAGGGCCCTTCAACCCACCCGTTGCGGGAGAGGGTTATCCAGACGGCGGTGCAGCCGACAAAGGTTGTCAGATTACAGGTCAGGCCAAGAAAAAAGATGGTCTTGAGCTTGTCAAAACCCGTGGAACTGGAAGTGACTTGATTCATCTCAGATATAATAACACCCCCGCCCACGTTTTGCACCCCATAAAATTAAACTTGCTATTTGCCTGCTATCGCAAAAATATTGTTGCTTTTTGTCGCAGAATCTGCTAGACTCACTTCACGCTTCGGGGCGTAGCGCAGTTGGTAGCGCGCATGGTTCGGGACCATGAAGTCGCTGGTTCGAGTCCAGTCGCCCCGACCGCAAAACAGCCGTCTCAATCGAGACGGCTGTTTTGTCTTGCCAATCTGCCCCGACCACTTTCTCTGTCACATTATCAATGAATGCAGAAAAATATTATGAATATCCGGTCGATTCAAGAAGCTTCGGCTATCAGCCGGGTTGCTTTTTCTTCAGCGATTCCTCGCTACGCTCGTCACAAGCTTCCGAAAAAGCAATCCCGTCTTCTCGCCTCGCAAAGAAATAAAACGGATTTATTTACCCATAATGTGACGAGGACTATCGCTGATTGATTGCTATGCTACTGGCGAATCGTTTGCCAGGAGATTGTTGGTGATTCTGATACAGGCAGATTGGCGGGCAGACAACGTTTCTCCGCAGCAAACTTGTGAGACAGGCAGCTTTTGACGTCGAGACTCGCGCCAACCGACCACTTTCTCTGGCGAATCGTTTGCCGGGAGATTGCTGGCGATTCTGATA
>JAKJFO010000118.1 GCA_022704885.1 Candidatus Rifleibacteriota bacterium | reverse complement strand
GGATGTTCTTGGCGCTGAAGCCTGATTTCAGGCTGTCTTTTACGTTCTGCACGCCCTGGTTGGTCATGGCTTTACCAGCTTCATAACCTGATTTGAACTTACCAGTGGTCTTGTCTTTCAGATTGCTGAGGAAGCCCTTCTTGTCAGCGTCAGCTACTGAACCAGATTCCTGGTTGCTCTGAGCTGCGTCCTGAGAAGCCTGGGCGCCTTCCTGTGAGGTCTGGCCACTCTGAGCGGCATCCTGAGAAGCCTGAGCGCCTTCCTGCGAGGTCTGGCCACTCTGTGAAGCGTCCTGAGAAGCCTGGGCGCCTTCCTGAGAGGTCTGACCGCTCTGAGCTGCATCCTGAGAGGCCTGGCCGCTCTGAGAAGCGTCTGAACTGCCACCCTTTACTTCGGGGGTAGCGGGTTTTTTCTTGAAGAGATTGGCGATTCTGTCTTTTGCGCTCTTGAGCAGATTGCCGATCTTGCTGCCACCAGTTTTAACGGTGTCAACAACTTTACCGGCGCCGTCTTTGACGACTTCGGTAGTTTTGTTGCCGAAATTCTGGCCGCTTTCTTTACCAGAAGTAAAGCTGTCTTTAACTTTCTGGCCATAAGAATTGAGTTCGTTTTTGATCCAGCTGCCTTCGGTTTTGGCACCGCTTACAGCGGTTGAAGCATCAGCTGCCTGAGCTGCAGTGCCCTGAGAGGCCTGAGCGGCAGTCGAACCCTGTGAAGCTTGAGCAGCGGTGGAACCCTGAGAGGCCTGGGCTGCAGTGGTTGAAGTCTGGGCTGCAGTAGTGGCGCTTGGGCCATTCAGAGCCAGTTTCAGATACTGGGCCATTTCGAGAGCAACCGGCTGACCATTTACATAGCGAACATTGTAATGGATAGTGTTGCCACCGTTATTAACAGTTACCCACTGACCGGGGGTCACGTTGACACTCTGGCCGCCGACATTTACCTTGATGGCGCTGTACTCGGCCATCAACGGTGCTTCCAGCAGGAAGCTGGCGATCAGAACGATGCACAGCAGTTTGCTGAGAACCTTGATAGTGCTGTTCCTCATACTAAATTCTCCTGAATCGTTTGGATTACCCGTAGAACTAGAACCCGATAAACCCGATTCACCGGCACAGACCTACCCGAATGTGCTTGTAAATCGATTTTTCTGGGGGTGTACCCATCACCCTTGCATTCAATTATAACAGACGAAAATAAAACCGCAAGTCATCGACAAACATTTTTTTCAGATTTAGACAGTAATTGCTCTAAATATTGAAGAGCTGCCCTCTTGTGAGAGCAGCTCTGAAAAACCGATCAGATCAGAATCAGACAACGCCCTGATCGAGCATCGCGGTGGCGACCTTCATGAAGCCGGCCACGTTGGCGCCCTTGATGTAATTGATGCGTTCGCCTTCTTTGCCATGTTTTACACAGGCTTCGTGGATCGAATGCATGATGTGCTTCAGTTTGGCATCGACTTCTTCGGCAGTCCAGTTCAGGCGTTCGCTGTTCTGGGTCATTTCGAGGCCGGAAACCGCAACACCACCGGCATTTACAGCCTTACCAGGAGCAAACATCATCTTTTCGTGAGCCAGCTTGGCGCCTTCGGCGGTGCAGCCCATATTGGAAACTTCAAGCAACAGCTTGCAGCCATTGGCGGCCAGCTTTTTGACGTCTTCTTCGTTGCACTCATTCTGTGTGGCACAGAGAACGGCTATATCACATTTGACACCCCAAGGTTTCTGTTTTGCATAGAATTTTGCTTTGGGATACTTTTTGACATAGTCTTCGGCCTGGTCATTGCAGGAAGCGCGCATTTCAAGCAGGTATTCGCACTTTTCTTCGTTGAAGCCTTCTTCGTCATGCACATAACCGTCAGGACCGCTGATGGTTACGCATTTGGCGCCGAGTTCGATGAGCTTCTTGATCGAGCCCCAGGTTACGTTACCGAAGCCGGAGAGAGCAACTGTCTTGCCTTTGAAGGTTTCGCCAGCGCGTTTGAGCATGTCGATGCCGAAATAGATAGCGCCAAAGCCAGTGGCTTCGGGGCGAATGAGGCTGCCGCCCCAGGTTGCGCCCTTACCGGTGAAAACGCCGGTGAATTCATTGGCGATGCGCTTATACTGGCCGAACAGATAGCCGATTTCGCGGCCGCCGACGCCGATGTCGCCTGCCGGAACGTCGAGGTTCGGGCCAATGTGACGATAAAGTTCAGTCATGAAAGACTGGCAGAAGCGCATAATTTCGTTATCGGAGCGCCCTTTCGGGTTGAAATCGGAGCCGCCTTTGCCACCGCCCATCGGCAGTGTGGTCAGAGCATTCTTGAACATCTGTTCAAAGCCCAGGAATTTGAGAATGGAAAGGTTTACGCTCGGGTGAAAGCGCAAGCCACCTTTGTAGGGGCCGATCGCGCTGTTAAATTGTACGCGATAACCGCGGTTAACCTGAATTTCGCCTTTGTCATCCACCCAGGGAACTCTAAAAGAGATGGCGCGTTCGGGTTCTACGATTCTTTCAAGAATCTTGCCTTTAACCATGCGGGGATTCTTGTGATATTCTTCCCAGATGGTTTCTACGACTTCGTGAACGGCCTGATGAAATTCGGGTTCGTTCGGGTTTCTGGCTTTTACCATGTCCATGAATTCGGCGATGCTTTTCATTACTTCACTTTCCTTTCGATGCGACCTGATATTTACAACCCGATCAACGGGTATCAAGGGGCAACATAGCACGGAGTTGCAAAGTTCTCAACTTTTTGTTGTAAATTTGTTGAATCAGGCTTGCGATGCGCCTGTTGCCGGTTCTGACGGCGACGCCAGCAGGCGTTGCGCTACAGCAGCCAGTGGTTGCTGAAACATCATGGCTACCAGCACCGGAATGCTCGCTTCGACTGGAAAATGGCCGATGGCAAGCACCAGCCCGACGCTGGTATTGCGAATGCCGGCGCAGAATGTGCTGGTGATCGATGCTTCTTTTTTGAAGCCAAACAGTCTGGCCAGCAGATAGCCGGTAAAAAAGCCCGTCAAAGTCATGCAAAGAGTCAGTAGAACGATCAAAGGCGCCTTGCTGAACATGTCGGCGGCCGATTTCTGCGCCATGCCTACGTTTATGGTTATCACAAAGCACATGCAGAAAAAAGAAGGCAGGCCAAGATATCTGATATTTCGTTGATAAAATGAACCGTGGCTCAGATCGTTGACCGTCAACCCCATGACCGACGGCAGGACGATCATGAATACAAGTCCGCGTATCATCGAGTTATAGTCGATTACCGCCTGCTGCCCGGCAAATATCAACAATACGGCCGGCACGATAAGCGGGCTGAGAAGGGTGTCGACCGTGGCAGCTGTCAGACCAAGGGCTACATCGCCTTTTCCCATACCGGTCCAGATTATTGCCGTGATTCCGACTGGCAGCGCGGCCATCAATATATAGCCGAGTATAAGTTCCTGGCGGCCGGAAAAAAGCAGGTTGCTGAAAATGCTTGCAAAAACAGGCATCAGCAAATGTTGCAGAACTACAATGCTGATCAGGGGCAGCGGCTTTCTGAAGATTATTCCGAGGTCTTTCCAGCTGGTCTTGAGTGCGGTGACGAAGGTCATGTAGCCGAACATCCAGGGGACGGCGTGACTAAGAGCACCGAGACTTTCGCCGCCGAGCCATCCACAGAGCATGGCGAACAGCATGAAAAAAATCATGCGCGAGTTGAGGTAGAGATATAATCTTTCGCCGGCAGGCCGCATGGCTGTTGGTCCAGGTTCGTTTGCCGTGATTATAACGCCATTTCCGGCAAGAATCCAGACAAACTTGAACTTAAAGCTTGTTCACCCAGTCTTCGAAGCGACTCTGAAAGTGATCCATGTCGCGGCCTGTCGCATCGATCATCGCTTCGTCGAAAGTTTTGCCCTCGCCAAGCGCAGACAGAATCGTGTCGAAAGCGCGCTCGCCATAATAGTCGGCCAGGCAGCGGGCGGCCAGGTATGAGCCTATGTAGCCGCGCAGAACGTCCTTGCGCGAAGAACTGTTGAGCAGATTCGGAACCCGGTTCAGCTTGACGACCTTACCACCATCGATGAATTCATTCTCGACTATGCTGTTGTAATCTGAACGCATCTCATCAGGCGAACCGTTGGCGGCGGCGAATTCCTGATACTGCGCAATGCCTTCGTTGAGCCAGAGCGGGCAGCGGTTGTTGGTGCGCAGATGAATGATGGTATGTGTGAATTCGTGCGCGAGCAGGCCTTTTACGTATTCTTCGCTTTTGTAGCCAGACTTGAGAGGAACCATGATCTTTATGCCCTGCGCTGAAGCGGCTGACCAGTCTCGGCTCACCTTATAATAGTCTTCGGTGAGGTAGAAGATTACGTTTATCTTGACGTCGGGATGAAAATTGAGTGACCTGGTTACCTGATAAAAGACTTCGGAAAGCACTTCAAAGGTGATGTCGCCGAGGTCATCGCGCGAATCTCCGGCAAAATGCACGACAAAACGCCGGTCTTCGACGCTCGAAGAACCATCGGTCGAAGCCATCTGTTCGCGGGCACGGTTGATCGCTTCGTTCACTGCAGCTTTCTGGTTTTCATCCTGGGTGGCATCGAGGGCGCGCTCCCACCAGCTGACAGCTTCTTCGAAGTAGTGCAGTTCATAGTTGCTTTTGCCGAGGTAGAAAAGAATGAAAAATGAATCAGGGAAGACGTTGGCCGCTTTTTCGAGAAATTCGATCGCTTTCTCGTAATCCATCATCTGCACCGCGGCCAGGCCGATTTTGCCAATTATCTGCATATCATCGGGTGTTCGCCCATGTACATACTCGAAATGCTCGAGCGCTTTCTCGTAATTGCCCTTGAAATACAGCAGGTCGCCCCAGAATGTCTCGACGATGATATTGTCAGGAGCGAGCTTAGCAGCTTCAAGCATCAGGTCTTCGTTTTCTTCGTAGCTGAGGTTTACTCGCAACATGATTTTTTTCAGGAGAAATGCAGCCAGATCGGTTTTTTGCTCGCGTGTCGCACCGATGGCGTAGGCTGTATCACGCAGATCTTCGATTTTGTGATCGAGCTCGTCACCCAGCGCATTGTATATCTGATATTCCTGCTGTGCTCCAGGGGTCGCCGGTGGCAGAGGCTCGCGAAACAGCTGCATCTGTGCCTGCAGCGTGCAGGGCACAAAAACGAGCAGAAGTATGATTAACAACTTTTTCATCATGTCCTACAATTAAACATATCAGAAAAAAACAAAATTGAAAACGCCACGAAAAAAACCGGCAGAACACTGGGAGGTCTGCCGGTTTTGAATTGGCTTTCTGTCAGCCGCCGAGAGCTTTTTTGACCTTGTCGAAAAAGGATTTGCCGGAACCGATGCCGGTAGCTTTCGATTCAGGGTCTTCTTCGGCGAGCATCAGCAAAAGCTCGCGCTGGCGGGCGTTGAGTTCGGTCGGCGTGCGCACGAAGATCTTGACCAGCTGGTCGCCCTGACCGCCGCGCAGTGATTTGACGCCGTATCCGCGCAGTCTGAAAATCTTGCCGGTCTGGGTGCCTTCGGGAATCTTGATTTTAACGACGCCCTTGAGAGTGGGCACTTCGACTTCGCCACCAATGGCGGCGAGAGGAAAGGTTATGTTCTTTTCGCAGATGATGTCATCGCCGATTCTCTCGAAGAAATCGTGCTTGCCGACGCTCAGAAAGATATAGAGACTGCCGTTCGGCCCGCCCTTTTCGCCGGGTTCGCCTTCGCCGGCCAGCTTGAGTTTGCTTCCGGTTTCGACTCCCGGAGGAATCTTGACATCGATTTTTTGCGAATGTTTGATGCGTCCGCTGCCTTTACAGGCCTGGCATGGTTTGTCGATAATCTCGCCTTCGCCCTGACACTGGTGACAGGTGCGCTGAATTGAGAAAAAGCCCTGAGCCAGCGAGATAGAGCCTCGGCCCTTGCAGACCGGGCACTGCTTGCGGCTGCTGCCGGTTTCGGCACCAGAACCGGAACAGGTGGTACAGCGGGTAGACTTTTGAATGGTGATGTTTTTGTCACAGCCGAAAACTGCTTCTTCGAAAGTAATTTCGAGGTCGTAGCGAAGGTCGGCACCGCGTTTTGGGCCGCGTCGCTGGCCGCCGCTGCCGCCACCACCGAAAAAGTCGGAAAGAATATCGCCGAAGATATCGCCGAATCCGCCGAAGCCGCCCATGTCCTGATAATTGAAGCTGTTCGGGTCGATGCCGGCGTGGCCGAACTGGTCGTAGGCCGCTCTTTTCTGCTGGTCAGAGAGTATCTGATAGGCTTCGTTTATCTCTTTGAATTTTTCTACAGCGTCCGGGCTCTTGTTGACGTCCGGATGAAACTGGCGTGCCAGATTGCGAAACGCCTTTTTGATTTCGTTTTCATCGGCGTTTTTGGGCACTCCCAGGACTTCGTAATAATCACGCTTGGCCATTAAATTCTCCCTTGAAGGCGTATCATGCTCTGTCTGAAACTCTGGCCGTCAAATTAACTCAGGTTCGCGGTCAAGTAAGCGGCCGTGGGCATACACGCCCACGGCCTGTTTCATTGTCAGTCTGCTTTTTTGAATTCGGCGTCGACGACGTTTTCGTCTTCGCCGGCGGCTTTCTGGCCACCCTGGCTCTGCTGCTCCGGATTCGGCTGATGCTGGGCATCAGCGTGTGAAGCCTGGGCGTTTTTGTAGATCATTTCGCCAAGTTTCTGAGCGGTGGTCTGTAGCTCTTCGACTTTTTTCTTGATCATATCGACGTCTTTGCTTTCGAGAGCTTTTTTGAGTTCGGCAACCTTGCCTTCAACTTCGTTTCTGAGATCGGCCGGAACCTTGTCGCCAAGTTCCTTGATCGTTTTTTCTGTCTGATAAACCAGACTTTCGCCGGTGTTGACGGTTTCGATCGATTCGCGCTGCTTGGCGTCTTCCTGGGCATGGCGTTCGGCTTCTTTAACCATGCGGTCAATCTCGTCTTTGTTGAGACCGGAACTGTTGGTGATGGTGATCGCCTGTTCCTTGCCGGTGCCGAGATCCTTGGCTGAAACGTTGACTATACCATTGGCGTCGATGTCAAAAGTGACTTCGATCTGCGGGACACCGCGTGGTGCCGGCGGAATGCCGACCAGGTCAAAGCGGCCGAGGGTCTTGTTGTCGGCTGCCATCTGGCGTTCACCCTGCAGAACATGCACGGAAACTGCGGGCTGGTTGTCAGAAGCGGTCGAGAAAACCTGGCTTTTTTTGGTCGGAATCGTCGTATTGCGCTGAATCAGGGTGGTCATTACGCCACCGAGGGTTTCGATGCCGAGAGAGAGAGGAGTTACATCGAGCAGCAGAACGTCTTTGACTTCGCCGCCGAGAATACCGGCCTGAATAGCGGCGCCCATGGCGACGCATTCCATCGGATCGACGCCTCTTTCAGGGTCTTTGCCGAAGTGTGATTTGAGAAGATTCTGGATGATCGGCATGCGGGTCGGGCCGCCGACCATGATGATATGGTCGATTTCGCCGCGCTTGAGGCCGGCGTCATTGAGGGCGTTGTCGATCGGGGCCTTGCAGCGTTCAACAACTGAGTCGATCAGTTCTTCAAGCTTCGAGCGGGTTATGGTCATCACCATGTGCTTGGGACCTTCGGCCGTGGCTGTGATGAACGGCAGGTTGATGTCGGTGCTGGTGGTAGTCGAGAGCTCGATCTTGGCGCGCTCAGCTGCTTCTCTTACGCGCTGATAAGCCATCGAATCTTTCGACAGGTCGATGCCTTCGGTCTTTTTGAATTCGCCGATGATCCACTGAATGATCGTGTTATCCATGTCGGTGCCGCCGAGCTTGGTGTCACCGTTGGTCGAGAGAACTTCAAAAACGCCGCTGCCGAGTTCGAGAATGGTGACGTCGAGTGTGCCGCCGCCAAGGTCGAATACCAGAATCTTGCGTTCGCCTTCTTTGTCGAGACCGTAAGCAAGAGCAGCTGCGGTTGGTTCGTTGATGATGCGCTTGACTTCGATGCCGGCGATAGCACCGGCGTCTTTGGTGGCCTGGCGCTGTGCGTCATCGAAATAGGCCGGAACGGTAATTACCGCACCGGTGACCTTGTCATTCAAAAAAGCTTCGGCGTCAGCCTTGATCTTCTGCAGAATGCAGGCTGAAATTTCCTGTGGTGTGTATTCTTTGCTGTCGACCTTGATCTTTTCCTTGGTGCCCATCTTGCGTTTTACTGCGATGATGGTGCGATCGGGATTGGTGGTCGCCTGACGCCGGGCCGGTTCGCCGATCAGGCGCTGACCGTCTTTGGTAAAAGCAACAACGCTCGGAAAAGCTTTGCCGCCGATTGAATTGCCTTCGGCGCTCGGAATGATAACCGGTTTGCCGCCCTCAATAACTGCAGCGGCGGAGTTGGAAGTACCTAAGTCGATACCGATAACCCTTGACATTTATATTCCTCCTGTTTCTGTTTAACAGATTATTTCTGGTTGATTTCTACCTTGGCGGTGCGCAGGACGCGCTCCTTGAACATATAACCCTTTTCGAATTCGGCCAGCACGATTTCGTCGTCCTGGTCTTCTACGCTGCGTTTGCACATTGCTTCGTGAAAGTGCGGGTCGAACTTCTGGCCTTTGGCGTTGATTCCTTTGAGGCCTTCTTTTTCGAGGACATCGGAGAACTGGATCGAAAACATTTCGAGGCCATCGATTATTTTTTTATCGATGTTGCTTTTGCTGATCTGTTCCATGGCCTTGTCGAGCGTATCGATGACTGGCAGCAGCCTTTTAAGGAAATCCTCGACGCCGCGTCCGCGTGCTTCGAGCTGCTCTTTGGCCGTGCGGCGCTGCAGATTCTGGTAGTCGGCGAGCGCCCTGAAACAGCGCTGCTTCATGTCTTCGAGCTCTCTGGCAAGCTTCTTTTCGTTATCGACAGGCTTGTCAGTCTCGTCAGACGGTTCATTGCCGGCTGCTGCTGATGCAGCGGCATCGGCCGGGGCGGCTGCTTTCGCATCAGCGCCAGCTTCGCCTGCGTTCTTCCCTTCTTCCTGGTTTGCGTTATCTTCGGCAACAGCTTCAGATTCTTTGCTGGCAGGAGTTTCGGCTTTAATATCTTTTTGCATCATTTCAGGGTCACCTTTAAAAAGAGTTGGTCATTTTGCTTCGCCCTGGCCAACCAGGAGCTTGCTGAGAGTGTTCGACAACCGGGCCAGAGTGGCCACGACGCGACCGTAGTCCATACGCAGGGGGCCAATCAGACCGATTCGGCCGACCGAGCGGTTGGGCCCGCGATACCGGGCTGCAACCAGCGAAACATCCTTGATTGCCAGTCCAGAATCAGAGCCTATGTTTACCACAATCTCACGCTTGCTATCAAGAGATTTTGCCAGCAGATGCAGCAGGTTTTCCTTGTGGTCGAGCAGGCTGACCATCTGTCTGATCTTTTCAGGGTCGTTGAATTCTGGTTGATCAAAAAAGTTGACGAGACCGTCGAGAAACAGTGCGTCGGAATCTGGGTCGGCAGCTGAATCCTGAACCTTTTTGACCAGTTGTGACAGCAGATTATTGTAGCGTGAGATGATGTGGCGTGTCTTTTCGATGTAATCCTGCTCGTATTGATGGAACTGCTGCTGGCAGAGCTGGGCGTTGAGCAGAATCGAGAGCTTTTCAAGAACATCGTCGCTGGTTTCGCCGGGAATATTGACGATCTGGTCGTTGATATTGCCGAAATCATCGACAGTAACCAGCATAGCCTTGTTTTCGAGCACTCTGAAAAGTTTGATCGAGCGCAGCGAGTTTTTGCCGTGCTGCGGGGCCAGCAGCACGCCGGCGAGATTGGTTTTCTGGCAGGCGTATCTGATGGCGGATTTTAAAATATCCTGCTGGCGGTTGTGGGTCTCGTGCGAGATTTCGGCGATTTTACCGATCAGTGCTTCTTCAAGCTGGCTGATGCGTTCGAATTCGACGAGAAAATTGACGTAAAATTTGTAGCCCTTTTCGGTGGGCACACGGCCGGCCGAGGTATGAGGCGAATAAAGGTAGCCCATGCTCTCGAGGTCGGCCATTTCGTTGCGCAGAGTAGCGGGAGAACAGGCGAGCTGACTTGATTTCGACAGATTACGCGACCCTACCGGGATTCCGGTGGAAATGAAGGTGTCGCAGACCTCACGCAGAACCGTTTTCTGGCGCTCGTTGAGGCTGTTGTCGGTGATTTCGGAGTCGGCGAGTGCCGCCTGCAGTAGTGAAGATTCGTTCATTGCCTTAATCATGAAGGCCCCCCCGGCAGCGAATGCCGGGGGGACAGTCATTCATGCTCAGTAGTCCATATCCATTTCGGGAGCGGCTGCTTTCGCTTTTTTCTCGGGGGCTTCAGCGACGAGAACTTCAGTGGTCAGCAGAATCGCTGCAATCGATGAGGCGTTCTGCAGAGCTGA
Organism: Candidatus Rifleibacteriota bacterium; assembly: GCA_022704885.1. Next base: position 1,893 of record JAKJFO010000118.1, on the reverse strand, counting down.
TCTGGTTACCTTGGCGGGGTCGATGATACCGGCTTTGAACATGTCGGTGTAATCATCGGCGACGACGTCGTAGCCGTAGCCATTGCCCTTGTGGGCTCTGACCTTTTCGATGATGACCGCGGGTTCGAGACCGGCATTGCTCAGGATCATGCGCATCGGGGCGAAGAGAGCTTTGCGAACGGTATTGATGCCGATCTTTTCGTCTTCGTCGCAGTTCTTTTCGAGCTTGTCGAGAGCTGGCAGGGCGTTGATGTAGGTTACGCCGCCGCCGGCGACGACGCCTTCTTCAACCGCAGCGCGGGTAGCGCTGAGAGCGTCTTCAACGCGGGTCTTGCGTTCTTTCATTTCGGTTTCGGTAGCAGCACCGACCTTGATCACGGCAACGCCGCCGGCGAGCTTGGCCAGGCGTTCCTGCAGCTTTTCCTTGTCGTATGAGCTGGTGCTGTGTTCGATTTCGGCTTTGATCTGGTTGATGCGGTTCTTGAGGGCCTTGGCGTCGCCGCAGCCTTCGACGATGGTGGTCATTTCCTTGCTGACCACGACCTTTTTGGCCTGGCCAAGCATGTTGATGGTGGCGCTGTCGAGCTTCATACCGAGATCTTCGCTGATCTTCTGGCCGCCGGTGAGAACTGCGATGTCTTCGAGCATGGCTTTGCGGCGATCGCCGAAGCCGGGTGCCTTGACGGCGACACAGTTGAAAGTGCCGCGCAGCTTGTTGACGACCAGGGTTGCCAGTGCTTCGCCTTCGATGTCTTCAGCGATGATGAGCAGGGGCTTGTTGACCTGAACGATCTTTTCGAGCAGGGGCAGGATTTCTTTGAGGTTGTTGATCTTGTTTTCGGTGATGAGAATGTAGGGGTTCTCAAGAACCGCTTCCATTCTTTCCTGATCGTTAACCATGTAGGGGCTGACATAGCCCTTGTCGAATTCCATGCCGTCGACGAATTCGAGAGTGGTGTCGAAGCTCTGGGCTTCTTCAACGGTGATAACGCCGTCTTTGCCGACTTTGTCCATGGCTTCGGCGATGACTTTGCCGATTTCGGGGTCACGGGCAGAGATGGTAGCCACCTGGGCGACGCTGTCTTTGTTGTCGTCGATTTTCTTGGAGAGATTTTTGATCTCTTTGACGATAGCGTCAACAGCTTTTTCGATGCCACGTTTTACATAGCTCGGGTTAGCGCCGGCGGTAACGTTTTTGAAGCCTTCATGGACGATGGCCTGGGCAAGAACGGTGGCGGTGGTGGTGCCGTCGCCGGCGACGTCGTTGGTTTTGCTGGCGACTTCTTTAACCAGCTGGGCGCCCATGTTTTCAAATTTATCTTCGACTTCGATTTCTTTGGCGATGGTCACGCCGTCGTTGGTGACGGTCGGGCTGCCGAATTTCTTGTCGAGGATGGCATAACAACCCTTGGGGCCGAGGGTGGCGCGAACTGCGTTGGCTACGAGGTCAACGCCGGTTTCGAGAGATTTGCGGGCTTCTGTCCAGTATTTGAGCTGCTTGGCAGTCATTTGGTTTACTCCTGTTTGCCTTGTGATCTTATCAGTTGATGATGGCGAGAATGTCTTCTTCGCGCAGGATCAGATAGCTTTCTTCGTCGACCTTGATTTCAGTTCCGGCGTATTTTGAGAAGATGATCTTGTCGTCTTTTTTGACTTCGAGCGGAGTGCGCTTGCCTTCGTCAGTCAGCTTGCCGGGGCCGGCTGCAATTACAGTACCTTCGATCGGCTTTTCCTTGCTGGCTGTATCGGGAAGGATTACGCCGCCTTTGATTTTTCGATGGCGTCTTTCGGTTTTACGATAACTCTGTCGTTAAGTGGTTTGAGGTTCATAGTTTTCTCCTGATAAACTTATGAAATTATGTTCGAGGGCTGGCGGGGCAGGGGAGTGCCCTC